>CAKQSI010000007.1 GCA_934272745.1 uncultured Clostridia bacterium | reverse complement strand
GAGCCGCCCCGCCTGCTTGTTATAAAGGAGTCAAAGGTGTCGTAAAGTTTGCCCCTGCGGCACAGTGTGTAATATACACGCGCCGCAGGCGGGAAAATTGTTTTACGGTGAAAACGTAGAGTGTTTCCCCCGAGGGCGGCACAAGGGCGTTCGCCCCGCGCCGCAGGGGCAAGAAAGGAAGCGTGAATATAATTTTTTGACTTTATACAATTCATAACTCTTAAATCGCGTGGGCGGGGTGTCGAAAATTTCCGCATGCGCGGGCGGGGCGCCGCAAGTTTCAGGTGGCTGCAAATTTCAGGCGCCGCAAACCCCTGCCGCAAATCCCCGCCAAAAAATCCCTGCAAAAAAAAGTTGAGGGAGAGGCAAAAAAAGTTTCTTTCTCCGATTGACAACGGAAATGGGAAGTGCTATAATCATTCCGTTTTTGAGAAAGCGCGCCCGGCGGTGTTTGCCGTAAGCGGAAGATCCTTTCCCGCAAGGGGAAGAAAGCGGGCGGCAAAAGCGCCCACGGAGTAGCAAAAGCGCCTCACGGAGTAGCAAAAGCGCCAAGAAGCGGTAGCCAAACGATTCCGGACGGCGGCGCAATTCTTCCAAAAACCACGGCAGTTTGCCGGAAGCAACAAGATAGCGGTTCGGGACAGCCCGAGGCGGGACGTTTTTTCTTAGCGGATTTGCAATCCCCTAAAAAAAAACGCCCTTTTTTCTTTTTTCGGGGCAAAAATTGCCGCAAAAACGCCGGAAATTTCCCTTTCCGCACCGCAAACCGTACCGCCCTTTCCCGAAACGGCGCTAAACTTCTGCGGCAGCGGCAGGCTTCCCGAAAAATATGCGGCAGTCAATCTTCCGCCTGCCGGGCAATAAAATCCTATCGGGTACACCATAAAAAACAAACTGCGTGCGCGGCGCGAAAACGAGCGCAGGCAAGCGCACGCGGGAAATTCCAAAGCAAGACAGCAAAAACAAATTTATCATACTACACGACAGAGAAGGAGGACAAACTTATGACAAAATACGTATTCGTCACGGGCGGAGTCGTCAGCGGACTGGGCAAAGGCATTGTTGCGGCGTCCCTCGGCAGACTGCTCAAACAGCGCGGGCTGAAAATCGCCGCCCAAAAGCTCGACCCGTACATGAACGTTGACCCCGGCACGATGAACCCCATCGAACACGGCGAAGTGTTCGTTACCGACGACGGGCTGGAAGCCGACCTCGACCTCGGGCACTACGAGCGGTTCATCGACGAAAATCTGACCAGATATTCCAACCTGACCAGCGGCAAGGTGTACTGGAACGTCCTGCAAAAGGAACGCCGCGGCGACTACCTCGGCAAAACCGTGCAGATCATTCCGCACGTCACGGACGAGATCAAGCGCTTCATCCGCAAAAACGCCGAAACGACGGGCGCAGACGTCCTGATTACGGAGATCGGCGGAACGGTCGGCGACATCGAAGGACAGCCGTTTATCGAAGCCATCCGTCAGTTTTCCTACGAAGTCGGGCGGGAAAACTGTGTGTTTATTCACGTTTGTCTGGTGCCGTATATTTCCGGCTCGGACGAATACAAAAGCAAGCCGACCCAGCACTCCGTCAAGGAGTTGCAGAGTTTCGGTATCCATCCCGACATCATCGTGACGCGCACGGACACCGAACTGGACGAGGCGATGCGCAGAAAGATCGCGATGTTCTGCAACCTGAAAGAGGACTGCGTGATCAACAACATCACCCTGCCCGAATTATACGAATGCCCCGTATACCTGCACAAGCAGGGCTTGGACGAAGTGGTCCTGCGCGAACTGCACATGACCCCCGCGCCCGTCGATCTTAGCGAATGGAACGAGATGCTGTCGCGCATTCACGCGCGGAAAAATCACGTTAAAATTGCCCTGGTCGGGAAGTACGTTCGTCTGCACGACGCGTACATTTCGGTGGTGGAATCCTTAAAGCACGCGGGGTATGAAAACGGCGTGTTTGTGGACATCAAATGGGTGAATTGCGAAGATATCGTTTCCGACGAGGCGGCGGAAGAAATTTTGTCCGACTGCGCCGGCATTCTGGTGCCGGGCGGCTTTGGCGACCGCGGGATCGAAGGGAAGATCCGCGCCGCGAAATACGCGCGGGAAAAGAAAATTCCTTATCTTGGCATCTGCTTAGGCATGCAGATCGCGGTCATCGAATTTGCGCGCGACGTAGCGCATCTTGCGGGGGCGAATTCCAGAGAGTTCAACGAAGCGTCGCCCTACCTCGTCATCGACCTGATGCCCGATCAGCGCAACCTGCCCAAGGGCGGCACCATGCGGCTGGGCAGCTATCCTTGCGTCATTCAGGCGGGAACGCAGATGGAACGCGCTTATGGCAGACGGCAGATTTCCGAACGGCACCGCCACCGTTACGAATTCAACGACGACTATCGCGAAGTGCTGGAAAAGGCGGGGCTGGTGGTTTCCGGCGAAAGCCCGGATAAAAAGATCGTGGAAACGGTTGAGCTGAAAGACCACCCGTTCTTTGTCGGGGTGCAGTTCCATCCGGAATTTTTAAGCCGCCCCAACCGCGCGCACCCGCTGTTCCGCGAATTTGTCGCCGCGGCAAAAAAGAAATAAGGGCGTTTGTCGGGCGAAAGCGCGAGTTTTTATTTGCCGGTGCGGTAAACGTGCCCTATATGGTAAATATGCTTGCGAAACAGCCGCGGGGATAAACAAACCGGGAAAAAGTAAACCGGCGGCGAAAGAATGGCAAAACTAAGAATGGCATTCGTTTGATCGGCAGAAAAGAATTATAAAAAAGACGCGGCGCCCCGCGGAAGATTCTTCCGCGGGGCGCCGCGCTACAAGGAATCCCTTTGCGGCGATTGATTGCAAACGGATAGAAATCTTCCGCGGGGCGCCTTATTTAATATCTTTTACAAATGTTTTCGTGCGCAACTCTGCATTATGCGGGCGTTTTCGGGGCGGTTTATCCGGCGCCGCGGGCGCAACTTTCACCGGCGGATTCACCGGGGAGCGCGATATCTTTTATAGGTAAGGCGGCAAAGCTTTAGAAAAGGTTGACAATTCGTGCGGTTCGCGCTATAATGTTGCATATCAAACAAATCAGGCGCGATAATGAAAAAGGAAAAGTCAGAAAAAACTGCCGCGGCGGCAACGCCGGACGGTACAATGCCGCTTTCCGATAGGAAGGCGGGGGATGCTTTCGCAAGGGGCTGTCCCGGGGAAAATTGCGATTTTGCCGCAAAGGACTGCCGTGCGAAGGACTTCGATTTTCCGGCAGAATGCCGTAAGGAAGAAAGTAGTGCAAAGCGCGCGGCGATGTCGGAAAATTCCGTGCAATCTCCAGCCGTTTTTCCGGAGCCGGATTCCGGCGGTTCTCCCGAAAAAGAAAAGGCGATTCCGCCCGAGGACGAGCCGGGCATCGGTATGAAGATCCGCGCGCTTGCCACGCATTTTATGCGCAGTCTGGACCGGCTGCCCGCCTTCCGCGAACTGAATGGGCTGACCGGGCCCAACGCGTTCATCATCGGCTATCTGGTTTCCCGCAAAGGAAAGGATACTTATCAGAAAGATCTGGAGAAGCGCTTTTCCATCACGCGGTCTACCGCTTCCAAAGTGGTGGCGCTGATGGAGCAGAAAGGACTGGTGCGCACCGAAGCGGACAAGACGGACAAGCGCATGAAAAAGTTGATGCTGACCAAAAAAGCGCTTGCCATGCACGAAAAACTGGACGGGGAACGGCGCGCGTTCGAGGCGGCGGTCACCGAAGATATTCCGATAGACGAACTTACCGCTTTTTACGGAACGCTTACTAAAATTCACGAAAATTTGCAGCTTTTGCAAGAAGGAAATCATGAAAAAGAATCGCAGGAAGAATAAAAACGCTTTGCGCATTGCGGGCATTGTTTTCGGGCATCTGATGCTGTTTTTGTCGGTCGCGTTCTGCGGCAGGATGGGGAAGGGAATGCTTATCGCTGTCCGCGCCGGGCGATAACTTTGCTTTTGGCGGCGTGCTTCGCATAACGGCGATAACGTTTCTGCCGGGCGATAACTTCGGATGGGCGCAGGTCGGCACTTTAAAAAACGAAAAATTCCAGAAAGGGCGGCGCTTCCAAAAAAAACGGAGTAAATTTCCCGAAAACGGTGGTACGTTCCCCCGAAATCGGGAACAAAAGCGCGATTTTCCACATAAAAAGGAGAACTATGGAACTGCATTTCAAATCGAAAATGAAAAAAGAGGACGCGGCTGCCGTTTCCGATAAAAAATTACACTTTACGGATAATTCCTGCTTTCTTGCGGGAAAGATCGAAGAAGACAAATTTTCTTTCCGCGTGGGAAACGTCGGCAAGGGCAAGGAAACCGAACTTTTCGTCCGCTACGCCTACGAAGGGACGCTTTCGGAAAAAAACGGCAAGGCGATTTTCGACGGAGAACTGACCCCCGTAAAAGCCGCAAAGACGGCGGATCGGCTGTCATCGACGATTTTTTCTACGGTCATGGCGGTCATGGGCGCGGCGCTCGGCTACCTTATTCTGCGCAGCATTTTGTGGGCGGTCGTCGTTGCCATGATGATGACCTTAATCGGCGTGGGACTCAATTATTCGACCGGAAAAAGGGAATATAAAGCGATCGTTCGGTTTTTTACGGAGTACATGAAAAAAGTATTCCGTGCGGAACCGACTTTCCCGGACGGCGAAAAGGGCGGGAAAAAGAAAAAGCGCTCCTGATCTGTCAGGGTAACTGTAACTATCGGCATAAGAGAGCACCCCTGAAAGACAAAATACTTAAAAATGATTGTGTGGAGAAAGCGGGCAGAAAGGGAATCCTTTCCGCCCGCTTAAAATTTGCAATTTTTTACCTTGAATTCTGCCGCCCCGGAGATCGGAATTTCCCTCTCATAGATAAATGCGGCATAAAGCAAGAAAAAAGCGGCGGCGCCGGGCAAAATTTTACTTTTGCCCGGCGCCGCAAGTGTTATTTTTAGTTTTATTTGAGTTTCATACGGTACGATAGGTACAAACGGCGCCCTTTTCGAGTTCAGGAGGTATTTATTGCATTGCCCGCGTGCAAAACGGGTTTATTTCTTAATAAATATGCTCTTCAACGGACTTGATTTTAGTTTGCGGTACACGCTCGTTTTATCTTTCGCCGCGCGCAGACGGTCGTAAATCCCGTTCGTTTGCGTGGGAAGTCGTTTCCGTGGCAATTCGATTGCGCTGCAGGAGGCAAGCAGAATTCTTCATTTTCGCGGCAACCTTACTCCTTATTCGCCGCAGCATGGCATTCCTTACGCCCCGCGCGAAAAGCAGGGGAAAGCAATTTGCCGTTCGTTCGGCAATCTTACTCCTTATTCGCCGCGATGATCTTTGCGGTTTCCGCTTGCGGGACGTCCTCGTACCGCTCAAAGGCAGTCGTGTAACTGCCGCGACCCTGCGTCATCGAACGGAGATCCACCGCGTAGCGCTGCATTTCGGAAAGGGGCGCTTCGGCAAGAACGATCTGGTCGGTGCCTACAAGTTCCATGCCCAAAATGCGGCCGCGGCGGCGGTTCATATCGCCCAGCACGTCGCCTAAAAAGGCGTTCGGCACGCGAATGCGGAAGGCGTACACCGGCTCCATCAAAACGGGCGCGGCTTTTGGCATCGCCTCCTTAAAGGCAAGCGCCGCCGCCAGTTGGAACGCCATTTCCGAGGAGTCCACGTCGTGATACGATCCGTCGAACAGCGTGCATTTGACCCCCGTGACGGGGAAGCCCGAAAGCACGCCCCTCTTCATACACTCCGCAAGACCCTTTTCGACGGCGGGAATGTACGATTTCGGCACCACGCCCCCGACGATTTCATCCGCAAACACAAAGGGTTCGTCGGTGGGTTCAAACCGGATGGCGGCGTCGCCGTACTGTCCGTGCCCGCCCGTCTGCTTTTTGTGCTTGCCGCGCGCTTCCGCGGACTTACGGATACTTTCGCGGTAGGGAATCTTCGGCAGGCGGAAACTTGCCGTCACGCCGAACTTGTTTTTCAGTTTGCCGAGCGTGACGTCGATCGCCGTATCTCCGCAGGCGGAAAGCAGCGTTTCGCCCGTTTCCGGGTCTTTTTCGATGGTAAGCGAGGGGTTTTCTTCCTGCAAACGGAGTAGCCCCTGAAACACTTTGTCTTCTTCGCCCCGCGCGGCGGAAACGGCAACTTTATAGTTTGCGGCGGGGTATATAAACCGCGGAAGTGCGGCTGCAGTGGGGTCTTCCGCCAAAGTGTCGCCGGTCTTGGCGCCCGAAAGTTTGGCTACCGCCACAATATCGCCCGCGTGCGCGATCTCGCACGGCACTTGTTTTTTCCCTTGCGGGAAGGAAACGGCGTTGATTTTTTCCGCCCCGCCGGAAGTAAGGTTAGTCACGGTCATGCCGCTTTTTAAGGAACCGCTGCGGATCTTCATCATCGAAAGTCTGCCGACAAACGGGTCTGCGACCGTCTGGAAGATCTGCGCCGAAAATTTCGCGTCCGGCTCGGTAAAAATACTGCGGTCGGCGGGAGAGGGCGCAAGGCGGATCAGGTTGTCGAGCAGGTTGATAACGCCGCGGTTAAATAGAGCGCTGCCTGCAAGGACGGGGATCGCCGTGCCGTCTTTCAGTCCCTTTTTCACGCCGCGCACCACCTCCTCGCGGGGAAGCGTGCCGGTTTCAAAAAACTTTTCCATCAATTCGTCGTCGGAAGAAGCCGCAACTTCGGTCATCTCCGAAAACAGTTCGTCGTATTCCGCTTTCAGCGCGGGCGGCATTTCGCGTTTTTCGCGCCCTTCCGGGGTGAAGTCGTAGGTGTTGCCGCTCATCAGGCTGATGTAGCCCTGCATCTTGCCGTTTTCCGTGACGGGGATCTGAATGGGGACCGCGGCGCTGGGCAGCAGTTCGCGCAGGGCGTGTACCGCGCCAAAATAATCGGCGTTTTCCTTATCGACGCCGTTGATAAACACAATGGCGGGGATCTTGTGTTCCCGCACGAAGCGCAGGGCTTGTTCCGCCCCGACCGAAAGGGTCTTTTCGGCTTCGATTACGATCAGCGCGCTTTCGCAGGCGGCGAGCGCCGCCGTCTTTTCGCTTTCAAAATCGAAAAATCCGGGAACGTCCACAAGATTGATCTTCACTCCGTTGACCACGGCGTGACAGACCGAAAGCGAAGCGGATATTTTGCGGCGGATTTCTTCGGGATCAAAGTCCGAAACGGTAGTGCCGTCCGCAACTTTTCCCATCCGATCGATCATCTTTGCGTTGAACAGCAGAGCCTCGGTCAGGGTGGTCTTGCCACTGCCGGTGTGTCCGATCATGGCAACGTTGCGTATGTCTTTAGCGTAGAATTCTTCCATATAGGGCTCTCCTTTTTTGTGATCGTTGCACTTATTATAATACGGAACGCTCATAATTTCAATAGGTTTTACGAAAAAAAGTGATTCCATAAAATTTTTTTGTGAAAAACGGACAACAGCGCGGAGAACAAGGTACGAAACGCCGGGCGGACAAGGGGGAGAGCCGGGCGGGGAGGGGTGAAGATCCGGTTGCGAATCTTTGGATAAGCCGGGGAAAATTCGGCTTTTTCGGCGTTTATTCCGCCGGAAAACGCGCCGCCCGCAGTTCTCGTGCAAGTGCGCCGCCCGCCGCGCCGGGATTTCCGTAAAAATAAACCGGCGCCGCGCCGGACTCCTGCAAAAAAAATATGCTACGCCGCGCGGGGTTTCCGTAAAAAATACGCCGCCGGTCTTTACATTTTATTGCAAATAGGATATAATAATGCGGGATAGTTTCAAAATGCGGGCAAAGTTTTCTGCGGAGCGTTTTGCCGTAGAAACATGCAAAGCGGTTTCGCGCCGAGTCGTTTTGCCGGCAATGCAAGATATCGTTATGAAAGACAAACGCGTGTGATTTCATATTTATTTAATCGCCCGTCGCTATCCTAAATAAAACAACAAAAAGCGGGCGCTGCGTTTTCGTTTTCCGCCTGCCGGAAGGACGCCGGAATACAGCGCTCCCGGTGAAATTAAGCAAGAAACAACGCAGATTATCCGAAAACAAAGCAAAAACGAACCGCTTTCCACGGAGAAACAGGGCGCGGCGTAAAGCGCTTTTACGGAAAAGCGAAACGTTCCGGCGGGAAACAAGCGGGAAAACGGGCGCAATTATCGGAAAACAAAAGCCAAAGCGCGGTTTCCGTGCAAAAATCCGAAATTCCACTGAAACTTAAGGAGGGTAAACATTATGCGTATTCTGGTTGCGGAAGACGAAAAAAACCTGTCGGCGGCACTTTGCTCCATTTTAAAGAAAAACCAGTACGAAGCCGAGCCTGCCTACGACGGCGACGACGCGCTGGAACTGGGGCTTTCGGGTATTTACGACGTCATTTTACTAGACGTTATGATGCCCAAACGCAACGGCTTCGACGTGCTGAAAGAGTTGAGGAAGTCGGGAATCAAAACTCCCGTTTTAATGCTGACCGCCCTTTCGCAAGCGGAAGACAAGGTGCGGGGTCTGGATACCGGAGCGGACGATTATCTGGCAAAACCCTTCGATACGCAGGAACTTCTGGCGCGTATCCGCGCGCTGTCCCGCCGCGGCGCCGACTATCACGATAAGGAATTGCACTTCGGCGACCTGACCTTGTCCCTTACCGGATATACGCTGGAATGTAAAGGCAAGTCGGTCAAACTTTCCGGCAAAGAATACGGTATTCTGCGCTTTTTGTTCGAGCGTCCGTCCTTCGTCGCGGAAAAAGAAGAGATGATTTCCAAGGTCTGGGGCTGGGATAACGATTTCGAGAGCAACAATCTGGAAGTATATATGTCTTTTTTAAGAAAAAAACTTGCCTTTTTGCAGTCTGACGTATCCATCACCGCGGTACGCGGCGTCGGGTATCAACTGGCGGTGAAAGGGGCATGAAAAAGCGCGACGTCTTTCTGACCGCGCGGCTGAAGTTCGTACTGTTTTGCGGACTGATCAGTACGGGACTGCTGCTTGCGATCTTCGCCATTACCTTTTTAGCCAACACCCGGGCGGTGAAAAACCAGATCGCGGATACCCTCAGGGACGGCATCGCCATGGCGAAAAGCGACGCGCCGGACACGGGTTTCCGTTCGGACTGCCTCATCGTGCGCTTCGGCGAAACGGTCACCTTTGAAAACGAGGACGGCTACGACGCGGACGTGTTGAACCGAATGGCGACTTCCCTCCGCGACACCGCGGGGCGGTTTTCGGAAAGCGGCAGGCAATTTTCCTATCTCGGACAGACCGACGATAACGGGGTGACCGTGTACGCGGTGTACGATTCCACGACCGAAAAACAGTACGTGGCGCGCTCGGGCAGAGCGCTGTTTCTGGGCTTTGCCTGCGGCGTCGTTGCAATCGTTCTGATCAGTTGGCTGTATTCCTACTACGTCATTCTGCCCACCAAAGACGCGTTCGACAAACAGCGCGAACTGGTCGCGAACGCCTCGCACGAACTGAAAACGCCGCTTACCGTCATTTCCGCCAACATGAGTCTGATTACGGCGGAACCGACTTCTACCGTCGCCGAAAACGAACGGTGGATCAGCGCGATTTCGGCGCAGGTCAGGCGTATGAACGGACTGATTTTGGAAATGCTCGACCTTTGCAAGATCGAACAGAGCAGCCCGTACGACGTCAAAGTGGAAACCGACCTTTCGGAATTGGTTTCCGGCTGCGCGCTTTGCTACGAGGCGCTTTGCTTTGAAAAGGGCGTAACGCTGGATTGCGACGTGGACGAAAACGTAGTCGTCCGCACCAACGCGCAGGGCGCGGAAAAGGTGCTGAATATTTTGCTGGACAACGCGCAAAAGTATTGCAATATCGGCGGAACCATCACGCTTTCGCTGAAAAAACGCAAAAAGGGCGCGACCCTGCAGGTGACGAACACCGGCGAGGGTTTGTCCGAAGAAAATTGCAAACGCATTTTCGAGCGGTTTTACAAAGTCGACGTTTCCCGCGGGGAGCAGGGCGAAAAGGTAAGTTTCGGACTGGGGCTTTCCATTGCGGACGCCATCGTGAAGCAACTGGGCGGCAGCATTACCTGCACTTCCGTTCAGGGGGAAAGCACGACTTTTACCGTTACGTTCGGCGAATGAACAGAATCGCCTGCAAAAGGGCGAATTGCCGCCCGGGGGGTAAAAGACATACAGATATTTACAGCGCTGCGGGAAAATGAAATCGGTTGCGGCGGACGCTTTCGGGCGTTCACCGGAAAAATAAAGAGGATAAGAATATGAAAAATCAAAAGAGAAAAGGATTGATTGCACTGGTTGCCGCGCTCATGGTTTGTCTGGCGGTGGTCTTTTCGGGCTGCACCATTCAGACGATCGGCGGCAAATCCGCGTACGACGTCGCGGTAGACAACGGTTTTACCGGCACCGAAGCCGAGTGGCTGGAAAGCCTGAAAGGCGAGAAGGGCGCGAAAGGTGACAAGGGCGACGCGACGGTTATCGAATCGCTTTACGCAGAAGCGGTAAAAGCCGGCTTTACGGGCGATATTTTCGACTTCGTATCCAAAGCGTTGTCCGAAAATTCCGCCGCGCTTTCGGGCGTGTCGTTCGCAACCAACAAAGCGCTGCTTTCCGCGGTCAGCGTGTACGCGGTTTTCCCCACGAAAAGCACCTCTTCGTCCATCTGGGGCGGATCGAAGGAAACTACGTCCACTTCCGCAGGCGCGGGCGTCATTTATAAACTGGATAAGGAAGCGGGCGACGCGTATATCATCACCAACTACCACGTTGTATACAACTCGCAAAGCACCACGAAATACGGCATCGCAAGCGAAATTTTCGTCATGCTGTACGGCATGGAATATACCGATTATAAAATCAAAGCGACCTACGTCGGCGGTTCGATGACCTACGACATCGCGGTTTTAAAGGTGGAAAACAGCCGGACGTTGAAGGATTCTTCCGCAAGGGCAGTGACCGTTGCCGATTCGGACGAAGCGGTAGTGGGCGGCGACGCCGTTGCCGTCGGCAATCCGGAGGCGGAGGGGATTTCCGCCACGCGCGGTATCGTCAGCGTGCTTTCCGAAGAAATCACCATGACGGGCGCGGACGACGTGACCAAGGTGACCTTCCGCGTGATGCGGGTGGACGCTGCCATCAACAGCGGAAACTCGGGCGGCGGGCTGTTTGACGAAAAAGGCGATCTGATCGGTATCGTCAATGCCAAAGTCAAGTCCGACGAGGTGGAAAATATCGGTTACGCCATTCCGTCCAACATAGCAGTAAACGTTGCGGAAAACATCATCAAAAACTGCGACGGACGCGAGAATATTTCGGTCAAACGCTGTATGTTGGGCATTTCGGTCGGCATGGAAAGCGTTTCCGTCGTCTACGACAAAGAAGAGGGCGTTACGCGCGTGGTTACCACGGTTGCCGTCAAGGAGATCTCCGCCGGCAGCGTTGCGGAAGGTATACTGCAAGTGGGGGACGAACTTATCTCCGTTTCCTATAACGGCAAAGTGAAAAAGACGGGCAGCATTTCCGCCGCGGGCGACTTCATTATGCAATGTCAGGCGGGTGACGTCGTTACCGTCAACGTAAAACGGAACGGGGAAGAAAAGGCGCTGCAGATCACGCTGAAAAATCCCACTACCGTGTCCTGATTTCGGGGCTTGTGTTTTCCGGGGGCGGATTTTCCCGGGGAGCGCGGCTTTGCAGAAAAGTCGCTTGACGGGAACAGGGTTTTACTGCAGGCGGAGTTTAACGCGGCGCAAAAGGGTGACGACCGATCGTTAAAAGTGGTTCGTTTCAATAGGATAATAGAGTAAAGGGGGCGCCCGCCGCGGAATTTCCGCGGCGGGCGCCTTGCTATTAAAAGTGTCTTTAGATGGCTATTAAGGGTGTTTTCAGACGGTTATTATGGGTGTTTTAGACGGGCGCTCCTGTGTTGAGAGAATGCTTGCGGGTTGCCCGGCGGCTTGTTTTTCTATAGCGCGGGTTGCATTTTCCGTTTGGTAAATACGGCGTGGTTTCCATATTTTCTCTTTATCAGGCGGCGGGAGCCTTGCTTTTCCTGTTTATAAAGGAGTGTGTCTCTCATTACACCGACGCGGTTTTTTTGATAAACGGACTGATTCTTTTCTTTGGCGGGTGGCGGGAGAGGGTAAAAAAGGCGGTCAACAAAATTCTCTTTCCTTCGACCGAAAACGTCACGGTTTTCGCTTTCCGGTGTGGTAGGATAGACCTTGCACCCGGCGCGGAAGCGTTCGGTTGCCGGCATGATAGAGAGCGGAAGCGTTCAGTCGCCGGCACGATAGAGGTGCAAAAAATGGTAAGTTCCCGCCGGCACGAAAGAGGTGCGGAAGTGTTCAGCCGCCGGCACGAAAGAGGCGCGGAAGCGTTCGGCTGCCGGCACGATAAAGGTGCAAAATAGCGGAAAATTTCCGCCGGGCGGGGAAATGCGGCGTCGGTTTCGGCGGGCTATAATCGGAGCGCTTTACGCGCTAAAATCGGTAAAATTCGGGGCGGAAGGAGGGGCGGATGGTCGTTTATGCGGAACGTGTTTTTTTGAATAATCTTGCGGTGGATGCCGCGCTGCTTTTCGCCGCGGGGCGCACGACCAAAGCAAAGACGAACCGGCTGCGCGCTGTTCTCGGTGCGGCGACCGGGGCGCTGTTTTCGGTCGTTACGCCGCTTTTATCGCTGCCGCGCGGTTGGTTTTTTCTTATCAAAATTCTGATGGGCGGCGTCATGGTAAAACTCGGCATCTGCACGCGCGGAACGCGCCGATTTTTGCTGTCTTACGGGGTGACGATCGGTTATACCTTTTTGCTGGGCGGAACGCTTTATGGCGCTTCCGGACTGTTCGGGGAACGGTTGCTTGCCGTGGCGAATTTACCTTTTTACCTCTTTTTTGCGGCGGGAATTCTCGTCTGGAAGGGGCTTTCCTTTCTCTTTTCTTACGGTAAAAAATTAAATGCCGTGTCCGCTTTTTACTACAACGTTACCCTGTTTTCGGGAACGAAGTCCGTCCGTTGCCGCGCTTTTTTCGACAGCGGCAACCGCCTGACCAAGGGCGGCGAACCCGTCATCGTCGCAAGCGAACGCGTGGCAAAAAAACTGCTGACCGCCGAAAACGCCAAAACCCTTTCCACCATGTGGCTTGCTACCGCCGGCGGCGGAAAGGAAGTGCCGGTTTTTCGGCTGGAAAAGGCGGAATTCGTTCCCGAACGCATGGCGCGGAAAGGTGTCGCAAAAAACGGACAAGGTACCGAAAAACAGGGGTACGTCCTGCAAAATCCGTACGTTGCGGCGGTAAAGGACGGGACGATTTCCGCCCTCGGCTGCGATCTTTTGTTTGGTGCGGAAGCGCTTCTGGATCCGTAAAATGCAGGTCGGACGGCATATGCGGACAAAGGGGTTCATATACATAAAACAAGGTTTTTTATGGATAACGCCGCGCGCAAAACGCACAAAAATGCGGCGCGCATGCAAATAGATTCCGCGCAGGCGGTAACGGGAATTCCGCAAACACGGTCAGGGAGAGTTCCGCGCAGACGGATACGGAAAGTTCCGCGCAGGCGGTTACAAAAAAAAGCCGCGATCAGCGGTCGTAAAATTAAGTCGGGCGCTGCGGTAAGGAGCGTAAAAGGGGGCTGTTATGCTGAAAAAATTGCTGCTGAAAATCAAATTCTGGCTTTTGAAACGTTCGCTTCCCGGCAACGTGCTGCATTATATCTGCGGCAAGGAAGCGCTGCCAAAACCACTTTCCGAAGCGGAAGAAAGCGCCGTTTTGCGGCGGTATTCGGAGGGCGACAAGTCGGTTAAAAACGCCCTGATCGAGCGCAATCTGCGGCTGGTGGTCTACATCGCGCGGCGGTACGAAAATTCGGGCGTCGATCTTGAAGATCTGGTTTCCATCGGCACCATCGGGTTGATCAAAGCCGTGGACAGTTTCGACGTCGGCAAAAAAATCAAACTTGCGACTTACGCTTCCCGCTGCATCGAAAACGAAATTCTGATGCATCTGCGGCGGGTGGTAAAGACCAAAGGCGACGTGTCTTTTGACGAACCGCTCAACGTCGATTACGACGGCAACGAACTGCTGCTTTCGGACGTCCTCGGCACCGACGGCGACGTCGTTTACCGCGATATTGAAACGGGCGCGGAACGCGAACTTTTGTTGCGTGCGCTGTCCCGCCTGTCCGACCGCGAGCGGGAAATCATGGAGATGCGTTTCGGCTTGAAAACGGGGGAGGAGAAAACGCAGAAAGAGGTCGCGGATAAACTGGGCATTTCACAGTCTTACATCTCCCGGCTGGAAAAAAAGATCATCGTGCGTCTGAAAAAGGAATTTTCCAAAATGGCGTAAAAAAGGGGCGCGCCCGCCTTCCTTGCGGAAACGCCGCCGGTCGGTTTTCTGCGGCGGAAACGAAGCGCCGCGTTTTTGATTTTGCGAACCGCCACAGGAAAAACGACGTTCCCGATTTCAGGGGACGTTATATAAAAATCGGTAAATTTTTCCAAAACGAGGTATAAAACGCCGTCCGTTTGCGTAACAATAAATCATAGGGGTTTCGCCCCTGCAGTGCAGTCTGCAAAACGTAACGCGGAGCATTCCGGCATACGCAACGCAAACCTTTTTCTTAACGCAACATAAAATCGTTTTCCCACTACCAAAGCCTTTTACATATCGTTTCGATTGGATTTGGTATTGACAAAAGGCGGCAAACGATTTTGAATTTCAAAGTGGAGATCTGCGGCGTGGACACCGCGCGCCTCCCGAAACTGACCGAAGAGGAAATGACCGCGCTGATGGCGCGCGTCAAAGAGGGGGACGAAGCCGCACGCGAAGCGTTCATTGTGGGCAATATGCGGCTGGTTCTTTCCATCGTCAAACGGTTCTGGGGCAAAAAAGGCTCGGCGGACGACGTTTTTCAGGCGGGGTGCGTGGGGCTGATTAAGGCGATCGACAACTTCGACCCGCGCTTTGCGGTCAAGTTTTCGACCTACGCCGTTCCGATGATCATCGGGGAAATCAAGCGCCACTTCCGGGGCGGCAATTCGCTCCGCGTGGCAAGAAGCATTCGCGACACGGCGTATCGCGCCCTTAAAACGCGCGAGGAACTGGAAGCGGAGGGCAAAAAAGATCCTTCCGTCGAAGACGTCGCCGCGCGCATGGAGATCGCCGCAAGCGAGGTGCTGTATTCGCTGGACGCCATTTCCGATCCGCTTTCGCTGTACGACCCGGTGATGAGCAAAACGGGGGATTCCGTTTTATTGATGGATCAGATCGGCGACGAAAAGAACACCGAGGAACTCTGGACCGAGCGCGTGGCGCTTGCCGAAGCCATGGACGCCTTGCCCGAGCGGGAAAAACGCATTCTTTTCCTCCGTTATTTCGAGGGGCGAACGCAGACCGAAATTTCGGAAGAAGTGGGCATTTCGCAGGCACAGGTCAGCCGGCTGGAGAAGAACGCCGTCAAAAGCGTGAAAAAGGCGATGGAACGGTAAGGCGGACTTTGAAGCAGGCTTTGCCGTCGAATGGGGCGAGACGCGGAAAATTTGTTTTCCGGCAGCGGAGGAAGTATGGATTTTACCTTTCGCGAACTCAGACAAAAGGAAGTCGTCGATCTGGAAACGGGCGAGCGGCTGGGGCGGACTTGCGATCTGGCGTTCTCGTTCGATACCGGTTGCGTGCTGGGTATTTCCGTACCCGAAAGAGGGGCGTTCTGCAAGTCCGAACGGTTTATTCCGCTATGCGATATTCAAAAAATCGGCGAAGACGTGGTATTGATCCGGTCGAAGCCGCAACCCCCGCCCTGCAAAAAAGGGAAACCGCCTCCGCCGCCCTACGACGAGGAAGAGTGACGGGTATTGCCTGTTCGTTTTAAGGTGGTAAACTGCCTGCGAAAATCAACTTCGCAGGCAGCGAGCAGTCTTATACTTTCGTTGCAGGATTTGCGGCGGACGACGTATGAAGAGCGGAGCAGGATTGCCCGAATCGTGCGGACGTTTTTCCGCTTCCGTTGCACGCGTAAGGCGTCTTAACGGTGATCCGGTAACGGCAAGAGGCGAGTAAATGAATATGAAAAACGTAGAAAAAAGTATAAAGGCAGGGCGCCCGCGGCGGAATTTTCCGCCGCGGGCGCCCTGTCCGTTATTGCCATCGTTTTCCCTTGCCGCCGGTTGCGAAAACGCTGATATAATTTCTTGATATAATTTCCATATAAAATCATTATAAAAAATCATCGCTCAAAAACTTGATTTTTTGCAGGCAGATTTGGTATAATAGCGCATATTTTTTTGAAGGAGAGGAGCAACATGACTTATACCGAACGCGTTTTAGAAAAACTCATCAAAGATAATCCGGATCAGCCCGAATTCCATCAGGCAGCAAAGGAAATTCTGCATTCGCTCCAGAAAGTGATCGACCGTCACCCCGAATACGAAGCGGCGGGACTTCTGGAACGCTTCGTCGAACCCGAACGCGCGGTGTTGTTCCGCGTGCCCTGGGTGGACGATCAGGGCAAAGTACAGGTCAACAAAGGCTATCGCGTGCAGTTCAACAGCGCGATCGGTCCTTATAAGGGCGGTCTGCGCTTTCACCCCACGGTCAACCTGTCCGTTATCAAATTTTTAGGCTTTGAACAGATTCTCAAAAACAGTCTGACCGGACTTCCCATCGGGGGCGGAAAAGGCGGTTCGGACTTCGATCCCAAAGGGAAGTCGGACGGCGAGGTCATGCGCTTCTGCCAGAGTTTCATGACCGAACTATACCGCCACATCGGCGCGGATACCGACGTGCCTGCGGGCGATATCGGCGTCGGCGGCAGAGAAATCGGCTATCTTTTCGGACAGTATAAACGGCTGAGAAACGAACACGTCGGCGTTCTGACCGGGCGCGGGCTTTCCTACGGCGGCAGCCTTGCGAGAAAGGAAGCCACCGGCTACGGATTGGTCTATATCACGGCAAAGGCGATGGCGGCGCGCGGCGAATCGTTCGAGGGGAAAACCGTGGTGGTTTCCGGTTCCGGAAACGTCGCAATTTATGCGGTGGAAAAGGCGCAGTCGCTGGGCGCGAAAGTGGTTGCGATGTGCGATTCCAACGGGTACGTATACGATAAATCGGGTATCGACCTTGCTTTGGTGAAACAGATCAAAGAAGTCGAACGGGGCAGAATCAAAGAATATGCGGCGCGCAAAGCCGGCGCGGAATACCACGAGGGTTGCAAGGGGATCTGGACGATTCCGTGCGACGTTGCGCTTCCCTGCGCAACGCAGAACGAACTGGACGAAACTTCCGCAAAAGCGCTGGTCAAAAACGGCGTAAAGTTTGTTTCGGAAGGGGCGAATATGCCCACCACGCTGGAAGGAACCGCGGTTTTGCAGAAAGCCGGCGTCGTTTTCCTGCCCGGCAAGGCGGCAAACGCGGGCGGCGTTGCAACTTCCGCACTCGAAATGGCGCAGTCCAGCGGCAGATTATTCTGGTCGTTTGACGAGGTGGACGCAAAACTCAAAACCATTATGGAAAATATTTACGACCATATCGACGCCGCGGCGAAAGACCTCGGCGAAGCGGGCGACTACGTCCTTGGCGCAAACGCCGCAGGATTCCTGAAGGTTGCCGACGCCATGATGGCGCAGGGCATTGTTTAATCGGGGTCGCTATAGGTGCGCCGCCCGCCGCGCGGGCGTGAAGCCGATGGCGGCGAAACTACTTCAATTTGCGTTATATATTGTTTCCGCCTGTTTTTCAGGCGGTGGAGGTGTGAAAACGGAACCTTGCGGGGTTCCGTTTTTTTATACGGGTTATGATCGCAAACGCAGCGGCAAAATGGTGGCAATGTACCGATTTTTGCGATACGTATGGCGTTTTTGGGAACCTTATTGGTAAAAACGGCTGCAAAACGTCGCCGCTGTTTTGAAACCGCAAAAGAAAAAATTAAAAAAATATTAAAAAATTCTATAAAATGCTTGCAATCGGAAAACGGGTGTGCTATACTATCGTCGTAATCGAAAACGCAAGTGTTTTTTGCCGTTCTGGCAAGACGGGCGTTTTGGTTTCGCTTTTTTACGGAAGCGGAGCAGGGTGCGGCGTTTTTCGCGTCCGTCCGCAGGTCGTTTCGGTAGAATTAAAGAAGAAGAAAAGAGAAGATCGATATTGCCGGCGGAAAACCGCAGGCGGTAAAAATCGTATGTGTAAACATAGCTGCGGGCGGGGAAACCAAATCCGGTTTCCCCGCCCGCGTGTTGTATGGCGAGCGCCGCAGGAAAAGGGAATGGCAGTCGAAGGAATGAGGGATGCTGTCGCTTACGCGCATAATAACGCAGGCGCGTTAAAGCGGAGCGGGAGCAGGCGGTTTCTGCACGACGTAAAATCCCTCCAAAACGTGCGGGCGTTTTGCCCTGCGGTTCGCGCTATAATAGACTTAAGAATGGTTCTGCCAAGAAAAGAGCGGAAAACGACCGACTTTTTGCTGTGGCGGGGCGATTTTCAAAGTAAAATCAATAATGAAACGCGCCGGAGACAGGATTTTCCGGCGTGATAAGGAGAAATTTATGGTAGAATTGACAATTCCGGTAGAAGGGATGCGCTGCGGTATGTGCGAGTCGCACGTCAACGACGCCGTCCGCCGTGCGGCGAACGTGAAAAAAGTGACTTCCTCGCACGCAAAGGGGCAGACCGTCGTGGTTGCGGAAGACGACGCGGATAAAGAAGCGATCGCCGCCGCTATTCGCGAACAAGGCTACGGCGTGGGCGAAATAACCGTCCGCCCGTACGAGAAGAAAGGTCTTTTCGGGTTGTTTAAGAAGAAATAATTTGCAGACTTTGGGCTTGCCTTTTGCCGTTCGGGGTGCATTTTCCGGCGTGTGGCGGAAAACGGAGTTATATTGCCGACATCTGCAGCCGCTTGCGCGCGGGAAGAATGATCCCGTCCGCATATATTGTGCGATTCCATCCGTATATATTGTGCGAGAAGCAACTCATTTGTGTTTTTGCAAAAGAGCCAAAAGCCCTGTGGGATTTCTGCAAAAACTTGCCTTTTTGCGCTTTTCCGCGTAAAATTAAATCGTTACGCAAACCATTATATAAGGCAATGCAAAAAGCGGCGCCCGCGGGTAAAATAAGACCCACGGGCGCCGCTGCGTTATCTTTCTGTCATTCTGCTGTTTATAATAAATAATTAACGCAACGCCCGTGAAACAGTTCCGAAGCAAGCCTATGGCGAAGTATTTTTATCAATAAAGCTTTACAAGTCCGACGAACAATTCCGCACCAAAATCCTCAGTGCTTGTCCACAACGGGGTCGGAGGTCAGGTTCACGCCTAATTTGCGGAAAGACTTTTCGTCGCCGCGGGTCAAAAGCACGGTGGTATGGACTTCGGTATCCTTTAAAAGGGGAATGGCTTCCATCGCCTTGCGCGCGTTTTCGTTGGTGGCGGCGCTCATCGAAAGGGCGATCAGCATTTCGTCGATATGTAAATTGGGATTTTTACTGCCGAGATAGCATACCTTTAATTTCTGAATGGGTTCGATGGCTTCGGGACTGATGATTTTTTCGTCGTCGGGAATGCCGGCAAGGGTCTTGAGCGCGTTTAAAATCATGGCGGAAGAACAGCCGAACAGTTTACCCGTCTTGCCGTAGCAAAGCGTGCCGTCCGCAAGTTCGATAGCGGCGCAGTGGCACTTTTTCTTTTTCGCCATATCGCGGGCGAAAACGGCGCATTTGCGGTCTTCGGCGGCGATGTGGTTCGCCTGCATTAAAAGCGCGATTTTTTCGGATTCTTCCGGTTCCTTATTCTCCCGCCGTTCCTGCATCAGGGCGCGGAAGTAGCGGCGGATAATCTCCTGCCGGGAGGCTTCGCATACCGCCTCGTCGTCCGAAATAGCGTAGCCTGCCATGTTCACTCCCATATCCGTCGGCGATTTGTAGGGGGAAGTCCCCATAATCTGCTCGAAAATGGCGTTTAAGACGGGAAAAATTTCCACGTCGCGGTTATAATTGACCGCGGCTTTGTTGTACGCCGCGAAATGCCACGGGTCGATCATATTCACGTCCGAAAGGTCGGCGGTTGCCGCCTCGTACGCAACGTTGACGGGGTGATTCAGGGGCAGATTCCAGATGGGGAAGGTTTCGTACTTGGCGTAGCCCACCTTGCGCCCGCGTTTGTGTTCGTGATAAAGTTGACTCAGACAGACCGCCATTTTCCCGCTGCCGGGGCCGGGCGCCGTGACGATAACGAGGTCGCGCGAGGTCTTGGCAAACTCGTTTTTGCCGTAACCTTCGTCGCTGACGATCAGTTTCACGTTGTTGGGGTAACCCTTGATGGTGTAGTGCCGGTAAACGGGAATTTTCATCTTTTCCAGTCTTTTCTGGAAGGTTTTCGCCGGTTCGTTTTCTTCGGTGAAGCGGGTGAGGACGATGCTCCCTACATAAAGACCGTAAGAACGGAAAACTTCGATCAGCCGCAGAACGTCCTGATCGTAGGTGATGCCGAGGTCGGCGCGCATCTTGTTTTTTGCGATATCCGCCGCGGAAATGGCGATGACGATCTCCGCGCGGTCCTTCAGTTTGCACAGCATTTTGATCTTGTTGTCGGGCGCAAATCCGGGCAGAACGCGCGCCGCGTGATAGTCGTCGAACAGTTTGCCGCCGAATTCGATATAAAGTTTGCCGCCGAAATCGTCGATTCTCTGCAGAATGCGTTCCGATTGCAGGTTGAGGTATTTTTCGCTGTCAAAACCGATTTTTTTCATGCTTTTGATTTTCTCCTTTGCAACTCGTCCATTATAGCAGATTTGCTTTTTCTATGCAACCGTTCTGCGTGAAAAAATAATTGTTTGACATACAACATTTTTTTGAAAAACGGCGTTCAAACGCTTGATTTTACGGATAAACTATTGTATAATAGCCCCGTATATTTTATATGGAAAAAAGAAAGAGGACGTTTTCCGACAGGGGAAACCGAGCGATTCCGCCGCAAGTGCGGCAACCGGAATCCCGTGCGGAGCGCCAAAACCCAAACGGAGGTTTTTATGGGTAAAAAAGTCGAAACTACCGCTGCAAAAAAGCAGAAACCTGCCAAAAAAAGCGGCTTTTTCTCCGTCATCCGCACGATGTCGAAGTCTATCAGGGAGTATAAAAAAGCGTCGATCTTAACGCCGATTTTCGTTTCGGGCGAAGTCGTGCTGGAATGTCTGATCCCGTATATTATGACGCTTCTCCTCGGCAAGATCAAGCAGATTTCCGACGCGGGCGAAACGGGAGAATTGCTCCCTGAAATCCTGAAATACGGACTGGTATTGTTGGGGATCGCGGTTTTGTCGCTGTGTTGCGGCGCGCTTTCGGGAAAGTTCTGCGCGACGGCTTCCAGCGGGTTCGCCAAAAATTTAAGAAAAGATATCTATCATAAAGTACAAGGCTTTTCCTTTGCCAACATCGATAAATTTTCTTCGGCAAGTCTGGTGACTCGTCTGACGACCGACGTCACCAACGTGGAAATGTCCTATATGATGCTCATCCGCACCGCGATCCGCGCGCCGTTCATGCTGATTTTCTCGCTTATTATGGCGTTTACGCTGAACGCGAAAATGGCGCTGATCTTCCTCTGCACCACGCCTGTTCTCGGCATCGGTTTGTCCCTCATCATGCGGAAAGCCATTCCGTTTTTTAACCGGATTTTCCATAAATACGACGCGATGAACGAGTCGGTGGAAGAAAACGTCCGCGGTATGCGCGTCGTCAAAGCCTACGTCAGGGAAGACTACGAAAAACAAAAATTCGACAAAACTTCTTCGGACGTGAGAAACGAGTTCACCAAGGCGGAACGCATCGTCGCGTTCAACACGCCGCTTATGAATTTCTGCATCTACGCGGGATTGATCGCGATCTATATCTTCGGTTCCTGGCTGATTATCGACTCGCAGGAAAAGGTCTTAAAACTGACCGAACTGCAAAGCTTTATGACCTATTCCTTCCAGATCTTAATGAGCCTGATGATGGTTTCGATGATCCTCGTCATGGTCATCATGAGTATCGAAAGCGCCCGCCGTATTTCCGAAGTGCTGAACGAAGAAAGTACCATCGTTTCGCCCGAAAACGCGGTTTTCGAGGTGGAAAACGGCAGCGTGGACTTCGATAACGTCAACTTCAAATACTTTGAAAAAGCCGAACGGTATTCGCTTTCGGATATAGATCTGCACGTTAAAAGCGGGGAAACGGTGGGGATTATCGGCGGCACCGGGTCGGGAAAAAGTTCGCTTGTCAGCCTGATCCCGCGCCTTTACGACGTCAGCACCGGCTCGGTCAAAGTCGGGGGCAGGGACGTAAGGGAATACGATCTCGAAACCCTGCGCAACGCCGTTTCCGTGGTGCTCCAGAAAAACGTTCTGTTCTCCGGCACCATCAAAGACAATATGCGCTGGGGCAATAAAGAAGCGACCGACGCGGAGATTGAAGAGGCTTGCCGGCTGGCGCAGGCGGACGAATTTATTCAGGGTTTCCCCGAAAAATACGATCACTATATCGAACAGGGCGGCGTCAACGTTTCCGGCGGGCAGAAGCAGCGCCTTTGTATCGCCCGCGCGCTCCTCAAAAAGCCCAAGATCCTCATTCTGGACGATTCCACTTCCGCCGTCGATACCAAGACCGACGCCATGATCCGGAACGCGTTCAAAACCTATATCCCTGAAACCACGAAGTTCATCATAGCGCAGCGTATCGCTTCCGTGCAGGACGCCGACCGGATTATTATTCTGGACGGCGGCAGCATCGTCGCTGCCGGCACGCACGACGAACTTTTGCAAAACAACGAAATTTATCAGGAATTATATTATTCGCAGAATAAAAAAGAAGCGGACGAAAAGGAGGGCTTGTGATATGCCGAGAGCACCGCGCGCAATGAAACAAGGACCCGGAAAAGCCAAAAAAGGCACCTTGAAACGTCTTCTGTCTATGCTGTTCAAAAACAACCCCGTACTGCTTGGCGTCGTTTTTCTCTGCATTATCGTAAGTTCGGTCACGGGCGTGGCTTCCTCGGTCTTTCTGAACAACTTATTACAGCAGATCACCAAAGGGCTGGAAACGGGCTGGAACTCGGTTTACGGTGCGTTGCTGAAGATTTTCATCATCATGGGCTGCGTGTACGTCGCGAGCATCGTGGCGTCTTTCGTACAGACGCAACTGATGGCGATTTTAACCCAGAAATTTTTGTACCAGATCCGCGGAATGATGTTCGATCGCATGCAGAACTACCCCATCCGCTTTTTCGACGCCAACAAAACGGGGGATATTATGTCGGTTTACACCAACGATACCGATTCGCTCCGTCAGCTGGTTTCGCAAAGTATTCCGCAACTGCTCGCTTCTTCCATCAGTATGATCACGCTGCTTTGCATTATGTTCCGCTACAGTATCTGGCTGTCGCTGGTTATCTTTGCGGGCGTTTTCCTTATGATGATGATCACGAAATCCGTCGGCGGCAGAAGCGCGAAATTTTTCATCAGACAGCAGATCTCACTCGGCAAGGAAGAGGGATATATTCAGGAGATGATGCAGGGGCAGAAGGTGGTCAAAGTCTTTTGCCACGAAGAGGAGTCCGAACGCGGTTTCGACGAACGGAACGAAGAACTCTTCCGCGACGCGCAAAGCGCGCATACCTTTGCCAACATCTTAATGCCCATCATGGGCAACCTCGGCAACGTGTTGTACGTTTTAATCGCGTTCGTCGGCGGCATTCTGGCGGTCAAGGGCGTGCGCAACCTCACCGTTTTCGGGTTTGAGGAGGCAAACGTGCGTTCCTTCCTTATCGTCATCATGTCCTTTCTTCCCATCAGCAAACAGTTTACGGGGCAGATTTCGCAATGCTCGCAGCAGCTCAATTCCATCGTTATGGGTCTGGCGGGCGCGTCGCGTATTTTCGATCTGATGGACCACGAGCCGGAAACCGACGAAGGGTACGTCACGCTCGTCAATGCAAAAGAGGACGAAAACGGCAACCTGACCGAGTGTGCGGAACACACCGACGTCTGGGCATGGAAACACCCGCACAAAGCAGACGGTTCGGTCACCTATACCAAACTGCAAGGGGATATCGTGCTTGATCACGTGGACTTCGGGTACGTTCCCGAAAAAATCGTTCTGCACGACGTCACGCTGTATGCCCGTCCGGGGCAGAAAGTGGCGTTCGTCGGCGCGACGGGCGCGGGCAAAACCACGATCACCAACCTGATTAACCGCTTCTACGACATTGCGGACGGCAAAGTCCGTTACGACGGTATCAATATCAATAAGATCAAGAAAGCCGACCTGCGCCGTTCGCTCGGTATTGTGCTGCAGGATACCAACCTGTTCACCGGTACGGTTATGGAAAACATTCGTTACGGCAGACTGGACGCCACTGACGAGGAGGTTTATGCGGCGGCAAAACTTGCCAATGCGGACGACTTTATCCGCCGTCTTCCCGACGGGTATAATACCATGCTGACTTCGGACGGGGCGAACCTTTCGCAGGGGCAGCGGCAGCTTTTGTCTATCGCCCGCGCTGCCGTTGCGGACGCGCCGGTTATGATTCTGGACGAAGCGACTTCTTCCATCGATACGCGTACCGAAGCGCTGGTGCAGCGCGGCACCGATCAATTGATGCACGGCAGGACGGTATTCGTCATTGCGCACCGCCTGTCCACCGTACAGAATTCGGACGTCATCATGGTGCTCGATCATGGCAGAATTATCGAACGCGGCAGCCATAAGGAACTGATCGCACTCAAGGGCAAGTACTATCAACTGTACACCGGCGCGTTTGAACTGGAGTAAGGCTCGGTTTTGCGGCGCTTTGCCGCGCCGCGGGATACGCAGGGTTGTTTGTGTTGGCTCGGGGTGCGTCCCGTATGCCGGCACCAATCTTTTGCAGACCTTTACGCTGAAGCATGAAACGGAGCAAGGAAAATAATCGCGTTTGAGATAAGGTTTTGAAACGAATCGGCGCCCCGAAGCCTGAAAAGAAAGGCTTCGGGGCGCTTATTGTATCTTTGTCTTTTTTTAAGAATTGGCGCGGCAACGTTAATTGTTAATAATATTAAAATTTTGCGCCCGCCGCGGAGTTTCCGCGACGGGCGCCTTGCCGGATCGGTGTTTGTGTGAGCCTTGTCGAATGCCAAGGGCGACGATTAAAAGTAGGGGCGAACATTGTTCGCCCGTAATATAAAACGGACTGCACCTGTGTAAAAACTGCGGGAAGCCAATATTTTGCCTTTGGCAAAACATTTGAAAACCTTTGCAGGTTTTTTGCAAAAACTGGCGTTTTTGCGCTTCCCGCAAAGAATCGCGTTGGTTTTGTTTGGGTGCAAAACGATTGATAAAATTTGCAATATTATAACGGGTCGATAGCAAACACGCCCGGGGCGCGGAGAAATTCTCCGCGCCCCGGGCGTAACCGGGCGTAAATATTTAATCAAATATAAAGTAGGGGCGACCATCGGCCGCCCGCAATAAAACAAAAAGCCGGGGCGACCATCGGCCGCCCGTAATATAAAACGGACTGCACCTGTGTAAAAACTGCGGGAAGCCAATATTTTGCCTTTGGCAAAACATTTGAAAACCTTTGCAGGTTTTTTGCAAAAACTGGCGTTTTTGCGCTTCCCGCAAAGAATCGCGTTGGTTTTGTTTGGGTGCAAAACGATTGATAAAATTTGCAATATTAAAACGGGTCGATAGCAAACACGCCCGGGGCGCGGAGAATTTCTCCGCGCCCCGGGCGTAAATATTTAATCAAATATAAAGTAGGGGCGACCATCGGCCGCCCGCAATAAACAAAAAGCCGGGGCGACCATCGGCCGCCCGCAATAAACAAAAAGCCGGGGCGACCATCGGTCGCCCGCAATAAAACAAAAAGCCGGGGGCGACCATCGGTCGCCCGCAATAAACAAAAAGCCGGGGCGACCATCGGCCGCCCGCAATAAAACAAAATGTAGGGGCGACCATCGGCCGCCCGCAATAAACAAAATGTAGGGGCGACCATCGGTCGCCCGCAATAAAACAAAATGTAGGGGCGACCATCGGCCGTCCGCAATAAAACAAAATGTAGGGGCGACCATCGGTCGCCCGCAATAAACAAAAAGCCGGGGCGAACAACGTTTGCCCGCAATTTAAACCCTGCTATAACCGCGGAAAGTAAATTTTGAAGCGCGTTCAAAATTTGCGCTGACGCGCTTCGCAAAACTGACGTTTTGCGCTTTCCGTTTGAAACATGGCGAAGATCGAAACTCTAAGGGGAAGTTTCATGGCTTCTTATATAATCTTATATAATATAAAAATAACAAATAAATTCTTTACTTCAAAAATCCATTGACGATGACGTCTTCCGCCTCTTTTTCGGTCAAGCCGAGGGTCATGAGTTTGGTCAACTGTTCGCCGGCGATTTTGCCGATCGCCGCTTCGTGTACCAGCGCCGCGTCCACGTTTGCCGCGGTCAGTTCGGGAATGGCGGAAACCGACGCGTTGTCCATTAAAATGGCGTCGCATTCGGTGTGTCCGTGACATTCGGCGTCGCCGATGATGTGCGAACGGAACACCTGCTTGCTGTTTTCTTTCGCGACCGAGCGGGAAACCACGTCCGCAGAAGAGCCTTTGCCGACGAGATCGACCGTAAAGTCGGTTTCGGCGTGTTGCACGCCGTTCGTCATAATCTTTTCGCGGATCAGCAGTTTTGCGTTCTCCTTTACGTCTGCCGTCGTCTTGCGGCAGGTGTCCGAAATGCCGGCAATCTGCGTGGTCTGCATTTCCATCTGCGCCCCTTCCTCTAAATGAACGACGGTAGTGGGGTTCATCACGCGGCTGCCCGTGCCTTCGCCCTCGCCGTAATGCTTCTCGACGTATAATACGCGCGCGTTTTTGCCGACGTAAAAAGTGTGCACGCCGTCGTGCCGGCTTTCTTTTCCGCCGCAGTTATGAATGCCGCACCCGGCAACGATGACGACGTCCGATCCTTCGCCCACGTAAAAGTCGTTATAAACCAGATCGTTCAAGCCGGTCCTGGACAGAATGACGGGGATATGCACGCTTTCGTTTTTGGTGTTCGGCGCGATTTTGATGTCGATGCCCGGTTTGTCGGTCTTGGGCGTGATCTCGATATGCGCGGAAGAACGTCTGCCCTCCGCCTTGCCGTTCAGACGGATGTTGTACGCGCCTTCGGGAACGGAATGCAGGTCTGCGACTTCCTGCAGAATTTTTTTTTCGATTTCGGTCAGCACTTTGCGCCTCCCTTCTGCTCGTCTTTTACCAAAGCGGGGCAGAACCCTTCCGAAAGGAGCGCGGGCAGAATTTCCTCTCTCGTCCCTTGTTTTTCCACTTTGCCGTTTGCGATCACGATGATACGGTCGGCGATGGAGAGAATGCGTTCCTGATGGGAAATGATCAGGATATTGCCGCCCACTTCGCTCGCCATGCGTTCAAACACGCGGATGAGGCTTTGAAAGCTCCACAGGTCGATGCCCGCTTCCGGTTCGTCAAAGACGGACAGGCGGGAACCTTTGGCAAGCACGGTGGCGATTTCGATTCGCTTGAGTTCGCCGCCCGAAAGGCTGGCGTTGACCTCTCTGTCCACGTATTCCCGTGCGCAAAGCCCTACTTCGGACAGGTATTTGCACACTTCCGCCGTAGAAAGAGGGCTTTTGTGGGCGAGGGAAACCAGATCTTTCACCGTCACGCCCTTGAATTTTACCGGCTGCTGAAAGGCAAAACCGATGCCGGCGTTTGCGCGCTCGGTAACGGAAAGATCGGTAATGTCTTTGCCGTCGAAATAGATCTTGCCGGAGGTCGGGCGATAGATGCCCATGATGAGTTTGGCAAGCGTGGACTTGCCGCCGCCGTTGGGTCCGGTCATGGCGGTAAAGTGTCCGTCCACCGTCAGCGATACGCCGTCGACGATGCGTTTTTTCACGCCGCCCTCTTCCGTTTCGTACACGATATCTTTCAGTTCTAACATAACGCTCCGAAAATTGTAATTTTTTCCAAAGGGAAGTATAGCATATTTCTGTCCGTTTTTCAAGCAAATCATTCGTGTTTTACAGGGAAAACGCCGCTTTTTTTGTGCTTTTTCAAAACACAACATATTGTGTTAAAAATTATCACTTTGAATTTTTAGCACAAAATATGGGAAAAGAGTTGACAATTGAAGTCCGCCGTAGTACAATAAAAAGGCACACAAAAGGATATCGTTCCGGGAGAAGGGCGCACAAAACCGGTGCCGGCAAAATTTTCCGGAAAAACAAGGAGGAAATGGGTTATGAAGATCATTAAACGCAGCGGCGCGGAAGTTACTTTCGACAGACGTAAAATAGAAATCGCCGTACAAAAAGCCAATTTAAGCGTTCCCGAAACCGAACGCATCTCGGAAGATCAGATTGCGGTCGTAGCAAAGACGGTGGAAAATAACTGCAAAAATCGTCATCGCGCCCCCTCCGTCGAAGAAATTCAGGATATGGTCGAAAACGAACTGATGGAACTGCACGCCTTCGCTCTGGCGCGTAATTACATCACCTATCGTTACACCCGTGCTTTAGTCAGAAAATCCAACACTACGGACGAGCAGATTCTGGGCTTGATCGAGTGCAACAACGAAGAAGTCAAACAGGAGAATTCCAATAAAAACCCCACCGTCAACAGCGTTCAGCGCGACTATATGGCGGGGGAAGTCAGCAAGGATCTGACCCGCCGCATTCTGCTTCCGCAGGACATCGTGGAAGCGCACGATCAGGGCATTATCCACTTCCACGACGCGGACTATTTCGCGCAGCACATGCACAACTGCGACCTCGTGAACCTCGAGGACATGCTGCAGAACGGTACGGTTATTTCGGGCACGCTCATCGAAAAACCGCACAGTTTTTCCACGGCGTGCAACATCGCGACGCAGATCATCGCGCAGGTGGCTTCCAACCAATACGGCGGACAGTCCATTTCGCTTACCCATCTCGCGCCGTTCGTCAATATCAGTCGAGCCAAGATCCGTAAAGAAGTGGCTGACGAACTGTACGAAGTGGGCGTGACCGACGAGGAATCTATCGTCAAAATCGCCGAAAAACGGCTGAGAGAGGAAGTCCGGAAGGGTATCCAGACCATTCAGTATCAGGTCGTCACCCTGCTCACCACCAACGGACAGGCGCCTTTTGTGACCGTCTTTATGTACCTTAACGAAGCGCGCAACGAGCAGGAAAAAGCCGACCTCGCGCTCATCATCGAAGAAACGCTCAAACAGCGCATTCAGGGCGTGAAAAACGAAGCGGGCGCCTGGATCACGCCGGCGTTCCCCAAACTGATCTACGTCTTGGAAAGCGACAATCTGTACGAAGGGCAGCCTTATTTCTACCTGACCGAACTTGCCGCGCGCTGTACGGCAAAACGTATGGTTCCCGATTATATTTCCGAAAAGAAAATGCTGGAATATAAGGTGGATAAAAACGGAGAAGGGCATTGCTACACCTGCATGGGTTGCCGCAGCTTCCTGACCCCGTACGTGGACGAAAACGGCAAACCCAAATATTACGGCAGATTCAATCAGGGCGTCGTTACCATCAATCTGGTAGACGTGGCGCTGTCTTCGGGCGGCGACGTGAAAAAATTCTGGAAGATCTTCGACGAACGGTTGGATCTTTGCTATCGCGCTCTGATGTGTCGTCACGAACGGCTGAAAGGCACCCTTTCGGACGCCGCGCCCATTTTGTGGCAGTACGGCGCGCTTGCCCGCCTGAAAAAGGGCGAGCCCATCGATAAACTGCTTTACGGCGGTTATTCCACCATTTCTCTCGGGTATGCGGGGCTTTACGAATGCGTCCGTTATATGACCGGCAAATCGCATACCGATGCGGAAGCCAAACCCTTTGCGCTTTCGGTCATGCAGCATATGAACGACCGCTGCAAGGAATGGAAAGCCAAGGAGAATATCGACTTTTCCCTCTACGGCACGCCGCTGGAAAGCACGACCTATAAATTTGCCAAATGTCTGCAGAAGCGCTTCGGCGTTATTCCGGGCGTGACCGACAAACAGTATATCACCAACAGTTATCACGTACACGTAACCGAAAAAATCGACGCGTTCACCAAACTGAAGTTTGAAAGCGAATTTCAGCAACTTTCGCCGGGCGGCGCTATTTCGTACGTGGAAGTGCCCAACATGCAGGACAATATCCCCGCGGTGCTTGCCGTTATGCGCTTTATTTACGACAACATTATGTACGCGGAACTCAACACCAAGAGCGATTATTGTCAGGTCTGCGGGTTTGACGGAGAAATGCGCATCGTGGAAGAAGACGGCAAACTGGTCTGGGAATGCCCCAAGTGCGGCAACCGCGATCAGGCGAAACTGAACGTTGCCCGTCGTACCTGCGGCTACATCGGCACACAGTTCTGGAATCAGGGCAGAACGCAGGAGATCAAGGATCGCGTCCTGCACCTGTAAGCGTTACGGGCGAATACCGAAAATCTGCAAAGCAGTAATTTTGTAGGCGTTTGGGAGGGAAGAGGATTTTTTCAGTAGAAAACTTCTTTCTTTCCCGAACGCTTTTTTCTGTTTTCCGGTTTACCGGGGATGGGGAAAGGGGTCCCGGAAATGAACTGACCGGAACCTTGTTTTTTTGATATATTAACCTTTTTTTGTTTGAGGGCGAAAAATATAAAAACGGTTGACCGCATGTTTTTTATGCGGTATACTTTATAGGAAAATATCGGTCGGCAAGAAATCTTCACCCGGCAGACGAGGGTGCTTACCGGTCGGGCAGAATTCTTTCGCCGGGACTTTGACCGGGGCAAGCGAGGTTACGTTTTCGTCGTGCTTCGGCACTTTTCTTTGACCGGCAAGCGGAGGCGTTCTCCGCCATATGCCCGGTGTTTTTCTTTTTCAAGAGGCAGAATATGAACACGGCTACCATCAAATTTTATGACATTGCCAACGGGGAGGGCGTGCGGACGTCGCTTTTCGTTTCCGGCTGCAGGCACCATTGCAAAAATTGTTTCAATTACGAAGCGTGGGATTTTTCCTTCGGGGAACCGTATACGGAGGGAACCGAGCAAAAGATCCTGGAGTCGCTGGCGCCCGACTATATTTCCGGACTCAGCGTGCTGGGCGGGGAACCCATGGAACCCGAAAATCAGGCGGGTGTTCTCGCCCTTGTCAAAAAGGTAAAGGAACGTTTCCCTCAAAAAACCGTGTGGATTTACAGCGGTTTTACCTGGGAAGAACTGATGCAGGGCAGCCGCGCCGCCACGCCGCTTGTACGCGAAATTCTGCAATATACCGACGTTCTGGTGGACGGCAGATTTGTGGAAGAGAAAAAGAATATCTCGCTCATCTTCCGCGGGTCGGAAAATCAGCGCGTGATCGACGTGCAAAAGACGCTTGCTTCCGGCAAAATCGCGCTGTATATCGATATCGAGGGAAAATAAACCGCGAAACTTGCGGGGCGGCAGAAGTTCAGACGGCTGAAAAGGCCCGGAGGTAAACACGCCGTCTGCACCCTAAAATAAGATAAGGGAGAAGAAATGTGAAAACGACCATCGACGCGGAAAAGTTGTCCGCGCTTGCAAAACGGGTCGCAACGACCGAAAAGACCGTTGCCTTTTTCGGCAATATCATTGCAGACCACATAAAAATCATCGACGAATATCCGAAAAAAGATCTGTGCGCCTCCGTTTTATCGGCGGAAACCGCGGTCGGCGGCGCCGTTCCCAATTCGGGGATCGATCTGAAAGTGATGGCTCCCGCTTTGACCGTAAAGGCGTTCGGCGTCGTAGGGCAGGACGGGGACGGCACGTTTCTTCTGGATCGGTTAAAGAAAGCGGGGCTGGACACGGCGGGCGTGAAGTCCGTACCCGGGGCGCTCACCTCTTTTTCGGACGTGATGACCGAAAAGCTCGGCGGGCACCGTACGTTTTTTTCCTATCGCGGCGCTTCCGATCTCGCGGACGAATCGTTGCTGCCGAAAGGTCGGTTTTGCGACCGGTTCCACCTCGGTTATCTGCTCCTTCTTGGCGCGATGGATCGGGAAGACGAAGAATACGGCACCAAAGCCGCCCGCCTTTTGCGCGATCTGAAAAAGCGGGGAATCAAAACGTCGGTGGACGTCGTCAGCGAAAACGGCGATCGTTATCAAAAAATCGTGCGCCCCGCGCTGCCATTTGTGGACGACCTCGTCATCAACGAGATTGAGGGCGGAAAGATTGCGGGCATTGATCCGTATGCGGGCGTAACGGACGCGTCCGGTTCCGAAAACGGGGGTACGTTCTACCGAAATCTGGAACAAATCGCACGGAAACTGGCTTCTTTCGGGGTCAAAGAAAAAGTAGTTCTGCACGCGCCGGAAGCGGGTGCCGCACTGGACGTGGAAAGCGGAAAGTGGACGGTCGTGCCGTCGCTCGACCTTCCCGCGGGGTATATTCAAGGCACGGTGGGCGCCGGGGACGCTTTTTTGGCAGGATTTCTTGCCGCGCGACTGTCGGGTGAGGAAGAGGACGAACTTTCGCTTGCGTTCGCTTCCCTTGCGGCGGCAGCCAATTTATCAAAGAAAGATTCCGTAAGCGGAATGGCTTCCGCAACGGAGATTATAAAGAGAGAAATTTTCGGGAGGAAAGAAAAATGCTGACGAAAAAACAATACGGCGAATACGTCGAACGCGCGCTTGCTCTTTACGAAAAGGCGCATATCGTGCTGACCGACCGCGAAAAAGCGAGCGTGGAAGTGGTGGACTGGGGGTTAAATGAGGTCGATAACAACGGGCTGGAGATCATCACCTACGTCAATACCGACCGCGTCTGCGCCAAAGAAATGGTGCTGTTCCCCGGGCAGACTTGTGCGGAACACTGGCACGTCGATACCGACGGAAACAAAGGCAAGGAAGAAACTTTCCGCGTGCGCTACGGCAAAGTGTATCTGTACGTGGACGGCGCCCCCGCAGAAAAGATTCAGGCGAAACTTCCCACGACCAAAGTTTCCGTTTTTCACGAAATCGTACTGAATCCGGGAGAGCAATACACCATTTTGCCGTATACCAAGCATTGGTTTCAGGCGGGGGAAGAGGGCGCGGTGATCTCCGAATTTTCGACCAGAAGCACGGACGAAACCGATCGGTTTACCGACGAAAGACTGGTGCGCGCGACCGTTATCGGGGAATAAAAGCGACTTGCGCGTTCCCGAAAACGAGGGACGTATCGCAAAAAACGGAACGAGGAGAAAAATATGCTGGTTACGTTAAAGGAGATTTTGTCCGACGCAAAGAAGAATAAATACGCCGTCGGCTTGTTCAATACCGTAAATACCGAAATGATCCGCGGGGTGTTCGCCGCCGCGGAAGAAACGCGTTCCCCCGTGATCGTGGGGACGGCGGAAGTGTTGCTTCCGCACGCGGAACTAAGTTATCTTGCCCCCGGACTGATCGCTATGGCAAAGCGGGCAAGCGTTCCCGTCGTGGTGCATTTCGACCACGGACTGACCGAAGAAAAATGCAAAGAGGCGCTTTCGCTCGGCTTTTCCGGCTTGATGTTTGACGGATCGTTGGGCGATCCGGACGAAAATATCCGCCGCACGCGGGAAATGGTGGCGTTTGCGCACCAAAAAGGCGTTTCGGTCGAAGGGGAGATCGGTCACGTGGGCGAAGCCGCGACCGGCGACAACGGCGTGATCGACCGCTACACCACGGTAAAAGAAGCAGTGGATTTTGCCGCGGCTACGGGCGTGGACGCGCTCGCCGTCGCTATCGGCACGGCGCACGGCAAGTATAAAATTCCACCCAAGTTGGATTTCGCGCGGCTGACCGAGATTGCAAACGCGGTGGACGTACCGCTGGTTCTGCACGGCGGAAGCGGCGTTTCTCCTGCGGATTTTAAAAAGGCGGTGGCGTGCGGCATTTCCAAAATCAACATCTTTACCGACCTTTTGACGGCTGCGGAAGAGGGAATGAAGGCGGCGTTTGCCGCCGGCAAAGACTATCTTTCCGCAAAAAAAGCGGCGGAAGAGGCAATTTTTGTCGCCACAAAGGAGAAAATGGAACTGTTCGGCAGTGCCGGCAGGGCGTAAGCCTGAAGAAAGTTTCTTTCGGCGGAGGGTTCTGCGGCTTATAAATTTCCGGCGGAAGCGGAACAAATTTTCGCCGGAAAACGGAACAAATTTCCGGCGGAAAACGGCGGAACGAAGGAGCGGTTATGACGAGAGCGGAACGGGCGGTAGAAAATTTTGCGAAAGGGTATAACTGTACGCAGGCGGTAGTTCTGGCGTTTTCCGACCTTTTGGGGGAGGAAGAGGATCTGCTGCTGCGCACGGTCAGCGCGTTCGGCGGCGGATTTTCCAGAGCAAGGGAAGTGTGCGGCGCCGTTTCGGGAATGGCGTACGTCGTCGGGCGCACGCAAGGATATTCCGACCCGAAAGATCCCGCCGAAAAGCAGCGTGTATACGGCGTAATGCAAAAATTGATCCAGAAGTTTCGCGCCGAGCACGGAACCATCGTCTGCAAAGAACTGTTGAAAGGGTGCAAAATCGTGGACGGCGACCGCAGCGGCAGACCTTGCCCCAAAATGATCGAAACCGCGGCGCGGCTGCTCAGCGAAGTACTCTTTCCGGACGGGGAAGCTTCGGCAAAAGATTAAGCCGCGGGCGGGGTATAAGCCCCGGCTCGGCAGAGATGTTATCGGGGGACGGGCAGCCGCCCGTTCCGGACAAAATGCACGAATTTTGGAGGACGTATGGCAAAAAACGTACTGATCACCGGCGGAAGCGGTGGCATCGGCAGCGCGGTCGCACGGGAATTTGCGGCGCAGGGCTACGGCGTTGCGTTCTCGTTCCGCACGCAAAAAGGGCGCGCGGAGGAACTGGAGAAGGAACTTTCTACGCGAACCCTGACGAAAGCCTATGCGGCAGATCTGACCGATCCGAAGCAGGCGAACGCATTGGTGCGCGCGGTGCTTGCCGATTTTTTGCACGTTGACGTGCTGGTCAACTGCGCCGGCGTGTCGGTTTCGGGTTTGTTTCAGGAGATGACGGACGCCGATTACGCTGCGATTTTCGACGGCGACGTGAAAAGCGTTTTTGCCGTGACGCGCGCCCTTTTGCCGCATATGATCGAGCGGAAAACGGGGGCGATCGTCAATTTATCCTCGGTCTGGGGCGTTTACGGCGCTTCCTGCGAGGTGCTGTATTCCGCGGCGAAAGCGGCGGTGGACGGCATGACTAAGGCGCTGGCAAAGGAAATGGGTGCTTCCGGCATCCGCGTCAACGCGGTGGCGCCGGGGTGGATCGAAACCCCGATGAACGCGCGTTATTCTGCGGAAGATAAGGCGGCGTTTGCCGAAAGCGTGGCGCTTTGCCGCGTCGGCACGCCGGAAGAAGTGGCGCACGCCGTCCGTTTTTTGGCGGAGGCAACCTACGTCACCGGGCAGATTTTATCGGTAGACGGCGGCATGCTGTAAAACGCGTTGTTAAATGTGCGCCCGCGGCGGAAAAATTCCGCCGCGGGCGCACCGCTTTTTTATTAAATTTTTTTAAACGGTTTTTATTATCAAATTACCCTCTCGTTTGTGTATAAAAATAATATAGTTTCTTTCTTGATAAAAAATCCGACCTTTTCCTTTATCAAATCAGCGCAGCCGTTTCCTTTATTAAAATTATCAAAACGGCACACCCTTATATCGCGACAGTATCCTTGTAAAAATATTGCGGTTTAAACTGTGCAAAAAACCCCCGGCGGGCAAATGAAATTTGCCCGCCGGGGGTTAAATTATGTTTTCAATCATATTACGATTTCAATAAAGATGGGACTCTCAATAAAATATAATCTCAACCGTATTACGATCTCAATAAAAAATTGCGATTACGATAAAAATTATTTTCCTAGGGATTCCATTCGCCATCCCTAACTATTTTTGCGGGAAAAATTAAGTTTTTGCTGCGACCTACTCCTATCATCGTACGGACGGTACGATTTCGGTCGTTTGCCTTGCAAAAACCGGTACCGCAAGCGGCGATTTCTTCACCGCAAAAACGCTGGCGCGCCGAAAAGAGCGTATTTTTTGATGATTTGTCACGGGCGTGAGGGTTGTTGTACTTTCCGTACAACGCCTGAGCGCCGCGCGCATAAGGGCGAAAAAGACGCCTTTTCGGTAGGAAGGGTGACGGATGGAATCCCTAATATAAAACTAAAATATCGGGAAAATGAAGAGAATTTGCGTTTTCCATGCTACGGGCTTCAGCGTTTCAATACGGAAACGGCGTCGGAAATGGTTTTTTCGTACGCTTCCATGCCGTATTTATCGACTTCCGCCTTGTTCTTTTCGCCGTGGGTCAGGCAGCCCGCGCCGCCGATACAGCCGCCGATGCACGCCATACCTTCGATAAAGTTGCCGTCCAGAACGTTTTTGCTTTTTTTCAAAAGCGCCATTTTGCAGGCTTCGATTCCGTCGCAGGGGACGGCTTTCAGTTCAAAATCGGTAATGTTCTGTTCTTTCAGCCCTTCCTTGACGGCGTCCGAAAGACCGCCGCTTCTTGCAAAAATACGGCCGTAATAGGACGCGTTGTCCAGAACGCCCTCTTCCAGCGTGGTGATGTCCATGTCCAGACTGTCGTACAGCGCCTGCAATTCTTCAAACGTGATGACCGCGTCAACGTACGGCTTGACTTTTTCCAGTTGGAATTCCGCTTTCTTCGCGGTGCACGGTCCGATAAAGACGACTTTGCAGTTGTTGCCTTCGGTTTCCTTGATGTATTTGGCGATGGTACCCATCGGGGAAAGGTTGTGCGAAACGAACGGCAGCAGGTCGGGGAAGGATTTTTTGATGTAATCCACGAACGCCGGGCAGCACGAACTGGTCAAAAATCCCTTTTCGGCAAGTTCTTTGGATTCGGCTTCCGCAACCATATCGGCGCCGAGCGCCGCTTCGATCACGGTATAGAAGCCCATTTTTTTCAGCCCCGTAACTACCTGACCAAGTTTTGCGTAGGTGAACTGGCTGGAAATGGAGGGCGCAACCACCGCATAAACGCGGAATTTTTGGTTGTTTTCGCTCTTTTTCAGCATATCGATGACGTTTAAGATGAACGACTTGTCCATAATCGCGCCAAACGGACACTGATATACGCACGCCCCGCAGGAAATGCACTTGGAGTTGTCGATCTTCGCCGCGCCGTCTTCGTTGATGGAAATGGCTTTGATTTTGCAGGCGACCTGACAGGGGCGCTTGCGGTTGATGATCGCGGTATAGGGGCAGACCTTGGAGCAGGCGCCGCATTCCACGCACTTGGTTTTGTCGATATGCGCCACGTGGTTGTGATCGAAGGAGATCGCGCCGCGTTTGCAGACGTCTTCGCAACGGTGTGCCAGACAGCCGCGGCAGGAATCGGTCACTTCGTAACCTGCGGCAGGACATTCGTCGCAGGCAATATCGATGACTTCGATGACGTTGGGATTGTTTTTGTCCCCGCCCATGGCGAGTTTGACGCGTTCTGCTAAGATAGCGCGCTCTTTATACACGCAGCAGCGCATGGTGGGCGTTCTGCCGGGGACGATGGTTTTGGGAATGTCGATCGCGGTTTCCGCAAGGCGATCCGCCCAGGCTTCCCGCGCGACTTCGCGCAGAACCTTATACTTTAAGTGTTGAACTTTTGTATCGAATTTTCTCATAACGTACCTATATTTTCGGGAACGTGCGCAAGGCGAAATTGTGTTTTTCGTTCTTTTTCCGCCGCCTTATCGCGCCCCCGGATCCTCTATTAAAAATAACTGACTTTAATGCGTTTGCCCATCTTTTTCAGACATTCGGAAAGTTCCTTGACGAGGTTCATTTTAATGTTGAAGTTGATGGGGAGGTCGGGGTTTTGGTGCGCGGGGTTGACCGCCTGCCCGACGAAAAAGTTGATGTCCGTCGCCTCTTCAAACAGCAAACGGGAGATGAGCGAGGCGCCGTCCTTTTTATAACTCCACTGCGAGTAACTTTCGTTGTCCGCAAGGTAATCTTTGGCGTAGGTCAGCACTTTGTTGACCGTGATGACCCCTTCGGTGACCAGATCCACGCCATCGATCTCCGCGATGGGCGGAACGTCCGACTGCTCGAACGAGAGCGACGCGCGCAGCGGTTTCCCTAAATACTTTGCCACCATGGACGAAGTGGAACCGCCGCAGACGATGTGTTTCCCTTCTTTAGAAAAGAACAGCGCCATCATGCGGTTGCCGTCGTCGCGGTTGCGCGGGGGACCGAACAGCAGATTCATCGGCACGCGCTTGCGGATTTTGATCACGCAGGCGGTGGCGTCGTCGCCCGGTTTGTTTTCGTACAGTCGGTCGCATTCGTCGATCAGAATGGTGGAGAGCGTTTTTGCGGTATAACCTGCAACCGCCACCGTTTCGATAAAGGAAATGATGTCTTCGCGCTTCCAGCCGAAGTTGTACGAAAGCCCCATACCGGCATGCGGGCAGCCGTCGCTCATGGCGACCAGAAGGTCGTTTTCCTGCAGGCGGACGACCGACTTGAAAATGCGCTTGCCGCCGATATTCATCTCGGTTTTCGGATAGTCGTAATTGACGCCGTTTCGTAAAAAGACGACCTGCGGATTGTCGAACTGAATGATTTCCGCTTCGGTATTATGCACTAAGTGAATGATGGTAAAGGTGGAATACGCCACGCCGCGCACCGAACAGATGGGGAGGGTCGCCGCAATGGTTGCTACGCAATCCTCGAGAGAAAGCCCTTCCGCCATCATGGTGGAAATGATTTTGGAGGTCAGCGTGGAAAGAATGCTGGCTTTGACGCCGCTGCCAAGACCGTCCGCTAAAACAAGCACGGTGGAATCTTCGCCCTGTTCCACCACGTCCACGTGATCGCCGCAAAGTTGTTCGCCGTAATGGTTGATGCTTTTGTAGCCGATATCGGCGCAAAGATCATTCATCGCTGATGGACTCCTTGAGTTTGGTGAGCGCGATCTTGGTTTCCGCAGCCGTTTCGCCGAGCAGAGAAGCGATTTCCTGCACGATACGCATCTGCTTGTCAACCACGTTGTCGGCGATTTCCACCGTCTGGCGGCTGATGTCTTCTTTCTTCTTGCGTTCCTTTTCCTCGTCGGTCACGTCGCGCAGAATACAGATCAGGAGGTGATAGTCACCGTCGTAAACCACAGTCTGTTCGACGTATTTTTTATATTCCGCAAGATAGGCGCGCTGGTCGCGGACGCTCCGCTTGGTTTCCAGCACGGTGACGAACAGGGACGGGTCGAGAATGCGCACGACCGGTTCGCCCAGAACGTCGGAAGCGGAACGGATATTCATGATTTTACGCGCGGCGGCGTTGATCTGCTGCACTTCTAATTTGTCGTTCAAGACGATCAAGCCGTTCGGCGTGTTGTTGACGATACTGTCCGAAAAACTTTCCGCCTTGTCTTTTAAGTAGGGAAGGCACATGGAAATTTCGGCTTTGCCCTGCAGAATTGCCACCGCTTTTTCCCGGCAGGTGTCGTACCCGCAGGAACCGCAGTTGAGTTCGTCTTCCGGCTTGGTTTTGCCCATCTGCTTCAAGATTTCGGCAATTTCCGCCTCGGACGGCTGCTGCAGTTTTTTAGGAATGACGGAAAAATGCTTGCGTACCTCCATCGAATCGGGCTGCTCTACCTTAAAGTCGCGCTTTCCGGCGTAGTTGGCTACGGCAAGGTAGTCTTTTACGGGGGCGCGGTGATATTTTTCCATAACCGGACCGCCGATACAACTGCCCGGGCAGGCGGACATTTCGATAAAACAGTGATGAATTTTGCCGTCCTCGATGTCTTTCAGCGCCGCTTTGCAGTTTTCCACGCCGTCCACCGCAAGATAGGTATATCCCGGTTCGTCGCAGTGCATGGTTTTCAGGATTCCGCCCGTCGTGGGGAAGAAGCGGGTCAGTCCTTCTTCGGTAGATTCCCCTTCGGGGACGAGATCGATTTTTTCCTGCGCGAGCCATTTCGTCAGGTCTTCAAAGGTCAGGACGGCATCTACCAAGCCTTCGTAATAGGTGGCTTCGTCCTTTTTGGCGACGCAGGGACCGATGAAAACGGTTTTCGCGTTCGGATTGCGCCGCTTGATGTCGGCACAATGCGCCTGCATAGGGGAAAATACGTCCGCAAGGTAGGGCAGCGCCATCGGGTGATATTTCTGAATCAGCAGATTGACCGAGTGGCAACAGGAAGAGATTAAAACGTCGCGTTTGTCCTCTTTCAAAAGGCGTTCGTATTCCTTTTTGACGATGGTGGCGCCGATCGCCGTTTCTTCCACGTCGAAAAAGCCCAGTTTTTTCAGCGCTTTTTTCATGGTGGTAATGCCCACGCCATCGTAGTTCGCCACGAAAGAGGGGGCTAAACTGCAGTAGACGGGGGCGCCGGACTGGATCAGCACTTTTACTTTTTCGGTTTCGTTGACGATTTCTTTCGCGTTCTGCGGGCAGACGACGAAACATTGACCGCAAAGAATGCACTCGTTGCCGATGATATGCGCCTGGTTGCCCGAAAACCGGATGGATTTGACCGGGCAGTGGCGGATACATTTATAGCAGTTTTTACAATTGGATTTTTTCAGGGTCAGACAGTCCATGGCGGCTCCTTAATTGTTTTCCGCTTGATCCTTGCGGATCTCGGGCAGGACTTTTTCCGTCCAGAATTCTTTGAATCCTTCCTTGGTGACGCCGACGTAAGTCTGGTCGCCGACGGTAATGGTGACGCCGACGCGGTTGCACTTGCCGGCGCAGAATCTGCCCGTCAGAACCACGTCGTTTTCCAGATGGTCTTTCGCAATTTCCTGCTGCATCATCGAAACGAGGTCTTCCGATCCCTTGAGATAGCAGGAACTGCCCACGCAGACTTCCACGATCACCATAATATTACGCCTTTGCTTTTACTTCGCTAAGGAAGAAGTCTTTGACCGTTTCGGGGCTGACCGAGAAGAAATTGCCGTCTACGGTGACGCAAACGCCTTCCTGACATCTGCCCATGCAGAAGGTGCCGGCAAGTTCGACTTTGTCTTTCAGATTGTTTTCTGCAATCAGATACTGGAGTTCTTCCACGACCTGACGGGAACCTTTAATGTGGCAGGAACTGCCGATACATACGGTGATTTTCATAACATTTTCTCCTTAAGATATTTTGACGTTCGTTCTATTTTTCGGGTACCGTATGTCGAAAATCGGCACACGCCCCGTAAAATTCTTTCTGATTTTCCGTTTTGACGTAAAGACTTGAGATATGCTCCCGCCCGCGGCTGTCGCCGCGGGCGAAAAGCGTTCGATTTTAAGGGACTTTGTCCCTTAAAATCTTATTCGTAATCGACGACGTCCACCCAGGAAAGGAGGAACTGCCGTTCTTTTTCGTTGCCCTTGACCGATTGCGAAGCCGCTACGATGGGCATCCATTTTTGGACGTACTGCTTTGCCGTACCGCTCTTTTTGCAGAAGAGGTCGAGATATTCTTTGGCACCGTCGATATCGCCGGCAAGCCAGAACAGAAGGTAGGTGCGCGCCACGTCCGCCGAAGCGTTCCCCTGCGTCGCGTGCGACCAGTCGAGAATGTAAGGCGTGCCGTCATCGGTTACGATGATGTTGGAGGGGTTAAAGTCGCCATGGCAAACTTTGTTGTGCTTGGGCATGCCCTCGATTCTCGTATGCAGGTCGTAACGCGTAGTCGCGTCCAGATCGGTCTGCGAGATTTTGGCGTTCATTTTATCTTTCAGTTTGGGGAGAAGCGGGCAGGTCTTGGAATGGACTTCCATCTGCAGATCCACGAAGAAGTTGAGATATTCCGCTTTCTTTTCGGGGTGTTCCTGCATCAGCTGCGCCAGTGTTTTTCCTTTGATGAAATCCGAAACGATCGCCCACTTTCCGTCAATGGTGGCAACTTCGCGGATTTTGGGAATGTTCAGCCCGGTTTCTTCGATACGCGCCTGGTTCAGCGCCTCGTTCAATACGTCCGATTTGGAGTAGTCGGAATCGAACACTTTTATACAGTTATCGCCGTCGCGATAGACCGTTTTGCCCGTTCTTACGGCAATGACCCGGTCGAGATTCATATTTTTTCCTCCCTTAAGTTATGCTTTTCTGGAACCGCTCTTTTTGCGGTAGATCTTCTTGACTTCGTCGGTGGAGTCGGCGGCTTCTTCGGCGGCGTGGGGCAGAGGCGCTTCTTCAAAGGTGTGGTTGCCGTAGTAAGCGTTGAGGTACATCTGCTTGATTTCGCTCATCAGCGGGTAACGCGGGTTAGCGCCCGTGCACTGATCGTCGAATGCCTGTTCGACCATCGCGTCCAGACGGTTCAAAAAGTCCGCTTCGTCGGAAACGTAGTCTTTGATGGTGGGTTTGATGCCGACGCGCGCTTTCAGTTTGTCGATCGCGTCGATCAGGTTGTTGAGTTTTTCTTCGTTATTTTTGCCGGAAATACCCAGATAATCGGCAACTTCGGCATATCTTGCCAGGGTGTGCGGGTGATCGTACTGGGGGAAGGTACCCATCTTTGCCGGGACTTCCGCCGCGTTGAAACGCAGCACTTCGTCGATCATCAGCGCGTTGGCAACGCCGTGCGGCAGGTGATGGAACGCACCCAGTTTATGCGCCATGGAATGACACACGCCGAGGAAGGCATTCGCAAAAGCCATACCTGCCATGGTGGCGGCGTTCGCCATCTTTTCTCTTGCGACGGGGTCGTTCGGTCCGTTGTCGTAAGCGCGCGGGAGATATTCAAAAATCACTTTCAGAGCGCGGAGCGCCAAGCCGTCGGTATAGTCGGTTGCCATTACCGAAGCGTACGCTTCCAGCGCGTGGGTGACCGCGTCGATACCGGAAGCGGCGGTCAGCCCTCTCGGTGCGGACATATGGAAGTCTGCGTCGATGATTGCCATTTTGGGCAGTAGTTCGTAGTCGGCAAGGGGGTATTTTACGCCCGTTTTTTCGTCGGTGATGACGGCGAACGGGGTGACTTCCGATCCGGTACCGGCAGAAGTCGGGATTGCGATGAAATACGCTTTTTCACCCATCTTGGGGAAGGTGTAGACGCGCTTTCTGATATCCATAAAGCGCATTGCCATATCCATAAAGTCGGCTTCTGGATGTTCGTACAGCACCCACATGATCTTGCCGGCGTCCATTGCGGAACCGCCGCCGAGCGCGATGATGCAGTCGGGTTCAAACGCTCTCATCTGCGCAGCGCCTTCTTTCGCGCAGGCAAGGGTAGGATCGGGCGCGACGTTGAAGAAGGTCGTGTGCGAAATGCCCATTTCGTCCAGTTTGTCGGTGATGGGCTTGGTATATCCGTTATGATACAGGAAACTGTCGGTAACGATAAACGCCTTTTTCTTGCCCATGACGGTTTTCAGTTCGTCTAAGGCAACGGGGAGGCAGCCCTTTTTCAGATAGACCTTTTCGGGCGCTCTGAACCACAGCATATTTTCTCTCCTTTCCGCAACCGTTTTGATGTTGATGAGGTGTTTGACGCCGACGTTTTCGGAAACGCTGTTTCCGCCCCAGGAGCCGCAGCCCAAGGTGAGCGAGGGGGTCAGTTTGAAGTTGTACAGGTCGCCGATGCCGCCTTGCGAAGAGGGCGTGTTGACCAGAATACGGCAGGTCTTCATTCTCTCTGCAAATTCCGCAAGTTTGGCGCGCTCGGTCACGGCGTTGAGATAGATGGACGAGGTGTGTCCGTAGCCGCCGTCCGCAATCAGTCTTTCCGCTTTCGTAAAGGCGTCCTCAACGTCTTTCGCGCGGTACATGGCAAGCACGGGGGAGAGTTTTTCGTGTGCGAATTCTTCCGAAAGATCGACGCTTTCCACTTCGCCGATCAGGATTTTCGTCCCTTCGGGAACGGTCACGCCGGCAAGTTTAGCGATGGTAACGGGCTTCTGTCCGACGATCTTCGCGTTCAGCGCGCCGTTGATCAGAATGGTTTTCCGGACCTTTTCGGTTTCTTCGGGATCCAGAAAGTAGCACCCGCGGGAAGCGAATTCTTCTTTCACTGCGTCGTATACGCCGTCCAGCACGATGACCGACTGTTCGGAGGCGCAGATCATACCGTTATCGAAGGTCTTGGAATGAATGATGGAGTTGACCGCAAGCACGACGTCCGCGGTGTCGTCGATAATGGCGGGGGTATTTCCGGCGCCGACGCCCAAAGCGGGTTTGCCGGAAGAATATGCCGCCTTCACCATACCGGGACCGCCGGTGGCGAGAATGATATCCGCTTCTTTCATCAAAAGGTTGGTCATTTCCAGACTGGGAACGTCGATCCAGCCGATGATCCCTTCCGGAGCGCCGGCGGCAACCGCCGCTTCCAGTACCACTTTCGCCGCGGCGATGGTGGAACGTTTTGCTCTCGGGTGCGGGCTGATGATGATGCCGTTGCGGGTTTTTAAGGAGATCAGGGTTTTGAAGATTGCGGTGGAAGTGGGGTTGGTGGTGGGGATAACCGCGCCGACTAAGCCGATGGGTTCGGCGATTTTCTGAATGCCGAACGCCTTGTCTTCTTCGATCACGCCGCAGGTCTTGGTGAATTTATACTTGTTGTAAATGTATTCCGCCGCGTAGTGGTTTTTGATAACCTTGTCTTCTACCACGCCCATGCCGGTTTCTTCCACGGCAAGTTTGGCAAGGGGAATACGCGCCTTGTCCGCCGCGGTAGCAGCCGCCAGAAAGATTTTATCTACCTGTTCCTGCGTGTAGGCGGAAAAGATTTTCTGCGCTTTTCTTACGCGGGCGATCGCAGATTCCAGTTTTTCAACGCCGTCTACGATCTCGTAATTTCTTTCTTCCATAAAAGTAGCCTCCTTAGTGGGGTTAAAAATTTTTTGCGGATTTTGCAACGAGGTGCCGGGAGAGAAGGGCTAAGGACGAAGCCATGTTTTCGTTCCGGATCAGGATATCCTCGGGGGCGATGATTGCCGCCGGGGCAAAGTTCCAGATGGCTTTGATGCCGCTTTTCACTAAAAGGTCGCACGCGGATTGCGCCGCCTTTTCCGGCACGGTGACGATGCCGATCTCCACTTTATGCTTTTTGCAGAAAGCGGGAAGTTCGCTTAAATCGTACACCTTGTTTGAAAAGGAAGAAAGAAGCGCTTTTTCGGGAGCAAGATCGAACGCCGCCAGAATGGTCAGTCCGTATTCTTTGAACCCGTCGTAGTCGAACAACGCGCTGCCGAGTTTCCCCGCGCCGATTAAAACGGCGGGGAGGTTTTGCCCCGACCCCAAAAAACTTTCCAGTCCCGCGATCAGCGCTTCCGTATCGTAGCCCACTTTGGGGCGGCCGGAACGGAGAATGGCGCCGAGGTCTTTTCTTACCTGCACTTCGCCCAGCCGCAAGGCTTTGGCAACGGCGGTGGAAGAAACGTTTTTAACCTCTTTCGGCAAGGATTTTAAGTAGTGCAGATACAGCGGCAATCGTTCCAGCGTCGATTGCGAAATTTGTTCGGTCGCCATATCGTTATCCTCCTTGCTTTTTCGGGTGGGAACCTGCCGGTAGTTAAAAACGGCAAGCGATTTTCGGGGCGGATCCCTTTCTTCTTTTCATTCGCGTACAGTATAGCATATCAAAAAAGATATTGCAATTACTTAATTTGTATATCGATATATCTTTACCGATATTTATCGATACTGTTTTATCGATATTTTTGGCACGAATGGAAAGAAATGGGGGTGCCTCGGCAGTGTTTAAATTTTTTTGTCCTGATTTTAAAATTTATCTTGTCTTGATTTTAAAATTTTCCCCGTCCCGCGCCCCTTTGGCGGGCGAGGGCAGGCGTTTTTTAGTCTTGCGTAGAAGCGTTGTAATTTGAGGCAAAAATTACAAAAATTCCCGTTTCGCTTCGCAAAGTTCGGTAATAAAACTTTTGTCTAAAGACGAAAGGGTATAATCCTTGCGATAAATCAAAACGTCGCGGAAGTCGGAAGCCAGCGCGTCGGCTTTCAAAAGACAAAGGTTGAAGCGCTCCAACAGGTCGCCCGGCACGGCGGAAACCCACATAAAGGTTTCGCTGCTGCCCGAAAGCAGTTCGAACTGGCTGGCGCGGTCGAAAACGTAAACGCGTTTTTTGGGCTTGCGCAGCGATTCTTTCAACTTATCCAGATCTTTATCCGCGCGGGGAAGCAGCGGCTCGAAAATGTCCGAATGCGCCACTTCGACCTGTCTGGAAAGGTCGTCCGGCGTGATTTCGGCAAGGTTGCAAAGAGGGTTGTCCTTCCGGACAAGGAGCAGGGAACGGAATTCCGCAACCAGCTCGAAATGCAGGTTTTTTTCCTCCAGCATGGCTTTGACGTACTTGTCGCAGGCGGCGGGGTAGCGCAGAATGCCGAGGTCGCAGTCGCCCTGCGTCACTTTGGAAATGGTGCGTTTGGCGTCGGTTTCCTTGTAAAAGGCTTCGATCCGCTTGCTTTGATCCAGCCTGCCGAGGAACCGGGAAAAGGCGCGGCAGACGTAACTTGCCCGCGGCGCGCATAGAGAAAAGGACTGCTTGTCTTTCGCGTTCTCCTTAAAAGTTTCTTCCAGTTTATCCAGATCGCCCACGATGCGCGCGGCGTAAAGCAACAGTTTTTCCCCCTCTTTGGTGGGGATCATGCCTTTGGACGTGCGCTCGAAAACCGTGATTCCGAGGGAGGATTCCAACTCCTTGATCGAGCGGCTTAAGTTTGGCTGCGCCATATAAAGGTTTTCCGCCGCTTTGTTGATGGAACCGGTTTTTGCAATTTCCAGCGCATATTTTAAGTGTAGAACGTTCATCTGCTGCCTCTTTGGGAATGAATGGTTGAAAGGTGTGCGGGCGGGAAACGCGGGCTTTTTTGTTCCGGATCCCGGTAAATTTTCTTTAAAAAACGTACGGGCGGGAAATGAATAATTTTTCCGTTCCCTAAAATTCCGATAATTTTTCTTTTAAAAGACGGGTGGGGGAACTGTGAACTTTTCCGCTTCAAATCCCAATATATTTTCTTTAAAAAGTATACCATTTCCGCCCCCCGTTTGTCAAGGAAAAGCAAAAAAACGGCTCCCCAAAGGGGAGCCGCAGCGTAATTTTTTATGGGGCGCGTTTAGGGTGTATTATCAACTCCAACGCTTTGGCGTTTTTCCGTCTTCGGCGTAGTGCCAGTAAGAATACGGTTCCGAGGTTTCGGTTTCACTGTAGAAAAGCACGTATGTATCTGAAAATGAGATGTTTTTCTTCTCCCAATCGGCTTGAGAGCCTTTATAACACAAAAGGACGCGGGAACCGTAAAAAGCAGCAGAATTGATAGTTTTAATGCTTGTGGGAATGATTAAGAGTTCGAGGGGACAACGATTAAAAACAAAGCCTTCAATATCGGTTACCTTGTTTCCAAGGGTAACGTTGGTCAAATTAGATGCTTGACTAAACATACCGTCGGAAATAACGGTTACACTGTCCGGCAGAGTAATGCTGGTCAAACCGCTGTTGGCGAAAGCATAAGATTTAATGGCGGTTACGCTATTCGGGATTTGTATATTTTTAAGTGCGGGACAGTTGTTAAATGCTGCTTCGCCAATCGTTTTTACGCCGTTCGGAATGGTAACGTCTGTCAATTTGACGCATGATGCAAACGTACCACCTTCGATAGCTGCAAGGTTTGCCGGAAGTTTTACAGAGGTAAGGTTTTCGCACGAAACAAATGCGTTGCTTCCGATGGAGGTGATACTGTCGGAGAGAGAAACGCTTTTAAGAGCCTTACAATTGCTGAAAGATTCTTGACCGATTGCGGTGATACCGTTGCCAAATTTAAAAGTCGTAAGTTTTTCGCATTTTTTAAATACCTCGTCCCCAATCACGGCGCTGCAGTCTGCCATAGAAACGCTTTCAAGTTCAAAACAAGACGCAAATGCATTTTTATCAATCAAAGTGATTCCCTTACCCGTGGAGACGGTTTTAAGAGCGAAGCATCCGACAAATGCACTGTTGCCGATTACGGAAACGTTGTCCGGTATGGAAATTTCCGTAAGTGCGCGACAGTAAGTAAATGCTTTTTTCCCGATCGTTTTTACGCCGCTTCCGAAATTGACGCTCGTAAGGCGCGCGCATTCGGCAAAGGCGCTTTCGTCAATCAGCGTAACGCTGTCCGGAATGGTCACCGATTGCACTCTGCAATTTTTAAACCCTTCGTATACAATGCGCGTAACGGCTTTGCCTTTATAACCGGAAGGGATTGTCAAAGTTTCCCGTTCGGAAAGTTCTCCTACGCCTACGCCGTAAGTGCCGTCGTCCAGCGGGTAGTAGGCAAAGCCGGTGTCATCTTCGTCGGTCTTCCCGGTGTCGTCTTTTTTATCGTCGGTTTTATCGTCGGGCTTTTTCAAAGCGGTTTTCAGCCACTCCAAAAAGTCGGCTTCCGTACCCGTGTTGCCGCTGTCCAGCCAGATCTGATAGGCGGAATCGTTTCCCGCGCTTCCGCCGCCGTTATCGCAGGCGGCAAAGACTGCCGAGCAGGTAAACAGCAGAACAAGTACGGAAAGGAGAGTGATCAGTTTTTTCATTTTTGTACCCCTTATTTTTTGTGACAGAATTCCGGAACGCGCTTATTTCCGGCGCGCGCTTATTCCCGGTTGCGATGCCGCCCGGATTTTGCGGGGACCAAATACCCTGTCCGCGTACTATTGTAACACAGGGAAAAGAAAAAGGCAATAGGTTTTTGAAAAAATTTGTTTTTTTACAAAGGCGCGCCCGCCGCGGAATTTCCGCTGGGATTCCGTCCCGTACGGCTTTACCAGGGAAGCGGCGTTTTTCCGTCTTCGGCGTAGTGCCAGTAGTTGCCTTCTTCCGCAGGTGCGGTTTCGCTGTAAAAATACTTGGTGGCAGCTATTATTTTGTCGTAAGAGTCGTTGCTTTGTATGTCTATGTTTTCAAAATCGGCAGGGGATCCTTTATAAAACACTTCTTCAAACGGACAAAGTCCAAACGCTCTATTTTTAATTACCGTTACGCCTTTGCCGAGGATCAGCGTGGAGAGTTTTTCGCAATCGAAAAATGCCGCTGTGCCGATTGTGGTAACGCTGTCGGGAATGGTGACGGTTGTAAGGCTGGAGCAGTAGGCAAACGTGCTATCTCCGATGGTCGTCACGTTTTTTCCAAAAGTAAATTCTGCTAAACTTTCACATTCATAAAAAGCGCCGTATCCGATGGTCGTCACGTTTTTCCCGCCGGAGACGGTTTTTAAATTTGTGCAGTAGTAGAACGCGAAATCCCTTATTTCGGTGATATTGTCGGGAATGGTGAAGTTTTCTATGCCCGTACAGTAAGCAAAGACGTTTTCATCAATAACGGTGACTTTTTTGGGGATAATAACAGAGGTAAGCGAAGAGCATTTATAGAAAGCAAATGATCCGATCGAGGTCAGCGAATCGGGCAGAACGACGTCTTTCAGGTTGCTGCATTGCGAAAAAACGGAAGAGGCAATCGTAGTTACCCCTTCGGGAACGGTGATTCCGGTAAGACCAGACTCTTTAAACGTCCCGGAAGCAATTTCGGTCAGGTTTTTTGAAAGTTGCACGGTTTTCAGTTCTTTGCAGGACTGAAACGCATTTTGTTCGATTGCTGTAACGCTGTCGGGAATGATAATGCTTTCCAAAGCGGAACATTCGCGGAACGCTTCTGTTTTTATCGTTTTTACACCGTTCGGAATGGTAACGTCGGTCAATTTGATGCATGATGCAAACGTACCATCTTCGATAGTCGCAAGGTTTGCCGGAAGTTTTACAGTGGTAAGGTTTTCGCACGAAACAAATGCGTTGCTTCCGATGGAGGTGACGCTGTCGGGGAGAGAAACGTTTGCAAGTTCCGTGCAGGCGCTGAAAGATTCTTTGCCGATTGCGGTGACGCCGTTGCCAAATTTGAAAGTCGTAAGTTTTTCGCACCCGTCAAATGCTCCGTCTCCAATTACGGCGTTGCAGTCTGTCATGGAAACATTTGCGAGTTTTTTGCAATTAGCGAATGCACTGTTGCCGATCGAAGTAAGACCTTTACCGAAAGAAACGGTTTCAAGATTGCTGCAACCGACAAACGCTCTGCTTTCCAGTACGGAAACGTTGTCAGGTAAAGAAATGACTTTAAGATCATAACACTGAAGGAATGCTGCTTCTCCAATCGTTTTTACGCCGCTTCCGAAATTGACGCTCGTAAGGCGCGCGCATTCGGCAAAGGCGTTTTCGTCAATCAGCGTAACGCTGTCCGGAATGGTCACCGACTGCGCTCTGCAATTTTTAAACCCTTCGTATACAATGCGCGTAACGGCTTTGCCTTTATGGCTGGAAGGGATTGTCAAAGTTTCCCGTTCGGAAAGTTCTCCTACGCCTACGCCGTAAGTGCCGTCGTCCAGTTCGAAAAACGCAAAGCCGGACTCCGTTTCGTCGGGCTTTTTCGAAGCGGTTTTCACCCACTCTAAAAAGTCGGCTTTCGTACCGGTATTGCCGTTATCCAGCCAGATTTGATAAGCGGAATTTTCCGCATTGCCGCCATCTTTGCAGGCGGTGAGGACTGCCGAGCAGGTAAACAGCAGAACAAGTACGGAAAGGAGAGTGATCAGTTTTTTCATTTTTGTACCCCTTGTTTTTTGTGGCAGGATTTCGGCAAGCGCTTATTTCCCGGCGAGCGCTTATTCCCGGTTGTGATGTCGCCCGGTTTTTGCGGGGGCCCAATACCCTGTCCGCGTACTATTGTAACACAGGGAAAAGAAAAAGGCAATAGGTTTTTGAAAAAATTTATTTTTTTACAAAGGTGCGCCCGCCGCGGAAACTCCGCGGCGGGCGCCCATAAATTTTGTCTATTGCGTTTTGTTATATTTGAAGCGGCTTATTTCCCGCAGGGGTTCTGCGCGTTCAATAATTTCTTTCCCGCGCTGCGGCAGAAAACAAATTCCCGCACCTCTTCAATATCTTATTTCCCCAAAGATATTCCGTTTTCCGAAACTTATTTTCCGAAAACGCGGTGCATCATTTCCTGATAAGCGCCTTCCACGCCGCCGAGGTCGCAACGGAAGCGATCTTTATCCAGTTTTTCGTTGGTTTTCGCGTCCCAGAAGCGGCAGGTGTCGGGCGAAATTTCGTCCGCAAGCACGATGGTGCCGTCTTTCAGTCTGCCGAATTCCAGTTTGAAGTCGATGAGTTTTACGCCGATATTGAGGAAAAATTCTTTCAAAAATCTGTTGACGTGGAACGCCATTTCTTTGATGGTTTCGATCTCCTCTTTGGTGGCGAGTTTCAGCGCCAGCGCGTGATAGGAGTTTAAAAGCGGGTCGTGCAGATCGTCGTTTTTATAGGAAAATTCGATGGTGGGGCTGTCGAACGTCACGCCTTCTTCCACGCCGTAGCGCTTGGAGAACGAGCCTGCCGCAACGTTGCGGATAATGACTTCCAAAGGAACGATGGAAACCTTTTTCACCACGGTGTCGCGGTCGTTCAGTTCTTCCACAAAATGGGTGGGAACGCCGTCTTTTTCCAGAAGCCCCATGAGATAGTTGGACATGCGGTTGTTGACCGCGCCCTTGCCCGTAATGGTGCCTTTTTTCAGCCCGTCGAACGCCGTCGCGTCGTCTTTGTACGATACGATGACAAGATCGGGATTTTCGGTTGCGAATACTTTTTTGGCTTTGCCTTCGTAGAGCTGTTCTTTCTTTTCCATGAGAGTAGAAATCCTCCGCAAAAATTTATTTGGAAGTCGCTTTTTTCCCTTCGGAAAGGCGACGTTCAAAACGGTCTTTATACGCATATTCCGGCGTAGAAGTGGGGTATTCGCCCGTAAAGCAGGCGGCGCAGAAATCCTCCGATCCCGTGAGATAGGAAAGGTCTTTCACCGGAAGATACCCGAGAGAATCCGCGCCGATGATTTTTGCCGTTTCTTCCACCGTGTGGCTGCAAGCGATCAGATGCTCGCGCGAGTCGATGTCCGTGCCGTAATAGCAGGGGTTTAAGAAGGGCGGCGCCGAAACCCGCATGTGAATTTCTTTTGCTCCGGCGTCGCGCAGAAGTTTTACGATGCGCGCGCTGGTGGTGCCGCGGACGATGGAGTCGTCGATGATGACCACGCGTTTGCCGCGGACGACTTCCGGGATGGGGTTCAGTTTGATACGCACCTGATCCCGGCGGGCGTTTTGCCCGGGGGAGATAAAGGTTCTGCCGATATATTTATTTTTGATGAAGCCGATGTTGTAGGGAATGCCCGACGCTCTGGAAAAACCGAGCGCGGCGTCCAGTCCGGAATCGGGTACGCCGATCACGACGTCGGCGTCTACCGGATGTTCTTTCGCTAAAATTTCTCCCGCGCGCATTCTCGCCTCGTGGACGGAAACGCCCTCGATCGCAGAATCGGGACGGGCAAAGTAAATGTACTCGAAAATGCAGAGCGTATGCCGTTTTTTGTTACAATGCGTGGTAATGGAACGCACGCCTTTAGGGCTTACGACCATAATTTCGCCGGGGAGAAGTTCCCTTACCGGCGTCGCGCCGACGGCGGCAAGCGCCGCCGTTTCGGAAGCGAAAACGTATCCTCCTTCCGTGGTTTTCCCAAAGCAAAGGGGGCGGAATCCGTTGGGGTCGCGCGCGGCGATCAGTTTGGTGGAGGACATTAAAACGATGGAATATGCGCCTTCCAACTTGTCCATGGTGCGTTCCACCGCGGCTTCGATGGAGGGGGCGGTCAGCCGTTCTTTAGTCATAACGTAAGCGATGGTTTCGGTGTCGCTGGTGGTGTGGAAAATGGCGCCGGTCAGTTCCAGTTCGTTGCGCAGTTCAAACGCGTTGGTCAGGTTGCCGTTGTGGGCAAGCGCCATTTTTCCTTTCTGGTGATTGACCTCCAGCGGCTGGCAATTCAGGCGGTTGGTTCCGCCGGTGGTGCCGTAGCGGACGTGTCCTACGGCAAGGTTCCCCGCGGGGAAGCGCGCCATCACGTCTTTGGTGAACACGTCGCCCACTAAGCCCAGGTCTTTGTGGGAATAGAATAATCCGTCGTCGTTGACAACGATGCCGCAACTTTCCTGTCCGCGGTGCTGCAATGCGTACAAGCCGTAATAGACGTCGCCGGCGACGTCGGTTTTTTCGGGACTGTAAATGCCGAAAACGCCGCATTCTTCGTGTAATTGTTCGTCCATAAAACTCCTTAAACTATGCGTGAATGTTTATTTTTTTATCAGGTTTATCGTGGATTTCGTTTGCGTCCGCGATGTTTGGCGGAAAAAGGTTAAGTTTGGGATGTTATCGCCTTTTTCTGCTCCTTCGGACGGCGGAGGGGATGTCCAAAGAAAATTTCCGAAAGAAAAGGCATTCCCGAAGAAAAAGAATTTCCGAAAAGAAAAAGAATTCGTCCCCCGGACTGCAGGAGACGGATTATTCGTAGGTTTTGATCAGGTCGAGCGCGATTTCCTTTTTGGAAACGCACTGGTTCATCGCGCGCTTTTCGATATAACGGTGCGCATCTTCCTCGGTCATCGAAAGACGGGAGATGAGGATCCATTTCGCGCGGTTGACAAGGCGGATTTCGTCCATCTTTTCTTCTAAGGAGGCGGCGCGCTTTCTCAATTTGAGAGTGCGTTCGCTGAGCGCGAAAAGCAGACGAAGCGCCTGTCGGATTTCCTGTGCGCCGACGGGGCGGGGCAGAACGAAAATACCCTCTCCCGCGGTTTTTTCCGCCGCGAGGTCGTAGAATTCTTCCTTCACGAAAAGAAGAACGCCCGAAAAAGTATCCTCCGCCACTTCCTTTAAAAAGGGGAGCAGGGCGGCGGGCGAATCGGGCGCGTTGCAGATAATAAGGTCGTAAGGGCAGTCTTTTAACTTGCGTCTGGCTTCTTCCGCCGTGGGGACTAAAGAATGGTGCAAAAATCCCGCCGCGGGCAGAAGCCCTTCTACCGAACGAATAAAGTCGTTTTGCGCGGAAACGAGCAAAACGCTTTTGGTTGTTGCGGCGTAAGTCGGCAAAACGCTACCTCCGTAGAATGCGGTTTTCCGGCGCATGGTTTCGCGCCCGAAGAGTCGCGGATCCGGGGATCCGGCAAGAAAAAGCAGACGGCGCCCCTTTGAAAAAACGAAATTTCCCCAAAACGAGCGCCGTACCTTATCGCCTTTATTATAACATACAAAAAAGGCGCTGTCAAATTTTTTACGGCAGGCGCGGGCGGAATTTTTCATTGCGAAAAGGAAAAAGTTGTGACGGAAGCCGGCGGGCGGGATTTTTCATTGTCATAGGCGGGCGGAATTTTTCATTGCGAAAAGGAAAAAGTTGTGACGGAAGCCGGCGGGCGGGATTTTTCATTGTCATAGGCGGGCGGAATTTTGTGCGAGGGTGGGCGGCGCTTTTGCCGGACTTTCCGGGTCGGTGTTTTGTCAGTTTGCGGAAACGGCGTTTCGGTCTGTGGGGCGGTGTTTTCTTCGTTTTTCCGGAGAGATTCCTTTATTCTTTTCCTGACGCTTGACAACTTCCCGCCGGTGTGATAGGATACCCGTCTGTAAAGATATTTTGGTTTTTGGGGAAAATTATGGAAACTATCGAAGGGAATCGCCTGTTTTCGGACGGGCGTATCCGGATATACGGCAGGGCTTATGAAAGCGAGGGGTTGATGCTCGACCTGACCCTTTCCGGCTTTTCGACGATCATTGAGGGCGAAAGCCTTACGGGAATTGCGGACGCGTTCGGCGGAGAATTCTATTTTGCGGTCTTTGCCGATGGAAAGGAACTGCCGCGGGTCGCGCTTGTTGGCGCGGGCGAGCAGAAAGCGACGTTTGCTTCCGGATTATCGCGCGGGCGTCATACCATAGAGGTGTATAAGATGACCGAGCAGAATCTCGGCGGCGTGCGTATTTGTTCGCTTGCGGCTCCGGCATTTATTGCCGCGCCGGAAGAGAAGTCGGAATTCATCACCTTTTACGGGGATTCCATTACCTGCGGATACGGCACGGAGGGCATTTCTCCGGAGCCCTTCCGCCCGGACACGGAAAACCCCATCAGGGGATATGCTTATACCTTGGCAAGGCTTCGGAATGCCGATATGGAAGCGGTTTCCTATTCCGGCGTTTCGGTTTCGGAACAAATCTGGGTACGCGAATTTGTGCTGTCCGATTTCGCGTTTTCCTATTCGGTGCATAACCGCGCCGCCTATCCATTCCCGCGGGAAAGCGATATCGTCGTGGTCAATATCGGCACCAACGATACCTTTGCCGTTCTTTCCCAAGAGGGGACGGAAGAAAGTTTATATAACGGGTATATGGTATTTATTAAACAAGTGCTGTCCGTTCATAAAAACGCGGCGCTTGTTTTAACCAACGGCTTTATGGATCCCGACCCGCTTTTGGGGCGGGTAATAGACCGCGCGTATGAAACGATGAAAAAGCAGTTTCCCTGCCGCAAAATTTTTCGTTTTACCTTTCCCAAGGATACGGACGGGGCAAACGGTCACCCCACGGCTGCGGGGCAAACCGAAGGCGGCAGGATGCTTGCGGCGTTTCTCGCCAAAGTTCTGCCGCGGTAATTTGCGGGTGTTGCTTACCCGTTGTTTGCGGCGCGGGGCGCCGGGGTGTCGTTTTTCGGCAAAACATCTTTTGCCGGTTTTGCAAGGTTCCATTTGCCCGGTGTTTGCAGGTTCGGTGGTTTCGGCTTTGCCGCCTGTTAAAAAACGTGTATTTCCGGAAATTTCCGGTTCAAAACCAATAGGAGAGAATTATGAAACTTCTTATCGTTCGCCACGCCGATCCCGATTACGAACGCGATTCTTTGACACCCGCAGGGGAAAAGGAAGCGGAAGCGCTTGCGGAATATCTCAAAAACGTCCCCATCGATTACGCCTATCTTTCGCCGCTCGGCAGGGCGCAGAAGACCGCCTCTTATACCTTGCAGGCGAAGCATATGACGGGGGAAACCTGCCCTTGGTTGACGGAATTTACCTACCTTGTCAAACACCCGGACACGCAGAATGACGTGCTGATCTGGGACTTTTTGCCCTCGGTCTACCGCCGTTATCCCGCAATGTTTGATAAAGATCAGTGGAAAGAGGTGGATTTTATCAAAAATTCCACCGTCCCGAAGGAATACGACAACGTGGCAAACTCCCTCGACGCGCTGTTAAAGCGCCACGGCTACGTGCGCGACGGGCTTCTTTACCGCGCAGAAAAAAGCAATACGGACACGATTGCGTTTTTCTGTCATTTCGGGCTGGAATCCATGCTGCTTTCGCACCTTTTGAACGTTGCGCCCGCTTCCCTTTCGCACAACTTCTGCGCGCTGCCCTCCGCCATTACGGAAGTGGTTACCGAGGAGCGGGAAGAGGGAATTGTGCAATTCCGCACGCTTTGTTTCGGCGGAACGCCGCACCTCGCGTTAAAGGGTTTGCAACCCTCTTTTTCCGCGCGTTTTTGCGAAACTTTCGATTCGCCCGACCGGCATTAAGAATGCTTAACTGCGGTGCACGGCGCTGTTTCCTGCGTCGATTTTTGCCGCCGGCAAGTTAAAAAATATAATAAAAATTTCGGCGTTTGTTCCTGATTTTGCATAACGGTATGTAAAATTCGGTACGGGCGCTTTCTTTTTTAAATTTCCGCGCGAATTTTCCCGCCGAAAAATACGTGCGGAAAACCGCCGATAACTTGCGTGAAAAGCGTGCCGGGCGGATTGTGCGGATATTGATGAACACGTCGAATTTCCGTACCGGCGGTTTTTTCGGGACGGCGACCGAGGGGGAGGCTTGCGCGGAGCGTAGTCTTTTCTTCCCAAGTCCCGTTTTCCGGTTCTGTTTTTTTTGCCGCCGCATATCCTAAAGCGGAGGAATTTTATGCGGTTTATCAAAATGCAGGCGACGGGCAACGATTACGTTTACGTCGACACGGACGAAGAAGAGGTAAAAGACCCCGCTTCCCTTGCACGGGCGGTTTCTGCGCCGCATTTCGGCATCGGCGGGGACGGGTTGGTTCTTTACGGGTTAAAACACGGTAAAGGAATCATGCGCATTTTTAACAAGGACGGCAGCGAGGGAAAGATTTGCGGCAACGCTCTCCGCGCGGTTGCGAAAATTTTGTACGAGTCCGGCAAAATGTCGGGCGAAAAATTTATCGTTTCCACCGCCAGCGGGGAGAGAGAGGTGGTTTGCAATCCGGCAGGAAAAAAGGTGATTTCGGTCACCGTCTGCATGGGTTCGCCCGATTTTGCGGCAAGCAGTCTGCCGATGTGTGCCGTGGGTGAAAAAGCGGTCGATTACCCCGTGTTTTTGGAGGGGAAATGCTACTTTCTGACCTGCCTTTCGGTGGGCAATCCGCATGCCGTCACCTTTGTCAAAAGCGTGCATGCGGTGGACGTCGTTGCGGTGGGGAACGCCATTTCCGCTTCCGGCTTGTTTCCGCAAGGGGTCAACGTGGAGTTTGCGGAACTCACCGCAGGCGGCGCGCTTTGCCGGGTGTTCGAGCGGGGCAGCGGCGAAACGCTTTCCTGCGGGTCGGGCGCCTGCGCGGTCGCGGCGGCGCTGCTGATAAAAAAAGAATACGCTTCCGCCACGCGCGTTACGGTGGAAATGCCGGGCGGCACGCTCAGTGTGGAACGGGTAGACGGGAAACTGTATCTGACCGGTCCCGCGGAGGAGGTTTTCCGCGGCGAATATCGGACGCCGTTCCCGATTTGAGGGGGACGTATGGCAAAAATCGGAACGTTGCGCCCTGAAAACGAAGAAAAACCGGCAGGTAAAACTGCCGCAAAACGCACGCCAAAGGCATATTCCGGGCGCCGGAGGTACGCCAAAAAACTGCAAAAGTACGGCTATTTTGCCAAAGAAAACGACTATCTTTTTTCCGAAGTCAAAGCCGCGGCGGACGCGTTCTTTGCCGCACACCCGGAAAAAGAACGTCTGGATCTCGGTGTGGGCGACGTTGCGGGACCGTTGTTTCCCGCCGGGGTAAAAGCCGCCGAATTTGCCGCAAAAGAGATGGGAGAAAGGGCGACTTTCCGCGGCTATCCGCCGGCGTGCGGGTACGATTTTCTGCGCGAAAAGATTGCGGAAAATTATGCCTCGTACGGCGTTGCGGTCGGCGAAAACGAGGTGTTCGTTTCGGACGGAGCAAAAACGCACCTCGGCTTTCTTTCCCGCCTGATTCCGGCTTGGGTTCCCGCCTTTATACAAACGCCCGGCTATCCGGTGTACGGGGACGTTTCGGCTGCGCTCGGCAGAAAAACTCGCTACCTTGCGGGGACGGAAGAAAACGGCTTTCTACCCCCGCCGCCTTGGCATTACAAAAAACCCTGCCTGCTGTTTTTGTGCAGTCCGAACAATCCTACGGGCAGCGTTTTTCCGCGCGGGAAGTTAAAAGAATACGTCGATTATTGCCAAGAAACCGGCTCGATTCTCGTTTTCGACGCAGCGTACCGGGCGTTTGTACAGGGCGATTTTCCCCGGAGCGTGTACGAAATCCCCGGCGCGGAAACCTGCGCCGTAGAGGTCTGTTCCTTTTCCAAATCCGCAGGGACGACGGGCATTCGCTGCGGCTATACCGTCCTGCCGGAAAGCGTCCGGCTTTGCGGCGTGCAGCTTAATTGCACCTTTCAGAAGTACGTCGCGACCGAGCAGAACGGCGTATCCTATCTCAGCCAGCGGGTGGCGGAAGCGGCGCTTTCTCCGGCGGGGCTGAAAGAAAACGCCGCGCGCATTAGGGAAACGCTTGCGGCGGTAAAGATAATCAAAGGCGCGTTCGTTTCGTCCGGCGCGGTGGTTTACGGCGGGGAACATTCCCCGTATCTGTTCGTCAAAGCGCCCTATTATCTTTCGGGCGGAAGTTTTTGCCGCGTTCTTTTGGAACGATTCGGTATCGTTTCCGTACCCGGGTCGGGTTTCGGCGCATTGGGGGAAGGGTATATCCGTCTTTCCGCTCTCGGCGGAAGGGAAACCGCGGAAAAAGTCGCTGCCGCGCTGTCGAAAGCACCCGGCTTGTTTGACGGCTGATTGTTCTGTGCGGACTTCATCGTGCCGGCAGGGGAGAAATCGTTGACAGAAAAGCCTTAAAAGTGACAGGTCGTGCATAGAAAACGATTGTAGATATTTTAAACAGACCGGACGATTTGTTAACAGAGGCGGTTTTTAGCAGGATCTTTTTACTTTAAAAGCGGAGCGCCCGCCCGGGGAATTTCCCCGGGCGGGCGCCCCGCTCCTTATCCATTCCTGTCGCAACAGGAAATTTCGATTTTTATCTCTGCGTACCCCAAAGAGGACGAATTACGCCCTTTATCGGGAAAGGGGCAACGGAAAAGGGAGCGTTAATTTCCGTTCCTGCGATACCGTCTGCCGCGGTTTACTTCTTTTCCGGGCGGATGTTTTCAAAAATCACGTTGTCGCAGTACTTCGTTACGCGGGCATATTCCTCTTCGGTTCTCACCGTCCAGGCAAGGAGCGGGACGCCCGCTTTTTTTGCGCGGGAAAAGGGCAGATCCTCGGTATTGTAACTGATAAAATCCACGCGGGGAGAAAGTACCATGTCTTTTAAAAGAGTACGTTTCAAAAATCCGAATTTCTGATCGCGGAAAAAGGAAGAAAGTTGCCCGATGGGCGTTTCCGGCACCAGTTTTTTCAGCCGCCGCAGAATAAACGGGTCAAACGACTGCAAGGCGTATTCGCCCTTGTAATCTTTCAGGGCAAGGGCGACGGCGCGTTCCAGTCCGCGCTCGCCGTTGCTTTTCAGTTCGATGAGAAGGGGTACTTTCCCTTCCGCAAGGCGCAGAAGGTCGGCAAAATCGGGAATGGTTTCGTTCGTCTCCGCAAGGCGCAGGGCGGAAAGTTCCTCCCGCGTTTTCAGTTTGATATTGCCGGAAACGCCGCACATGCGGCTTAAATCGTCGTCGTGAAACAGCACCAGTTTTCCGTCTGCGGTCAGGTGTACGTCGGTTTCGACGGCATAGCCCGCTTCTACGGCAAGCGAAAAGGCAGACATGGAATTTTCGGGAACGGCATCTCCGTGCAGTCCCCGGTGGGCAACGGGGAGGCGGTACAGCCAGTGATTCTGTGGAATTCTCGGTTTCATATTTCCTCCGTGATTATTTTTTCGGAAAGAGAGAAAAAAGTTTGCGTATTCTCCCTAAAAAGCGTTTGCAATCCTCTGTAAAATACAGTATAATGAGTTCAAAGAAAAATAGCAACTTTTTTGAAAAGTTTTTCGGCGCCTGCCTGCGCCCCGAACGGAGATTGCATGAAACAACCCGAAGAAAATATCCGCAACTTTTGTATCATCGCGCATATCGATCACGGCAAAAGTACCATTGCCGACCGCATGATGGAATTGACCGGTCAGGTTTCCTCCCGCGAGATGGAAGACCAGCTGCTCGACTCCATGGACATCGAGCGCGAACGCGGCATTACCATCAAACTTACCCCCGTCCGTATGTTTTACAACGCGAAAGACGGCAAAGAATACGTCTTGAATCTGATCGACACCCCGGGGCACGTGGACTTTACGTATGAAGTGTCGCGCTCGCTCGCCGCATGCGAGGGGGCGGTGCTCGTCGTGGACGCGTCGCAGGGGGTAGAAGCGCAGACGCTTGCCAACGTGTATATGGCGCTCGATCACGATCTGGAAATTCTGCCCGTCATCAACAAGATCGACCTGCCGTCTGCCCGTCCCGACGAGGTGGCGAAGGAGATCGAGGACGTCATCGGGCTGGATTGTTCGGACGCGCCGCGCGTTTCCGCGAAAGAAGGGACCAACATCGGCGACATCTTAGAAAAAATCGTGACCGCCGTTCCGCCCCCCAAGGGCGACACGGAAGCACCCTTAAAAGCGCTGATCTTCGATTCCTATTACGATAATTATAAAGGGGTCATCTGTTTTATCCGCATGATGGACGGGACGCTGACCGCGGGCGACCGCATCCGCACCTTCCAGAGCGATAAGGAATTCGACGTGACCGAAGTGGGCGTGTTCACCCCAAAACTGCAACCCAAAGCCAAACTTTTTGCAGGGGAAGTCGGGTACGTTGCCGCCAGCATCAAAAGCGTGCAGGATACTGCCGTGGGGGATACGATTACGAAGGTGGACAACCCGGCGAAAGAAGCCTTGCCCGGGTATAAAAAAGTGCAGCCGGTCGTCTTTTCGGGCGTGTTCCCCCTTGACGGGAGCAAGTTCGGCGACCTGAAGGAAGCGCTTTTGAAACTGCAACTCAACGACGCTTCGCTCACCTTTGAACCGGACAATTCCGTGGCGCTCGGCTTCGGTTTCCGCTGCGGGTTTCTGGGACTTTTGCATATGGAGATCATTCAGGAGCGGCTGGAGCGGGAGTTCGACCTCGACATTATCACGACGGCGCCCGGCGTTTCCTACCTCGTCCATAAAACCGACGGCAGCGTGGTGACGGTCAACAACCCGTCGCACATGCCCGCGACCACCGAAATCGATTATACCGAGGAACCCATCGTCAAAGCGCAGATCTATTCTCCGCCCGAATATCTCGGCGCGATTATGGACCTTTGCAAGGACAAGCGGGGGATCTATCTCGACATGACCTATCTCGACAGCCGTCGCGTCCGCTTAACTTACGACCTGCCGTTGAACGAGATTATTTACGACTTTTTCGACGGACTAAAGTCCCGCACGCGCGGCTACGCCAGTTTCGATTACGAACTCGACCGTTACGAAAAGAGCGATCTTGTGAAACTGGATATGATGCTGAACGGGGAACCGTGCGACGCGCTTTCCACCATCGTGCACGAATCGCGCGCCTATACCAGAGGGCGGGAAATGGCGGAAAAACTCAAGGACGTCATTCCGCGCCAGTTGTTTGAAATTCCCATTCAGGCGGCGGTGGGCGGCAAGGTTATCGCGCGCGAAACGGTGAAAGCCATGCGCAAAGACGTGCTTGCCAAATGCTACGGCGGCGATATTTCCCGCAAGCGCAAACTGCTGGAAAAGCAGAAAGAGGGCAAGAAAAAGATGCGCCAGTTAGGCTCCGTTCAGGTCCCGTCCGAAGCGTTTATTTCTATCCTGAAAACCGACAGTTAAGCGGGGGAAAGGAGATTTTATCAGGGGATTGACAGTCTGTAAACCGGCGCAGAAAAGACGTTTTCGGGGGAACGATTTTGTTGCAAAATGTCGAATTTTGCAAGACGTCCCCCCGTTTTTCGGCACCTGTTGTCCGGAGCCGCGTTTATATGCCGAAACCGGAAACCGATAGCCGGGCGGCGCTTTTTGCGGCGGCTTTTCCCCGGAATAGCAGGGCGGCTGCGTTCCGAAAGATATGCCGGACGACGCGAGTTGTACGGTGATATGCCGGACAATATAAATCACGCCGGGCGCTACAAGTCGCGCCGGATAGTATCCGGATAATGCGATTTGCGTCGGGCAATACAAAGCAAATTACACCGGGAAACGCAAATTCCGGCAAGCATACGGCAAGGAGAAATTATGGCGGGGATCTACGTTCACGTTCCCTTTTGCAAACAAAAATGTACTTATTGCGACTTTGTTTCCTTTCCCAACCGGGAAGGGGAAATCGAGCCGTATTTTACCGACCTGTGCCACGAGATCGTATTCCGCGCGCCGGAGGGCAAGGGCATGGAATTCGACACCGTTTACTTCGGCGGCGGCACGCCCTCTTTTGTGCCGGCGGTGTTCGTCACGGCGGCGCTGACGCTCGTCAAGCGCTACTACCGCGTGAAAGAAAACGCCGAAATCACCATCGAAATGAACCCCGGCACCGTCACGGCGGAAAAACTTGCCGCCTATAAAAGGGCGGGCTTCAACCGCTTTTCGGTTGGGTTTCAGACGGCGGACGACCGGGAACTTGCCCGGCTCAACCGCATTCATACCAAGGCGGATTTTATCGCGGCGACCGAACTTCTTGCCGGGGAAAATTTCAGCGCCGACGTTATGATCGGTTTGCACGATCAGAAAAAAGAGGACGTGATCGAAAGTCTGCGCGTGGCGCTCAACCACGGCGCGTCGCATATTTCCATGTATGCGCTCACGCCCGAGGACGGTACGCCCGTTTATACCGACTATTTAAACGGCGAACTGCCCTGCGCCGACGAGGTGCGCGCCCTGTACGACGCGGGCGTTTCCTATCTCGAAAGCCGCGGTTTTCACCGGTACGAGGTGTCGAATTTCGCCCTTCCCGGGTGGGAATCCCGCCACAATCTCAACTACTGGCGGCGGGGAGAATATCTCGGCTTCGGCATCGCGGCGCACTCGTTTCTTCGCAATCGACGTTATTCCAACACCGAAAACCCGGCAGAATATCGCCTTGCGCTGAAAAACGAGCGCCTGCCCGTCGTTTTTTCGGAAGAACTCACCAAAGAGGAGGCGGAGGAAGAACTGCTGATGCTGGCGTTCCGCTTAAAAGAGGGGTTAGATCTTGCGACTTATAAAGCCGCGACGGGAAAGGATTTCTTGACCGCGTATGCGGAAAAACTCAAGCGCTACGCCGGCTGTCTGGAGATATCCGAAACCCGCGTTTCGGTCAAAGACGAGTATTTATACGTGCAGGACGAAATCGTTTCCGGACTTCTGGCATAGGCGGTCGTTGCGGAAATAACGGCTATGGTTTTCGGGGAGTATGTCCGGCGGACTACCGGGAAATGCGGACTGCAGGAAAACGCAGCCGCGAAACTTCATGCGGAATATTATGGCGAATCGCTGATTCCCGACAGAGGAAGGATACGGCGGCTGCCCGCAAATCGCGGGCAGCCGCCGTTCGCGTTTAATCCGCATCGTCGCCGCGATCCGCGCCTTCCGGCGGGTGCCCGGCGTATTTTTCGTAAAGCGAAGTCAGCACTTCCAGATGCAACTGTTCGTCCAGCAAAATGCGCGCGACGACGGCGCATACGTCGTCGTTTTTCAGCCGCTTCAGCATGGAACGATAGTCGTCAATCGTCTGCATTTCACCCGAAATATCGTCCAAAAGCATTCTTTTCGGCGTTTTGGAATAGGCAACGTCTCCCGTGTGATAGAAACGATACAGCCGGGGCGGAACCGCCGTATACACGGGGTCGGCGCCCAATAAAAGCAGCGTTTTGCCGAGAACTTCGAGGTGTCGCATTTCGGCGATCGCAATGCCTTCGATTTTGTCGGCGTATTCCTCCATCTTTTCTTCGTCAAACCAAAAGGAATGGTATATGTACTGCAGCGTTGCGCCCAGTTCGCTGTGCAGCGAAGCGTATGCCGGCGCGATGATTCTTGCGGCGGCGGGGTCGGGCGTGAGATGTTTTAGGGAAGGGTAGGGCAGATCCAGAGCGACAGGTTTCAACGGCGTTACCTCACAAAAGTCTTCTCCTTTATGGTATGCGGGAAAGGAAATCGGGGTGCGGCGCCCGCGGCGGAATTTTCCGCCGCGGGCGCCCCGCTTTTTATAAATCAAATTTACGTTCCGATAAACGTGCCGCTTCCCGCCGCACGTTTTGCGTGTTCTCTTCATCGGAAAAGAGGTTTTTTCTGCGTTTACGCCGATTTTGGCACGTTTTTGCCGGAATCTGCGGCAAATCGGGTTGTTTTACGCCGCCGAAAGTCCTAAACGCTTGCCTTTTGCGCGCGGATGTGCTATAATTACAAACGTTTTATAAACACAAGAAGTTGGAAGTTTGGCTGTAAACACTTCCGGCATCGCCGAAGTTTTCCGCGTTCGAATGCGCGCACAAAATTTCAAGAGTATCTTTCGTTGTGAGGCGAATTTTGAAAGATTTATTCCGGAAAAAAGCACTCTACGTGCTGATCTACGTTGCGCTTGCGCTGTTTATGGAGAGTATGACCTTTCTCGCCATGAAAAACGGCGTGGCGCCCAAATATTTTTTATTGGATCTGTCCGTCGTTTTAATGCTGGCGACGGTAATTTTCGTCGTTCCGTCCTTTACCGCAAGCGCGATTCTTACCGTGCTGCTGTTGTTTATCCAGTTTGTTTTTTCTTTTTTGAATTATACGCTGAACAACATCAACGGATCGGTGTTCACGCTGGAAATGATGAATCTGGCGAACGAAGCCGCCGGCGCGTTTACCAGCGACTTTATGGATTGGGGATTTTTCTTCCTGCTGATTTTAATCCCGGTGGCAGCCGTCTTGCTTCTGGTGTGGCTGAAAAAGTACCGCGTGCCTTATCAAGGCACGCATCACGTCGTCTTTTTGCTGGTTACTTTGCTTGCGATGATGAGCATCGGCACTTCGGCGGGGTATAACCTCACCGTAAAAGCGCTGTACGATCCCGAGGACAAAAGCGACCCCAAATACCTTTTGTACAGCGACGCCTACCTTTACAACACCTTCGTGCTGAAAGACGCCGCGTTCAAAAAATTCGGCACGTTCGCTTTTTATTACGTTTCGCTCGATCGTATCATCGAAAACAAACTTTCCGATACCGTCTTCGGCGGCAACGGCAAAAAAGGAACCGTCCTTGCGGAAGAACTTTCCGCCATCGACAAATATCTTTCCGGCAAAGAATACGGCAAAACTTCCGCCTACACGGGCGCGATCGCGGGGCAGAACGTCATCGCCGTTATGGTGGAATCGGGCGAGTGGTACGCCGTGGACGAAACGCTGACCCCCACGCTGTACGCGTTGATGACGCAAGGGGTGTCGAATACCGACTACTTCTCGCGAGATAAGACCAACCATTCCGAAGCCATCGGTATTTTAGGCAGTTACCCGGTGGAAACGCCGTTTACCAGCAACTACTCTTCCAACGATACGTTGCTGAAAAACGATCTGGCGTTTTCTTTTCCGAAATTCGTGGGGAGCAAGGGGTATACCACATCCTTCTTTCACAGCAACTGGGGTTCGTACTACGGCAGAAAAACCACGCACAAAACTTACGGGTTCCAGAATTTCTATGCGCTGGAAGATATGACGCTGCCCGGAAGCTTCAATAAAAACAAAGATTTTTACGAGTTCGATCTGGACAGCAACCTTTTCTCGATGAATCTGGAGCGCATCGCGCCGAACGACGGCAAGCCCTTCTATTCGTTTATCACCACGCTGACCACGCACGGGCATTACGACGATCTTATCAAATACGGAGACTATACGGCGGACCTTTCGGAAGAAGAGAAAGCCGCGCTTTCGCAAAAATATACCGTTAAGGGGCTGGAACCCTATTACGAGCAGATCACTTACGATTATTTCCTGCAAAAATTCGGCGAAAAACTGCGAGTCAACGGACTTTTGGGGGAAGAGCAGGAGTATTCCGGGCGGTCGGACGATCTGCAAAAAATTTATCTGCGCTACAAACGCTATCAGGCGGCGTATATGGACCTCGACCGCGGGGTGGCAAGCCTGCTGAATTATCTGGAAGAAACCGGGCTGCTGGACAACACGACCCTGCTGTTCTACGGCGACCACTCGGCGTATTATTCCGATCAGAACTATTACCTGAAAGGGATCACCAAGGGCAGTTATATGGACGTTTCGCTGTATAACGTGCTGTTCGGGCTGTATTCCGGCGTGTCGCCGCTTTCGGTAGAGGCTACAGGTTTTACCCATGCGGGGGACGAAACTTCGCCCCTTACAGGCGTAAAACTGACCGATCGTTTTTCCAGTTCGTTCGACATCGTGCCTACGCTTCTGGATCTTTTGGGGTATACCTACAACCGCGGTATTTACATGGGGTCGAGTATGTTTTCGGAAGAGGGCGACATTGCCTTTATTTCGCGCGAATCGGGCATGCTGACCGACAAGTATTTCTCCTCGGACGGAATCGAAATTCTGTTCGGCGACGATACGGACGAGGCGGCGGTGGAAGACTTCCGCGCCAAGATCGTGACTTACCTGCAGCGGCAGATTTATTTCGAGAAGATTTATCTGTATGACTTTTTCAAGTACGGCGACCAGTACGAGTACGCGAATATCGAAAAGTTAGTCCATGCCGCTTTGCCGGAACAAAGCGGGCGGTGACCATTTCCGTACCGGCGCAAAAATAAAAACAAGACGGAAAGCGGCGTTCGTTGTCCTTTTGGTAGAGCAAGCGGCAACGGAAATAAACGCCCTGTCTTAAAAATTTATAGAAAAGCCGGCGCGGCGCCCAGCATTTTGC
>CAKQSI010000006.1 GCA_934272745.1 uncultured Clostridia bacterium | reverse complement strand
AGGGGCTTTTCGTTTGCCTTTGGCAAGATAGCCTGACACACTCCTTTCTCACGTCAAGAACCTTTCGCGGCATAAAACCGTCTGCAAATGCCACGGATAAAGGGATACGAACACACCAATACGAACCCCAAAAAGACCGAAACGACGGCACACCAACAACCGAAAAACGCAGATAAACCCTGAATTTTTGCAAAAGAAAAACCTAAACCAAACACTCTCGTATTCGATTTAGGTTTTGATTGGCGGAGAGAACAGGATTTGAACCTGCGAAGGTGTTACCCTTGCACGCTTTCCAAGCGTGTGCCTTAAGCCGCTCGACCATCTCTCCAAAAGAATAAGGGGCACTTACTTGTCCGAAAAGGAATCCCCTCTCGTTTTTCAGCCATAGTATTATAGTATATTTGCGCGAAAAAAGCAACAGATTTTGCCCTTTTTTTGAGATTATTTTTCTTCCCCGAACGTCCGGAACGAATTTCCGCGCCAATCCTGCCGCTTACTCGACAAAAACGCAAACTACCGCAAGACTTCCGGACAGCATTCTGACCTTATATAAGTTCTTTCTTTGTCGCCCGAAATCCTATCTGACGCCCGACAAAATCCGCCGGCACCGATTTTTTCCCCGCGGTCCGCAAATCAGAAACAAAATCCCCGGACAAAAAAAACGGACTTACTTGACATTTGCCGCGCCGTGCCGTATACTAAACGAGAAGAAAACGCTTTCATTGTCGCCTTGCAGTACAACGCACTTGCGACGTAAGCCGATGAAAAACAGGAGCCTAAGATGATCTACGACCTGATTGTTTCGGGAAAGGAAGACCGCCTTGCCGTCCCGTACGAAAACGCGACTTTTTCGTACCGCTTGCAGGACGAAAGAACCGGCGCCCGACAGACGGCGCTTTTCGTCCTTTTGACGGACGAATCCGGCGCCGGGATCTGCCGGGAAACGCGAATCTCCGATATGCAGAGCGCGCAGCCGCTGCCCCCTTTATCGCCCGAAACCGAATACACGCTGGAAATTGCGGCAACCGTAACGGACGGTGCCGGAAACAAACGGACGTACCGCCAAAAAACGAACTTTTTGACCCAACCGGACTATGCCGCGCTGCCCGCGAAATGGATCGTAAACGAGCAGGATCCCGCCGTCCTTTCGCCCGCGCACGTCGGTTTTTTCAGCCGGGAATTTGACAGCGAAACCGCGCAGCCGCAAATCGTTCTGAACTTCGGCGAAGAGGTTTCGCCCGACTACGTGGTCGTGACCGGCGCACGCCCGTTCGACGTCCCCTGCCAGCCCGACTGCCCGGGGCTGTATTTTCCCCTCGCGTTCACCATCGAAGGAGCAAATCTTGCCGATTTTTCGGACGCGCAATGCATTTATCACAGTCCCGACCTAACGCCAAACCCCGGCAATCAGCGCACCTTTTACGAGGTGAACCGCTCCTTCCGCTACCTGAAATTTACCGCAAACCGACTGCAGCGCGTTTCCGAAACCGGCTTCCGCTTCGCTTTGGAACAGATCGAAGTGCTGCGGGGACTCGATAATCTTGCACCCGGCGCAAAAGTCACGCTGTTTCCGAAGGACGCCGCTGCAAAAGATTCTTCCGCAAGTCAACTCATCGACGGCTGCACCGTATGGCATACGGAGGGCAGGGCGCTCCCCCTGCGGCAACCCGCGTTTTTCCGCGCGTTTACGGTAGAAAAACCCGTCCGCCGCGCGGTGTTGTACCTCTCCGCGATGGGTCTTTACGAGGCGGAACTGGGCGGCAAGCGCGTGGGCGACCGCTTTCTTTGCCCCGGCTGGACGGAATATGCGGTCTACGCGAACGCGGACGCTTACGACGTCACGCCCCTGATCGGGAAACGCAACCTGCTTATGGTGCAGGCTGCCGACGGCTGGTATGCCGGACGGGTGGGCATGGCGAATGTGTTCGGCAAAAGAAAACTGCGCGGCGTGTACGGCAACCGCCCGAAAATTTATGTCTGCCTGTCCTTGTTTTACGAGGACGGAACCACCGAAAAAATCTGTTCCGACGCCTCGTTTTTGACCACCGCAAACACTGCGGTGCTGAAATCCGACCTCTATGACGGCGAAACTTACGATTCTTCCCGCGCGCTGAAAACGGCGGCGTTTTACGAAAGCGGCGGAAATCTTTCCACTTTGCCGTATGCAAAAGAACTCGTCCCCGCTGCGGTGACCGAAGAAAGCGTGCGCCTTTCCTCCCGATTCTCCTCCTCCGTTTTTGCCGTGGAAGAGGTACCGTACGCCGCCAAATATACCGATAAAAACGGGCGGGCGGTGCTGGACTTCGGCAAAAATTTCGCCGGCACGGCAAAGTATGTTTTTTACGCAAAACGGGGGGACGTGGTGCGGTTTTTGTACGCAGAACACAAAAATACGGACAATACCTGCTATTTTGCGAACTATCGCGGCGCACAGCCCGTGGACGAATACCTTGCGGCAACCGACGGCTTGCAGGAGTTTTTTCCGCGGTTTACCTATCGCGGCTTCCGCTACGTGACGGTTTTGGGATTGAATGAAGCAAACCTGATTTCCGCAACCGGCGTGGCGCTTTCTTCCGCTAAAACCCGGACGGGAAACTTCACTTTTTCCGCCAAGGCGGCGAACCGGCTTACGGATATGATCGCCGGAACGCTGCGTTCCAACCTCGTCGGCGTGCAGACCGACTGCTGCGAACGCGACGAGCGCCTTTCCTGGTGCATGGACGGCTTTGACGACGGCAAATATTTTTACGACCTCTGCGACTTTTTCCGCCGCAACCAGTATGAGCGCGAAGTAGCGCCCGTGCCTGAAAACATGCGCCCCGACCAGACGCCCAACGCCCTTTCTATGTTTACCGGACAATCGCTGCTTGACAGCAAACAGCCCTATCTTTTCTGGCAACTTGCCGGGGAAAAGGAAGATCTCGTCGCACTATACGAGCGCAACCGCGCCGATTTATCATCGTTTGAAGAACGCTTTCCGGACGGCATTGTGGAAGTTGCCGGCTACGTGGACTGGCTGAACGGCGACATGATCGACGCGGAAGGCTATCCCAAGACCGGGGGGCAGATTTCCACCGCGGAATACCAGACGCTGCAGCAGTTGAAACAGTTGGATTTGTTCCTGAAAACGGCAGACGTTCTCAAAAAAACGGACGATATCGCCCGTTTTACCGCGCGGAAACAGACGGTAAAAAACGCCTTCCGACGGAGTCTGATGACCGAAGAACTAAAAACCAAATCGGACACGCAGACTTCGTACGCGATGGCGATCACGCACGGAATTTACGAAAAAGAGGAACTTCCGATTGCCGCAAAACACTATCTCGCGGCGGTGAAGCGCTACGGCGGCAGGCTGTCCTGCGGGGTGTACGTGATCGACGACGTGCTGTCTTCCTGGCACGTGCTGGGAATGCCCGACGTGGCGCTGTCACTTGCGTTCCAAAGCCGGTTTCCGTCGTTCGGTTATATGATGGCGACGGGCGCCACCACCCTTTGGGAACGGTGGGACTCCTATATTGACACCCGCCCCGACCCGCAGATCAAACTGCGCTGGCAAGCCGCGCCGGGCAGCTATTATACCTTTGTGAACGCGGCGGGCAGCGCCGGCGTTTCGATGAACAGTTTCAACCATCTGGAGATGAGTTCGTCGTCCAAATGGCTGATCGAACGGGTGGCAGGACTGAAACTTTCCCACGCGCCCGCGCAGGCGGAATTTACGCTGACCCCGCTCCTTTCTTCTTTGATCCGGCAAGCGGAAGGCTCCCTTCTGACCGCGCGCGGCAAGTTGGAATTCGTTTGGCTGCGGGAAAACGCGGAGGATTCCGTTGCGGACGGATATGCGGAAAATTTACCGGAAAGCGCTCCGGATTTTGATACCGCAGCGCTTGCGGTCTCTAATTTTGACGACGTTTCTGCGCAAAAGTTATTAAATCAAGAACGCGATCTTACGGCGGTTTCCCGTCTAATGGTGCGGCTGACCGTTCCCGTCGGAACGACGGTGACCGTGCTGCTTCCCAAGGGACGGATTCTTTTAGACGGCATGCCGCTCACGGGCGGCGCTTCTGACGATTCCGTGCAGGAAGGGATCGCCCTTCCGCGCATAAAGGTGCGCGTCCCCGCAGGAAAGCACGAACTCGTTCGCCTGCCGTAATCCTGAAAATCCCGCAAATTTTATCGCGGCTTTCGCAAGTAAAAGATGCGCCCGCCCCGGGCTATGCCCGGGGCGGGCGCATTTTACTTTATTGACGAAAAAACTGCCTTTTGCCCCAAATTTTCGGCGCAAAACGAAAAGACTGCCTCCCGCCCAAAATTCATAAGCGCGAAACGTCTGCCGAAAGGCTACCTCCTCCGGAACTGTAACGATAGCGCCTCCCGCCCTTGCGTTCTGAGCAAAGTGGTTATAACGACAACACCCCTTACCTCCCGGATAAAAGAGATTTTCCTTTACGTCCCGGGCAAAAGGGGCAACGCTTCTTCCTCTTCTGCAGCCTCCGGCTCCCCGAAACGAACGTAGTCCGCAATTTTCATTCCGGCGGCGGCAAGGCGCTCGTCACACTCCCGATAATACTTGCGGTAAATTTTATACACGCCCTTTTCGCTGCCGTCCAGATACGGGAACGGCACCGCCGGATCTTTTTCTAAGGCGTCCAGAGGATACGCGCCGTGCACCTTCCACCCGCGGAAAATCCCCACCGATACGGCGTCCGTCGGACAGAAAAAAGAACACGCCATGCAAAGGGCGCAGTTGCCGCCGAATTTCGCCCTGCCGTCCTCGATCCTGATATTTCCCATGGGACAGTTTCTGACGCACAAGCCGCAGCCGACGCATTTTTCTTTATCCGCTTTGAAAAACTTCCCGTGCAGGCGGGCAAAGGGCTGTTCGATGCGAAGAATGGGCGCATACCAGGTTTTGTACAGCGGCTGGCGCACCTTTTCTTTTTTGCGGGAAACAATCTCCCGGCAATTGAGTTCGGCAAGCGCGTGCGCGTAAATCCACATCTGCTTTGCCATGCCGTCCGCGTGGCGGAAGATCATATTATACGGCATGACGATATGCCGTTCCAGCGCCACGCCGAACCCTTTCTTTTTTAAAATCCCGATTATTTTTTGGGAAGAACAATCGTTGAAATGCAACCCCTCGCCGGACGTTTTCAAAATAAACGCGTACTTGCCGGGGTTCACTTCCGGCAAATTTTTGCAGAAATCCAGCATGGGTTTTGGCGCGTTGAACGCGTGGATCGGATACGCAAACCCCACCGCGTCGTAACCGTTCGGGTCGGGCACGCGCTCGTTTTTGCCGAACACGCGGTAGAGTTCGGTATCTTCTTCCCCCAGGTTTTTTCGATACAGTCCCGCCACTTTCAACGTATTTCCCGTACCGGAAAAGACGTAAATGATCGTCCTCATATCTTTTCTTTTTCCATAAACAAATCTTCGTTTTCCGTGAGCGGATAAACGTCGTCCGCTTCCTCTTTTGTATGCGTGTCGAAATACACCTGCGCGTAGAACGGCGCCACCTTTGCAAGCGCACCGTACCGCCACGGTTTGGGTTCCGCACAAACGGGGCACCAGTACCCGCCTTTCAGCACGGTGTACGGCGCGGAAGAAAACACGTGTCCCTCGTGACACTTCCATTCGGTCTTTCGGTATGCGTTTTCCGCACCCGCGGCGCCGCCCAGATATTCCCCGCCGCGGAACGCCGCCGCAGACGAAAAGTCGGCTTCCGTCCAGTCTTCGATCTTCTTTTTATCGTCGTACCCGTGGGAAAGCAGCAACCCGTTTTTTTCGGCGTAAGCCGGGTCGCGCATGGCGTCGATATCCACCTTGCTTCCGTCCGGCGCGAACCCTTCGTTAAGGAGCGGAAACTTGCTCCAGTCCGTGCCGATGCGGTCGAATTCCGCTTTCCCGCCGTAAAAGGCCTGCAACCGTCCCGTTTTGTTGTGGTTCACCCAGTACATGGGCGCGTTGGTGTTTTTAAACAGCCTTTGAATGGCAAGTCTGGAAACCAGCGCGGGCGGAGCGAGTTTCCCCAACCGGTAAAACCAGTATTTCTTGCCCATACGCCGCCAATAGTCTTCAAAAGTTTCGTGGCGGAACCCGAGGAAATCTTCCAGTTCGTCGCTGTCCGTATACCACGTGCCGTGGAAGTTGCGCGGAATATTCCAGTTGGGCTTGAAAAACTTTTTCGCGGTGGAACCCATCAGCGAAAAGCCGCGATCCACCACTTCGTACCCCGTTTTGCGCTGCTCCTTTCCGCCGCCGATATTATAGCAACGGTTCCAGAACCCGGCAAGGAGATTTTTCTGATCGCGCTCGATGAGGTTTTGGCAAAGAATCGCACTGTCGCGGTCGGTCACCCATTCCAGACAGCAGTTCCAGGAAGTGTGAAAAACCAGCCCGTCTTTCAGGTTGTTTTTGAACATCCACTTGTGCAGCACGCCCGTCTGCCGCAGAGAAACGAAATGTTTCAGCCCCGCGTCTAAAACGTAGCGTTCGCCCTTGAGTTTCCACAGGGAATAATTGTCGTAATCGCTGGAAATGACGGGGTCGCCCACCCGCCCGTAGTTGTGCGGATAAGCGCGGTTGCCGTAGATCGCGACCGTACAGATATGGACGAATTTCGTACGATTGCCCTGCTCTATCACGGCGTCCACCAAATTTTTCGTGCCGACGTAGTCGGAAAGGCGGGTCTGTTCGGCGTCGTGGTCGGACTTCGGCGGAATATACGCCGCCATATGCAAAAGATAATCGGCGCCGTCCGTCAGTTTTTCGCAGTCGCTTTTGTCCGCGATATCGCCGTAAAAATAGGATACGTTATCCCTGTTTTGCTTCAAAAAAGCCCGCAGCCAGCGCGCGGGTTTTCCCTCTTTTTTAAACAGAAGCAGCCGCAACTGTAAATTTTTGTTTCGGGCAAGAAGTTTGACCGCCTCGCTACCCATCGCGCCCGAAGCGCCCGTAATCGCCACCAGCGTTTTCCGTTCCATTTTTCTCTCCGTATTTCGTTTGTAAAAGCGCCCGTTCGGGGCGGATCTTCTTGTGTAAGGCGCCCGAAATTTAAAGCACCGTTTTTTCGTAATGCGCCCCGGCAGGGGCATATTTGTTTTTTATTAAGCGCCAGATTTTTGGGGACGTCGTTCGTTTTTCGTGCAAACGCCCGCCCGGCGCGAGGCTTTTCGTATGCGCCCGTTCTGGACATTCGTTTTTTCTCTTAATTCTCCATTTAGGAAAATGCAGTCTATTTTTCTTCCCCGTCTTGCGGGGCGGGAGCAGAATCTTGCTTTTCTAACCGCTCGATCACCGTGCGGTAACCGCCGTCGCCGTATTCCAGACACTTACTGACCCGGCTGATGGTTGCCGAACTTGCGCCCGTTTCCTTATTGACTTCGACGTAATTATACCCGCGATAAAGCATTTTGGCGGTCTTCAGCCGCTGCGCCATGTCCGCGATCTCTTTCACCGTGCAGACGTCTTCAAAAAACCGATAACATTCCTCCACCGTCCGCAAAGTTAAAATACCGCGCATCAATTCGTCCGCGTCAAAGGTATGCAGTTTGTCCATATTGCCGCTCCTTTTTTCTCAGAAATCCCGTTTCTCATCATTTCCCGCCGAAAACGCGTCTTACTTGGGTGCGGAACGGAATCCCTTCCGGTTCGTTTTTCGGCACCACGTTCCCCGGTTTTCGGGAACGCCTCCCCTCGCGCACGCACGTTTTACCCCAGCCGTCACACACTCCGCCGGTTACGATTACGCGCTTTCTCCCGCGTATCGGGCCCCTTGCATGAATTAACCTTGCGTGTTTTCATCCGGCTGCGGCCGGTCGTTTCCGCCCGCAAAATCCGGCAAAAGCCCGTCCGCCTCGATCCGTTTCTTTTCCTTCTTATTTTTTGCCGGGGCAGCGCCGAGGGCTTCAACCCCCTCTTCATCGGCGGAATTCGGCGCCCTGTCCGCAGATTTTTCCTTCTTTTTCTTTTCTTTCGGCGCCTTTACGGAAGGTTTCCGCCCAAGATTTGCCCACAAAACAACAGCGATCTGCAACGGAATCCCCACCAGAAACACCGGCCATACGTTATAATCGTACTTCAAAAACTGAATGAATACCGCGGCTAAAAAACTCCACACCAGCATGGAAATCAGCACCATGCGCCAGCCCTTTCTGCCCCAGATACCGTTGAACACGATCCCGACGATCAGACTTGCGGGGATCGCCCAGATATAGGCACGCCAGAGATTCTTCCCGGCAATGACTTTAAAGTAGACGAACAGCAGCACCGCGATCGTCCATACCGCCGTCTCCGCAAGCAGCGCGATCACGATTTTGTTGCCACGTTCCTGCTTTTTCGCGTACATTTCCTTTTCTTTTTTCTCCCCCTCGTGGGTGAGATAGTCGAAAGAAACGCCGAAAATGTCGCAGATCTGGCACAGCACGTCGATATCGGGCAGCACGTCGCCCCGCTCCCAGCGGGAAATCGCCTTGTCCGAATAGTTCAACCGTTCGGCAAGTTCCATCTGTGTCATCTTATTTTCTTTTCTTAAACTCGCGATATTTTTCGCGATAATGGCTTTTACGTTTTCCATATGGGCATTATACCACCTTTTTTGCCCGTTTTCAAGCAAATTCTAATTTCAGTAGAGAAATTTCGGCGAGGAAATTCTATGGAAAACGCTTTGGTAGAATTCTACCGGGCAGTTTTATCGCATTAGACCCCATCTGCTTGCCAAATTTTTCGCGGGTGATTATAATAAAAGAAAGTGAAATCTGCCTTTTTATGGGCGCGCGCGGGACGTCTTCCTATAAGAGAATGTGCGGAGGCCATATCTCCCGCTTACAGGGATCGCGGATTTAAATTTGTTACCCCCGCAGCAAGGCGCCCAAAAGCCGCAGATCAGGAGAAGTTTATGACCAGAAAAGAAGTCATCGCAAGGTATATCGAATGCGAAAAACGAGGCGTTTTCGACGAACACGTAGACCCGGTCGACCCCGCAACCGTTTTGCCGGTAGACGAAAATTTCCCGTTTATTCCGCAGGGAATGCGCAAATTTAAAGTGTGGCTGGACAACACTTTTATCGTCAACCCCTACACCCTGTACGAAAACAAAGCGGTGCTGAAAACCAAAGTCGTCGGCAGAGAAAACCTGAAAGCCTTAAAAGGCGGCGTCATTGCCACCTGCAACCACGTTTTCATATTCGACTGTCTGGCAATCAAGCACGCGCTTCGCGGCAGAAAAGTGCGCTTTACCGTGGCGGAATTCAACAACCGCAAAGGCTTTCTGGGCGAAATGATGCGTTCTTCGGGCATTCTTCCCATCACGGGAAAACTGAAAGTGGTCAAAAAATTCACCAACGCGGTGGAACATTACCTTTTGCGCGACAACGTGGTCGTGTTCTACCCCGAACAGGCAATGTGGTACCTGTACGACAAGCCGCGCCCCTTTAAAATCGGCGCGTTTCATTACGCGGTCAAGTTCGACGTCCCCATTCTCCCCATGTTCATCACCTACCGCAATTCCGGCAAGTTTGATAAAGAGGGTTTGGAGATCAAGTATTTTACCGTCCACATTCTGCCTCCCATTTACCCCGACAAATCGCTTCCACCGAAAGAAGACGCCGAACGCATGAAAAAAGCCGATTACGAGGCGTGCTGCGCCGTTTACGAAAAGGTTTACGGTAAACCGCTGGTTTACGACGTGGAAAAGCAGGGTTGAACCCTTTCCTTATTTTTCGGAAGAACAGCCGGGCGCCCTGCAGGCGGAAGCCGACTTTCTTCTTTATCCGCGCCGGGACAACATCCGGGCGATAGCCCCACAAAAATTTTATGGCTGTAACATGGCTGTAACGGGGGCATTGTTCTTATGGTGAAACCGGACAACGTTTGGACGGCACAGACCGGCAAACCCCACAATATCTTGTGACGTTTCACAGGAAACACCGCAATCTCTTTATTTTTCATAAAGGGCGCAACCCCTTTCCGCCGGGACAAAAACCGGGCTTTGAAACGTGTTTGCGGCTGGTTTAAAACGGAAAATAAACGCCCCTTTTGCAGCGAGCATATTTCTGCAATCCAAGCGGCAGTAACGACATTTGGCAACGGGTTAAAACTCTTACTTCAACTAAAGACAAGGACGAAATTCCTATGCTTCGATATTATCTTTCCGCGATCGGCATCGCAACCGCGATAGTTGCGGCGCTCAATGCAATTTTTGCTTCCTCGCTGGGGTTTTCGCCCTGGCTTCTGATTTTACTGACCGTTGCCTTCGTGCTGTTTGCATTTTTTGTGGACGGCGTTATCGCCTGTCTGGCGCGCGTTCTGCCTAAGAAATTATTTGAACCCGACCGCAAGCGCTTTACGGTTTCCGACCGCGAAAAAAAGTTCTACGACCGGTTGAAAATCAAATTATGGAAGGATAAGATCCCCGAAACGGGCGCGCTTTTGAAAATTTTTGACAAGACGAAAATCGAAAACAGCGAAGATCCCGCCTACCTCCACACCTTTCTCCGGGAAACCTGCTATGCGGAAATTATGCACGAATATTCGGCGCCGCTTGCGTTTCTGATCCTTTTCGCCGCCCCCGGCGCGCTGAAATGGACGATTGCTCTGCCCGTCGCCGTGGTCAACTTTATTTTGCAGACGTTCCCCATCGCGGTGCAGCGATACAACCGCAATCGCTTAACGAAACTTTACCGCGTCCGCCTGAAAAAAGCAGAAAAAGCCGCCGGAAACGCCGCGCTTGCCGCAGGCGCTTCCGCAGAAAAGGACGCTCCGGGCGAAGATTCTTCGGCAGAATAAGAACGCAAACGTTGATTTTGCGCAGGATAGCAAACGGTACAAATTTCATCGACTATAAAATTGCAGGGGCGCTTTCGGCGCCCCTTTCAATATTTACGCAGCCCTTTTAAGGCAATCATTTATTGTTTTTTCGACTCTCCGTAGGTAAACCGCCTCTTTCGGCATAACTTCCGGCGCCCGCCGCGGAAATTCCGCGGCGGGCGCCCCTTTTTATAAATCAAACGACTTTGCCTCTTCATAAACGAAGTAATCTTGCTTTTTACAAACGAAACGATTTTACTTTTTCTTTATAAATAAAACAGTCTTTCTTCTTTATAAAGAAACCCTTTCTTTATAAAGGGTTTCCGCTTTTTTCTTAAAGCGGATATCTCATTTTTTCTTTGACTCTTTACTGTGGCAGTACGGACAACTCCCGCACGAGGAGCAATCCCCGCCGCAACCGCCTTTCCCTTTCGCCTTTTTTACGATCGAAGAAATGATCACGCCCAGCACGATTGCCGAAGCGCCGATGATGACTAAAATTTCGGGAACACCCATTTGCGTTGCCTCCTTTTTATTTTTTCGGTGAAACGCCTGACTTTCGCAAGACCTTTCACCCCGTTTCCGGCGCCGCCGGTTCCGGATTTTGAAACCCGTGTCCCACTTTCAGGAACACGCCGGGATTTCTACCCTGCCCCAAGCGCAACCGGCAAACCGCGCCGCCGAGACGTTCTTTCAACCCCGCCCGCCAGTCAGACTCCCGCCGGGCAGCCGTTGCGCCCCGGCGGCAAGCCTTAGGGACAATCCTTGCACCCTCCGACGATTCCGTTGTCCGGGCGGGCTTTCGTCCCCTGAAAACCGAACGCGCCTTGCGGGTTTAAGCAAGGGGAAGACCGAACCGATCCTCCCCCGCCATTGTTATTTGAAATATTTCCGTTTTCCCGCGACAAATCCGCCGCGAGCCCAAGCGGAAGAAGGATCTTTCTTATTCGTTCGCTTTTTCGGCTTTCTTCGCTTCTTTTTTGTTGTGGCGAACGATCAGGAATGCAACGAGCGCGATCGCTGCCGCCCAGATGAACAGCGTCCACCACCAGCTGCCGATGGTGTAAACCATACTTGCCACGATGTACGAGGTCGCCAGCCAGAACACCAGCGTCCACTTATACGTCGTTCTGTTGCCCAGCTCGGCTTTCGCCGTAGCGACTGCCGCGAAGCAAGGAATGGTCGTCATGTTGAACGCGATGAACGCGATCAGCGCGGGCGTCGTAACGCCGGTTGCCTGAATCATTGCTTCTACGGCGCCGATACCGTCTTCCGCATTGATGGCGTCCATACCGATCGTAATGCCGTTCACGCCCTGCACGAGCAAGCACGCGGCGAGCGTCGCGAAGGTGGAAATAACGTTTTCTTTCGCGATCAGACCGGCGACAGCCGCGACGATGAACACCCAACCGTATTCGTTCAACTGGCTACCGAAGCCGAGCGGAGTGAAGAGGGGCTGCAGGAAGGAACCGATCGAACCCAGAATGGATTCGTTCATACGGACGTTAACCATACCGTCGACGCCTTCCAGCGCGGCGTATTTCACGGGATCGGAAGCAAACAATTCTTCCGCGTCCTGCAGCAGGAACTTCCAGTTCCAGGAGAAGGAGGACAGCACCCAGATCAGAATGGTGGAAGCCAGAATGATCGTGAACGCCTTCTTGACGAAGTGTTTGGTTTTGTCCCACAGGTGCGCCATCAGGTTTTTGAACTGCGGCGCGTGGTATGCGGGCAATTCCATGATGAACGGCGGAGTTTCGCCTTTCAGCGAAGTATTTCTCATCAGAAGTACGCAGACGATTGCGGTAACGATACCGAGCAGGTACATTGCATAAGTGATGAGGTCTGCGTTTCCGACGCCGAAATAGGACACGACTGCGCCCGCAACGGCGGTCAGAATGGGGAGTTTTGCCCCGCAGGAGAAGAACGGAATGACGCGGATGGTCGCCGCACGTTCTTTATCGTCGGCAAGCGTACGCGTGTTGATCATTGCGGGAACGGAGCAACCGAAGCCCATGATCATCGGCATGAACGCTCTGCCGGAAAGTCCGAATTTGCGGAACATTCTGTCCAGAATGAACGCGACGCGCGCCATGTAACCGGAATCTTCCAGAATGGAGAAGAACAGGAACAGTACGAGAATGGGCGGCAGGAAGGAAAGCACCGCGCCAAGACCTTCGATAATACCGTCGTTGATCAAGCCGACTGCCCAGCCCGCCATGGACGAGCTTTCGACAAGTCCCTGAATCCAGCCGAACAACTGTCCGACCAGAACTTCGTTCCACAAGTTATTGATCATAACGCCGGGCGAGAATACCGCGCCGTCGTAGAAGCAGGAAAGCAGCAGCACGCCGAAGTTCTTCGGGTCGCCGGCTTCGTCTAAAAGTCCCAGATCTTCCAGCGAAGGCATCTTGAAGATCTTGCCGAGGAACAGCAGATCTTCGGAGAAGGTCAGGTGGAAAATCCCGAACAGGATCAGAAGGAAAATGGGAATACCCCAGATCTTGTGGGTCAGGACTTTATCCGCTTTATCCGAACGGGAAGTGGTAAACTTGCCGTCGTTTTTCTTCTTAAGCGCGGAAGCGAAGTTTTTGGAGATGTACTGATATCTGCCGTCGGCGACGATGGCTTCGAAATCGGTGCCGAAAGTTTCGTCGTTAAAGGTCTTTTTGAATTCTTCCACCGTCTTGACGGCGGCAGGATGCTGTTTGACCTCGATCTCGTCCATTTCCGCAAGTTTGATCGCGTGGAAGAGGGGGTTCGCAACGCCCTGACCGTCCAAAGCGATACGGATATCGCCGATCAGGTGACGAAGAGAAGTGTTTTCCAGTACGGTGGTTCCCTGTCTCGGTTTTTTGCATTCCGCATAGGCGCGGTTCATCATATCGACAAGCCCGTTTTCTTTCAATGCGGAAATTTCGCAAACGGGAACGCCCAGACGGCTTTCCAAAAGTTTCGCGTCGATCTTATCGCCGTTCTTTTCCACCGCGTCCATCATGTTGAGGGCGACGATCATAGGAACGTCGATTTCCATCAACTGCGTGGTGAGGTACAGGTTGCGTTCAAGGTTGGTCGCGTCCACGATGTTGATGACGAGGTCAGGCTTTTCGTCTAAGATGTAGTTTCTCGAAATAACTTCTTCCGGCGTGTACGGCGAAAGGGAGTAAATTCCGGGCAGGTCGATAATGGCGATGGGTTCCGCACATTTTTTGTACGTTCCTTCTCTCCGGTCAACGGTAACGCCCGGCCAGTTTCCCGTATGCGCGGTACTACCCGTCAGGGAGTTAAACAGCGTGGTTTTCCCGCAGTTCGGGTTCCCCGCCAGTGCAAAACGAATCATTTATTTTACCTCCATTACGATACAGTCCGCCTCGTTTTTACGAAGGGTGAGTTCGTATCCGCGGAGCGTTACCTCCATCGGATCGCCAAGCGGCGCTTTTTTCTTCAGGTACAGATCGGCGCCGGGCGTTACGCCCATGTCGAATAGTCTGCGACGGATTTTAACGGTTTCCGGTTTGTCCAAAGCCGCTTCTACAAGAAGAACTCTTCCGGATTCCCCTACCGTAAAATCGCTCAGTTTCTTTTTCATAAAAAACCTCCTCTTTGTTTCCCAATCTATCTCTTCGCCAAAAGCGAAAATTCCTTTTTTTCTGCGTCTTTTTGCCGGGGCTTTCTCCGGCGGCTTTTCTATATAGTCAAGTTAGCAGAAACAAACTGCCGGGCAAAAATTGCAGGGAACGGCTACCCTTCCCTTTATCAATATTATAAGAAGTCTTAAAGTCTACCCCAAAGTTTCGGGTTTTGTCTTTTTCTGACAAGAAAAGCGAAAACGTCAGTGGGTTATACGGAAAGTCCGCAAGGCATTTGCGTTTTTTAATGATAGTCAAAAACGATGCTTCCCGTATTATCCGGCGCCCGTTTTCGTCAGGCGACGAAAATTTTGCTTGCCATATCTCTGTCAATGGCAAGTCTGCCGTCTTTGATCATGCAGATCACGCTGCCGCCGCTGGTCGAAAGCACGCGCACCTTCGCGTTGGGGGTAATCCCTAAACTTTCCAGATGTTTTTTCAGTTTTTCGTCCGCGGCTACTTTTACCACGGTCAGATCCACGTTGATCGGCGCCATTAAAATGGGCATCTTTTTCCCTCCCGAAAGGCGAAAATTCCGCACTTTCTTTAGGTTTTCCGGTTTATTGTTCCCGTTAGTTGCTTACCGCTAACCAAAGGGGTAGAAACAAGGGGTTTCCATAAAACCCCTCTCTTTCCGGTGATATTATAGTTTATCTTTTCCCCTTTGTCAAGCAGTTAGCATAGGCAAACAAAAATTTTTTTCCTTTTAAAATTTATCTGTTTTCTGTCAGGAGATTATTTTTCGTAGAATGATCCATAACCTGTCCCTTTTGTAAGGCAGAAAAACCCTTTCCGCGGACACATTTTACCTTACCAGTCTTCGGAAACCTTGGTTTTTACGTCGTCGTAATAGGCGAAATATTTGTCGCGATAGGCTTTGGCTGCCGCGCGCTTTTTCTTTTTCTCGGCTTCCTCTTTCTTTTTTTTTGCTTCATTAGAAAGCGCAGGGGTTTCCTTCACGGGCATAGGCGCTGCGTTTTTTGAAAGTTTTTCTTCCGCCGAAAAAGCGGGGGTTGCGCCGTCTGCGGCGTTCCCCGTTTCCGCTGTTTTTCCTTGATTTGTTGGTATCTTTTCCATATCTCTTTGTTCCTGATTTTGACAGACGTATCTTAAAAAATGAGTCTTTTCTCCGCGGTCGAACCTGTTTTTCCTTGCAAAAAAACAAACTGTTTCTCCGCAAAAAAACGGGGGTCTCCGCAAACAAAATTCTTCCCGCACGGAAAAAACAAGGCGGCCGCGAATACTGCGGTCGCCTGAAAACCAAACCGGTTAATCTTTCTTTTCTTCGTTTTCTTTCAACGAATTGCCTACGAATCCGCCGAATCCCTGAAAACTGGTCACCGTATTCTTTTTGGCGGGACGGGGACCGCGGTCGCCGTAAGGTTTGCGTTCTCTGTCGCCGTAGGGTTTTCTGTCCCCGCGACCTTCTCTGTTGTCGCGGTTGAATCCCCCGCGGGAACCGTTTCTGTCGCCGTATTTTTTATCGCGGTTGAAGCCGCCCTTGTTCCCGAAATCTCTGCGTTCTCTCTGCGGTTTCAGGTTGTTGGGAATGACCACGATATAGCGGTTGGGTTCTCTGCCTTCGCTGACGGTCTTGACTTCGGTACTGTCGGCAAGCGCGGAATGAATGATGCGTCTTTCGTACGGGTTCATGGGTTCCAGCGAAACCTTTCTGCCGTATTTTACCGCTTTGTCCGCGATCTTTTTTGCAAGCGCGGTCAGCGTTTCTTCTCTCTTTTCACGATAGTTTTCGCAATCGACGACTACGCGGCGATAGTCTTCTCTGCCGGTATTCGCTACGGCGCCGGCAAGGCACTGCAATGCGTCCAGCACTTCTCCGCGATAGCCGATGAGTGCGGAAGAATTGGTCGCAACCAGATTGATCACGATGCGTTCCCCCTCTTCCACCAGATCGGATGTCGCCGTCCAGCCCATTTTGGAAAGCAGCGCGTCGATAAACGCGATCGCTCGTTCTCCGTCGCTTTCCTTTTTGGAAATGCGCACTTTGGCTTTGGTTTTTACGATGAAACCCTTTCCCCCTTCGTCCAACACTTCGACGTCGGCGGTTTCTTTGGTCAGACCGAGTTGCGTAAGTCCGGTTTTGACCGCGTCTTCTACCGTTTTTCCGGTAAACTCAAACTGCTTTGCCATTTCTATAACTCCCTCACACACTTCGTGTGTTTTTGATAACGTTCCGTTTTTATCTGACTTTTCGTTTCACGCTTCGTGTGTTTTTGATAACTGTTCATTCTTATCTGACTTTCCGTCTAACTCTTCGTACACACTTCGTGTATTTTTGATAACTTTGCGTTTTTGTCTGGCTTTTCGTTTCACACTTCGTGTGTCACTGAGAACTCTTCGTTCTTTTCCGCCTTACACTTCGTGCGGAAAATAGCATCTTTCCGTCTTATTTCCCGCCCGCGTTATCTGTTGACGACCGTCTTTTCCGCCTGCACATTGCCGTATTTTTTGGTCAGAACTTTGGTAATGATCAGATTTAAAAGTAGCGTGGAAAGCGTGCTGTAAAGCGAACTCACGATCATATACACAGTAAATGCCGAAGAATAGGACAGCGAGAACACGCCGAACATAATCGGCATGATGATATTCATCATCTTCATGGTTGCCGCTTGTCCGTCCATCGCCTGCACTTCGTTCTGCGTCTTTTGCAGTTTCTGCATCAGCCACTGCGAAAGGAAAGAAAGCGCCATACACAAAATTGGCAGAATAAAATACCCGTTGACCTGCTTTTTATTCATCTTCGCGGTCAGGTTATTATAGTCCGTTTCGTCAATCTTGGTACCGGTCAGACTTTCAAACTCCGACTTCGTGGGGACGGATTTTTTGAAAGAAGTATCCGCAACCCAGATGTTCTTGACCCAGATAAAGCCGGACATATTTTCTTTATAAGCGGCAGCCGCAGCCGTCGCCGCAAGATCTTTGATCTCTTCGTCGCTCAGTTCGCTTTCCTGCTGTTCCACGACTACCTGATTATAAGCCTGAACGCTTTTGTTGAAGTCTACCGCCACGGCGTAACTGGAATAGGCGCGGAACGCCGCGAATACCACCCAGAAAAAGATGAGGGAAACCAGCGTGGGCAGACACATGCCCAGCATACTGTACCCTTCCTTTTTATAAATGGCGGAAAGTTTTGCCTGATATAATTTGGGATTGTTTGCGTATTGTTTCTTGAGTTTATCCAGTTGCGGCTTCATCCGCTTCATGGTAAACTCGTTCTTTTTCGTAGACACGCGGGAAAAAATATCCAGCGGCAGTACGATCACTTTCACGATCAGGGTAAACAGAACGACCGCGATACCGACCGATCCCACCGACGTAAACAACTTGACCAGAAGTTTTCCGATCCAGTTGAGGTTCTTCGCCGTGACTTCCCCGATTTGCCCGACTGCGAGCAGGGTAGAATACAGGTTCAACTTCAGTTCTCCTTAATTTACCGGGTAAAACTACGATTTTTTACCGTAAAAAACCGCGTTTTCCCCTTTTCGTCCCCTTTATTTACCTGTCATAATAAAAACATAACTCGTCAAAGGATCCATTCGTGCTTTTTCACGTTGACGGGGACGGGGTCGTAACCGCCTTTTCCTATTTGGTTACACCTTAAAATTCTTTTTGCGGAAAGAGCCGCTCCCTTTCCGTTTTTATACTCCAAAAGAGCCGTCATCGCATACTCCGAACAGGTCGGGGTATAGATACAGCCCGTGTAAAGACCCGGGGAAAGCCTTTTTTTATACGCCCTCACCGCGCGGTACAGGAGATATTTCACTTTTTTAAAATTCCTTCCTTTTTCAGGACGTACCGCATGTTTTTCAGCGTTTCCGAAAAAGTGTGTTCCATATTCTTTTTAGGGACGAACACCAGGTAATATTCCCCCTTTACGTCCGGCAAAACTTCCCGGAAAGCGGCGCGGAATACGCGCTTGATGCGATTTCTTTTCACCGCGATGCCGTGCTTTTTGGTCACGGTAACGCCGAACCGCGTCTTATCGGTCCCGCCGACGTAAAGGAGCGTCAGGGTATGAGAAAAACTGCGTTTTCCGGCCTTGAAAACGCGGTCGAAATCGCTGTTTTTCTTCAACCTGTACTGCATTTTTACCCCTTTTTACGCGGAAAGTTTTTTACGACCCTTGTTTCTTCTTCTCTTCAGGACGTTTCTGCCGCCCTTCGTCGCCATTCTCTGACGGAATCCGTGGACTTTACTTCTCTGTCTTTTCTTGGGTTGATAGGTTCTTTTCATGATAGTTAATTCCTCTCGATGATATTTTTGCGGAATCCTGCCGTGGCAGAATCCCGCGTTTTAGCAAAATCCTGATTATTATATCTTATTTCCCGAAAGATGTCAAACGTTTTTCAGTTACTGATTCTGACGGGAAGGATCAAATACAGGTAATCTTCGCCGCTACAGGGTTTGATGACGCAGGGCGAAACGTCGTTATTGAAATAAATTTTAATAAATTCGTCGCCGATGGCTTTCAAAGCCTCGCTGACGTATCTGCCGTTAAAGGCGATGGAAAGATCCTTTCCCACCAGATTTACCAGAATATTTTCGTTTACTTTTCCGATCTCGGTTTCCGCAAAAATGGAAAGACAATTTTCTTTGATATCGAAGCGGATCAGGTTATTTTTATCTCCCCGCGCGCAGATCGACGCTCTCGCGATCCCTTCTTCCAGTTGCGCCTTATTTACCACCACGTTGGTCAGAAAATCGCCCGGAATAACCTTGTCGTATTCGATAAAGTTTCCTTCCAGCAGGCGGGTGTAAACTTTAGTGTCGTCCAGTTCCACCACCATGCCGTTTTCCTTAAAGGAAAGGGTAACCGGTTCTTCTTCTTTTTCCAAGAATCTGGAAATTTCAAGCAGACAGCGCGAAGGAATCACGGCTTTCATATCGCCGCTTTCTTCTTCGGTATGCTTTTTGCAAAGCGCTAAGCGGAATCCGTCCAACGCCACTGCGGTTAAAATCCCCTCTTTTACTTCAAACAAAACCCCTTTTAAGAGAGGTCTTGCATCGTCGGTCGAACAGGAAAACACCACTTTTCCGATCAGATCTTTCAGTTCTCCTCTTTTTAAAGTGATATTGTCTTTTCCCTGTTCGGTCTTGAGCGAAGGAAATTCTTCCGCCGAAAAAGCAGGCATACTGCTTTCCGCGTCGGTATATTTAATATTGAGTTTTCCTTCGTCGAGCAGGGAAAGTTCTACTTCTTCCTTGTCCAGTTTCTGGATAAATTCGGTAAAATACTTGCCTTTTACAAGTACTTCCCCTTCCATAAATACGTCCGCTTTTACCTTTTTCTCGATCAGAAATTCCATATCCGTCGCAGTCAGGGTCAGCGTGTCCCCTTTTGCGGTAAGGCGAATACATTCCAAGGCGGGATTGACCGTTTTGCTTGCGATGGCTTTTACTACCTTTTGTGCTGCGTCGGAAAGATCCAGCCCGCTTAAAACGACTTTCATAACCGTCCTCCTTTCTCTTATTATTTATTAAATAAATTAGACAGTAATAGTAGTAGGGTCTGTGGAAATGTTGACAAAAAAAGAAAAAATCTTTTCAAGTACCGATATTATACTAAAAATGAAATAAAAAGGCAAGTTTTCTTGTGGAAAAAGAAGAAAAGAAATTCACATAAAAAAGAGGACAAACCGTGGACAAAAATAAAAATTGTGGAAAACTTCAAAACGCGAAAAAAGAGAAAAAGAGGAAAAATGACGAAAAAGAGAAGTTATCCACAACTTAGTACACTTATCAACACTTTAAAAAGTTTTTAAAATGTGGATTTGTGTTTTTCAAAAATCCTTGTTTATTTTTGGAATTTATGATACAATAAGACTATGAAAACCGATTTTTCCGCCTGCGGGCTTGATTTGGATGCCAATCAATTACATAATTTGGAAAATTTTTGTGATTTTTTGCTTAAATATAACGAAAACGTAAACCTCACCGCTATTCGGGAGAAAGAGGAAGCGGAAAGCAAACATCTGCTGGATTCGGTCATGGGGCAGAAGTTTTTTCCCGAAAATGCAAACGTGATAGAAATCGGCAGCGGCGGAGGGTTTCCTTCGGTGCCGCTGATGGCGGTTCGACCGGATTTAAAATTCACGCAGGTGGAATCGGTCGAAAAAAAATGCGTGTTTTTAAGGGAAGTCAACCGTAGATTTAAATTCCCCGCGAACGTCCTTTGCATGCGTGCGGAAGACGCCGGGAAAAACCCCCTCTACCGCGAAAAATACGACGTGGTTACCGCCCGCGCGGTGGCTTCTTTAAGGACACTTTTAGAATATTGCCTGCCGCTGATTAAGACAGGCGGAATTTTCGTCGCCTATAAAGGGACGAAAGAAAAGACGGAAGAAGAAATTTTGGAATCGTCAAACGCTTTAAAAGTTCTGGGCGGCGCGGTAAAAGAAACTTTTTGTTATTCCCTTCCCGGCGGAGAAAAACACACCGTAGTAATCATAAAAAAAGAAAAGCCTACGCCGCCGAAATATCCGCGCGGTCAGGGAAAAGAGAGGAGTAAACCGCTGTGACGGAAGAAGAAATTTTAAGTACGGACGAAACCAGTCCTCTGTTCTTGAATACGGTCTGCTTTACGGGGCACCGCACTTTGGGCGAAGATTTTTCGAGAACGCGCCTTTCCGATATGGTGGGCGTTGCTTTAAGGTACGGATATCGTACTTTTTTATGCGGTATGGCGATGGGTTTTGACAGCGTGGCGTTCGACGTCGTGTTCGAATGGAAAAAGGAATATCCGGACGTGAAACTGGTCGCCTGTATCCCGTGTGAAAATCAGGAGAAATATTTCCCCGAAAAGGAAAAAGAAGACTACCGCGAGCGGCTGAAAAAAGCCGATCTTTCGGTGTACGTCAACAAGGAATATTCTTCTTATTGTATGAACAAGCGCAACCGTTATATGGTGGACCGGTCGAGCGTGGTTTTTTGTTATATAAAAGAAAAAGACAGCGGCACCGGCAATACCGTGGAATATGCCAGAAGAAAGAAGCGCGAAATCGTGATCATCTCATAAATAAGAAGGAAAACAATAAAAAAGTCGCCTGCAAGGCGGCTTTTTTCGTTAACAAAGAATGAATTTCGTTCTATATAAAAAAGGTTTCTTATTTAAAAAAAACAGGGAAAAGGTTACTTCCACCCCTTTTCGGGAGAGAAACCGTACGTTTGTACCACTTCGACGTAAGGGGAATTCGCCACGTCCTTCGGGGTGACCATGCCGCCGCCGTCCGAATCGAGATCGATCCCGAACTTTTTATAAGCATACCAGACGACGTGCGAACAGTTGGTTTTTTTGAGTTTTTCCGGGAATTTTTCGGACAGAACGCCCACCGTGACCGAGTACTGCAGATTCATCAGGTTTTCTTCCGCATAGGAAACGACTTCGTCGATAAGACTTTGTTCCGCCTTTACGCGGAGAATCATAAAGGAAGGACGATCGACAAAATCGTAGGTAGAAGCGTACCCGCTGGGGTCGGCATAGCCGAGGGCGGAAAAAGTAATTCCCCGCGCGGGGTCAACCACCATCACCAGATGCCCGAACCGCACGAAGGAAAAATGCGTGGACGACGAAACGAGAATATCCCCCTTTTCCAAGGGGACGAGTTGCGGCGTGTTGTCTTCCGTACAGCGGCAGGTAAAGGGACCAAAGCGGTCGTTTTTGATCACGTGTTTCCCCATATACGCGCGTTGCGTATATAAAATGCCGGGTTTGTCGTTTTTTTCCAGATAGCGATCGACGCCGATCTTCGTCAGTCCCGTCTGGCGGAAAATGGTAGCGTAGTCCTCTTCCGTCAGTTTTTCCTTTTCTAAAATCGCGGAAAGGTCTTCTTCCGCATAGTCCGGGTGCCACGGGTGATACGCCTTGTCCGAAAAAATCATGCCGAGTTGCAGAACAAGCGGAATGAGCGCGATCGAGGTTAAAATCACCGACACGGTGATAATTATTTTTTTCGTCTTTTTATGGTCTTCCATAAAAGGAGTATAACAAAAAGCGGCGTTTCCGTCAAGGTTATGCGAAAAAAATCCCTTTTCTCCCGCATTGCTTTTTCGCGCGGCGCCGCGTTTTCGGTGAAGTTTTTTCCCGTTGCCGCGTTTTCTCTTTAACGCTTTCGTCTCTTTGCTTTTACCCCTCGCTGCCGATTTTTTTCGTTGTCGTCCTTTCACTATTGTCGCTGCCGTTCCCCTTCCGCCGGCGCCGCCCGATCAGGTCATATTATTTTTAAGAAAACCGCGCCCGGATTTTTTGGCATTCTCGTGGTCGGGCAGCGCGGTTTCGCACCTTTCGCCAAGAAATCGCCTTTCCGCCGTTTAGTTTTTATAAAAAGAAACAAACTTTAAATATGACTACGGAAAAATCGCTACGAAAAAACCTGCGCTTTCTGCAGGAAAAATTAGAGGGCGGCGACGTGATTTTTCACGATTTTAAAATCGGGGGAAAAGCCGCGTTCGTCTGCTATTCGGACGCTTTGACCGACAAAGAAGCATTGAGTCTGGACGTCCTTCGTCCCCTTTCAAAGGTGAAACGCGGCAGCCTTGCCGCGGCAAAAAAAGCGACGGTTTTTCCCGAACGGGCAGAAGAAACCGACTTAAGTAAAATCGCCGAAAAGGTACTTGGGGGCGAAGCCGCGCTGTTTCTGGACGGCGAAAAAACCGCTCTTGTTTTCGGTTGCAGGAAGTATTCCGTCCGCGCCGTTGCGGAACCGCCCACCTCTGCGGTCGTCAAGGGACCAAGAGAAGGTTTTATCGAAGACCTCAAGACCAACCTTTCGTTAATCCGCCGCAGATTAAAGACGGCAAAACTCAAAATTCATTACGAAACCATAGGAAAATATACCACCGCAAAGGTTGCGGTGGTGTATATTGAGGGTTTGGCGGACGAAAAAGTCGTTTCCGGCGTCAAGGAAAAATTAAGCGGGATTCAGATCGACGGCGCGCTCGATTCCTACTATCTTGAGTGTTTTCTTGCCGGAAAAAAGCGCACGCTGTTCCGCCGGACGGGGCAGACCGAAAAGCCGGACGTTTTTGCCGCAAAACTTTTGGAAGGGCGCGTGGGCGTTCTTTCGGACGGCAGTCCCATCGCGCTCACCGTGCCGTACACCTTTATGGAAGATTTCCAGTCCGCGCAGGATTATTACCAGAATTTTACGCGGTCGATCTTTTCCCGGCTGCTCCGTGCGCTCGGCATTCTGCTGTCCGTTCTGCTCCCCGCAGGCTACGTCACGGCGCAACTTTTTCAGTTGGAACTTATCCCGCTCAAATTTTTGTTGAGCGTTGAGGGGTCGATCGAAAGCATTCCCTTTTCTCCCTCGCTCGAAATGCTGGTGGTTCTGCTCATCTTTGAAATTTTAAACGAAGCCAGCATTCGCATGCCCAAATACGTAGGCATAGCGCTTTCGGTCGTCGGCGCGCTGGTTTTGGGGGATACCGCCGTCCGCGCGGGGCTGGTTTCCACGCCCACGATACTCATTATGGCGCTTTCCGGCATCGGTCTGTATACCGTGCCCGATCTGGTGGAAGAAACTTCCGTTCTGCGCTTTTTATTATTGATCGTAGCCGGTACTCTGGGCGGATACGGCATGGTGGCGGGCGGAATTATCCTGCTTTTGTACGCCTTTTCTACCGAAAGTTTCGGTATGCCCGTGTTTGCGCCCTACGCGCCGCGCATTACGCCCGACTTAAAGGACGGGTTTTTGAAAAAGCCGTTGTTTGATCAGGAAAAGCGTCCCGCTTCCATCGGCAGCAAAAACCGCACCCGCCTCCGCCCGCCCGAAGTGAAGGAGAACGACCATGGAAAAGATTAAATTTCACCCGCCTGCCGCCTATAATACCCATGCCGCAAAGCCTGCCGCAGGCAATACCCATGCCGCAAAGCCTGCCGCAGGCGGAAAAATTAAAAGGGCGGATCCTGCCGCCGGCAGAAACGTTGTAGGGGATTCGGCGGATTCTGCCGGCGCGCCTAAGAAAGAGATTGCCGCGAATCAAAGCGCCGCCGCGGGGGATTTTGCCGCAGCAAAACCGGCAAAAAAAATTGTGGCGTTGGCCAAAAGCGCCGCCGCAGAAAATTCCGGAGCCTCACCCTCTGCCACCCGCGCGGGGAAAAATGCTATAAAATCAAATGCCGCGCCCCAAGGAACCACCCTGCCGCAAGGAGCCAACAAACCTAAAAGCGCCGCCCTTGCCGGGCAGGCGACAGACGTCGGGCAAGCCTTTCTCCCCGGGCAGTTCGGCAGGTTTTTCGCGGCGTTTTTGCCGGTCACTAAACTTTTATACCTGCCCGAACTGCTTTCTTCCCGCACGAAAAACGACCTTTGGACGGTCGTTCTGCTTCTTTTCGCACTCGACGTGTGTTTTCTCTTTCTCGCGCTTCACGTTGCGAAAAACGGGGGTACGTTCCCCAAAATTCTGTACCGCGCCTTTTCCAAGCCCGTGGGAAAGATATTGCTTTTTCTGTACGCTTTGTTCTTCTTCGCCAAAAATTATCTGTTTTTGGGGGAATTGCGCCGCTTTTTGAAAGACAGTCTGTACGAAGCCTCGCCCGGCTTTATCTACTTTCTGCCGGCAATGCTCGCGGGGTGGTATCTTTGCACTAAAAAACGCGCGGCGGTGCTGCGCGCGGCGGACGTTCTGGTTTTTCTGACCGGGGTGGGAGTGATCGCGCTTTTGCTGCTTTCGCTCCCCTCGGCGGACTTCGGCGCCCTGCTCCCCGTGCTTTATCGCGGCGGAAACGGCGTGTTTCGCTCGGTCTTTCTCTCCGCGACCTATTTCGGGGACTACCTTGCCGCCTTCTTTTTTATGGGCGAATATTCCGCCGGAAAAGCGGAACGGAAACGCACCGCGGGGCTTTATATCGGCGCAAGCCTGTTTACGACGGCGCTGATCGCGGCGTATTTTTGCGTCTTTTCCTCCCTCGCGCCTGCGGCAGGCGCCGCCATTTTAAACGTGGGTAAGTACGAAGTCGCGCTTTCCGACCTCGGCAGGGTGGACTATTTTTTCATCTACGCCCTGCTGTTTTCGGGCACAATCGCGGCAAATCTGCCCGCCTGCTACGCTACGGAATGTTTCACGCGCGGGGTAAATAAGGACTGCCGCACCCTGTTTTCCGGCGGCTATTTTGCCGTCCTTACCGCCGCGCTGTTTTTTCTTACCCCGGAGGAAAAGGGGGCGGAACGCGCCGTTCGCCTTTTCGGCGCCTATGCCTGCGTTCTGATGCAATATTTGGTGCCGCTGGTGTGTTTTATCGTATTTTTCGTGAGGAAGAAAAGGGAGAATTCCCGGGTTCCGGAAGAAAAAAGTGTCGGAAAACGGCAAACGGGTCGCGAAATCGGGAACAACGGCGAAAAACGAGATAAGAAAAAGGAGTTTGATTCATGATAAAACGCCGGCATAAATTCTCGCTGATCGCGGCGGGGCTTGCGTTTATGACCCTGCTGTTTTTCGTCAACGACTATTCTTTATTGAGTATTGAACAGACGGCGCTTGTCGTCGCCATCGGCGTGGACGTGGAACAGGGCGAAACCGAAGGAAGAGAGCCCGTTTACGAGGTTTCCGCGCAGATTGCCCTGCCGGAAGGGGGCGGCAGCGGTGCGGAAGGGACGGTTTCCGCCCGGGCGACCACGGTCAGCGGAGCGCTCAGACTCATCGGGAAGTCCTGCGGTTGGTACCCCAAAACTTCGTTCTGCTCCCTGCTGTTATTTGGCGAAGAGGCGGCGAAAGCGGGCGTTTTGGGCGTGTTGGACAACCTCCTTACCAGCAGCAAATTACAGGACGCCGCCAAGTTTGCCGTCTGTCAGGGCAAAGCGCGGGATATGATGGAAAGCAAAACGCCGCTGGATGAAATTCCCTCGTTTGCGCTCGATAAAATCTTCACCGCCAGTTCGCGCTCCATCAGCAGCGTCACGCCGATTACCGTCAAGGGATTTATGGAACGCAGTTTGTCCGAAAGTCGTTCGGCATTCGCCCCCTATATCTGCCGCGTACCGAGCGGAGAAGCGGGCATCTCCCTGCGCGAAATGCCGAAAATAGACGGTATTGCCGTAAATCCGCCGGAGGGCACGACCTTTTCTTCTCCCGACGGCGACGAAACCGAGGGGGAAGGTTCCGCTTCTTCTTCGGAGAAAAAAGAGGGGAATTCTTCGTCTTCTTCGGACGAGGATAAGAAGAAATCTTCTTCCGGCGAAAGTTCCGGCGGGGAAAGCGGCGGCGAACAGGGCGCCGAAAGCGAAACCTGGGTATTTGACGCGGGTTATACCATGCTGTTTACCGGCGGAAAAGCAACCGGGCTTTTGGATGGGCGCGCGTCGCTGCTCCACGGACTGCTAAAAAGTGGCGGCAAACCGACCAATCTGCCCGTTTACGGGGTAAAAGCAGAGGGGAAAACGCAGGCCTTTTTACTGAACGTCGCCAAAAACGAAGGAGCGGTTCGACTGAAATTTTCAAACGGGAAGCCGGAAATCGTCATAAAACTCACTTTATACGTCGAGGGAGAAGACGAAAGCGGCAAGTCCGAAAAATTGAAAGCCGCGGGCGCGCCCCTTCCGGACGAGGTGCTTGCCGCCGCCAAAGCCCAGCAGGAGGAAATCGTAAAAAAAACCTTTGCCCTCCTTGCCGAAACGGACTGCGACCTGTTTGCGTTAAAGCGCGAACTTTACCGCAAATATCCGGGGAAATACGCCGCATGGAAGGACGATTTGCTACGCGCCGCGCCCCTTTCCGTTTCGGTTTCCGTCCGGCGGATGAAATAAGGGGCTTGCAAATAAAATAACGGTTGTGAGAAATTGCAGGGGCAATTACCGGTCGGCAGGAACACCCCCGAAAAACCTCCTTTGGCAATGCACAGAAATTTATCCGGTTAAGGACGCGCGCAGATAGCCGTAAAGGCTCTTCGTGCTAAGGAAAGGATAAATTTATACGGTTAAGGCGCCCGCCGCGGATTTCCGCGGCGGGCGCCTTTATCATGGAAATCGCACCGGATTCTTTACTCCCGGCATTGTCGTATGCGGCTCTTGACGCGTTTTGCAGGCGCGGCGGAGCAGGAATAGCGGCAACCGGCACTGTTTTTGTAAAAAGAAAACCACCGGATAGTCCGGCGGTACAAAGATAGGTTAACGGCAACCAAGGGTTGCCCCGGTTTTATAGTCCTGACGCCGGTGAGCCGTTGAAAGAAAACCCCCGGTTTTTATAGATCTAATGCCGATGAATAGTTGAAAAAATTCCGGGGTTTTGCTATAAATTCCCCGATTTTCCGAGCGTCTTTCCGAGCGTCGGCATAATCGGCGGGTGCGCGTGTAAAAGCGCTCACGGCAACCACGTTTCCGTAGCCTCTGCCGCCTTGCCCCGCGGTCGTCACTCCTTTTCGCATTCCTCCAGAAAGCGGACGAGGTCGTTGATGCGCTCTAAGTCGTCCCGCGTGTAGTAATCGACGTAAAACCGCCCCTTTTTGTCGCTGCCGATGACCGAAATTTTGGTTTTGAACACCCGCTGCATGCGATCGACCAGATCTTTCAGTTCGACCGAAATTTTCGCTTCCCGCAGTTCCTTTTTTTTCCGCGCGATCTCGGCGGGCGGGTTGAAATAATCCTTTACTTTTTGTTCGGTTTCGCGCACGGAAAGGCTGTTTTTGACGGTGAACGCCGCAATTTCTTCCTGCACGGCAGGGGGCAAAGAAAGCAGCGCCCGCGCGTGCCCCTGCGACAGTTTCCCCGCGCGCACCAGCGCCGCCACCCCTTGCGAAAGGGATAAAAGGCGCAACGTGTTGGCTACCGCGCTGCGGCTTTTCCCGATGCGGGAAGCCACTTCTTCCTGCGTCAGGTCGTACTCCTGCATCAGGCTGCGCATGGCAAGCGCCGCCTCGATGGGATTCAGGTCCTCGCGCTGCAGGTTTTCCACCAGCGCGATTTCCGCCACCTGCCGGGAAGAAAGATCGCGCACGATGGCGGGAATTTCGCTCTTTTTCGCAAGAAGCGACGCCCGATAGCGCCGTTCCCCCGCGACGATCATATACTTGCCCTTGCCGTCCGGCGAAACCAGAATGGGCGAAAACACGCCGTGCGCCTTGATGGATTCCGAAAGTTCGTAAAGCGCGGCGTCGTCGAAATCCTTGCGCGGCTGGTCGGGATTGCCGTATACCGAGTCCACCGGCAGCATGATCAATTTTTCGCCGCCCTGCAAAATTTTATCGGGCTTGCCGGCGACGTTTTGCTCCGTACCCGGCGCGGGCTTTCCCTGCCGCCCCGCGGCGGTTTGTCCCGCCCGTGCGGAAAGGCTCGTCCGCCCCTCGCCCGCCATGCGGAGATTTTCTTCCAAAGCGGAAACGCCCTCGTTTCCGGCGCCGCTTCCGCCCGCAGCCGCAAGAAGGTCTGCCCGGGATTGTTCTTTCGCCCAGGGGAAAACGATCTGCTCCGGCTTGGATGCCGCGGAAATTTTCCCTTTGGTTTGTTCCGCGTTGTTCCCGAAAACGGGGGGACGTCCGTCAAAATCCGTAATTTTCTCGCTCATTTTTCCTCCGTGGAAAACCAAAATGACCGAAGGAAACCGAAAGGTCGGTTTCCCCCGGTCAAGGTGAAACGTTTTTTTACGGCTGTCGTCCGCCGCGGCGGGTGACAGCCGTTTGCTGCAGTCGGTCTTAGTTTTTGCCGTCTTTTCCGTCGTCCTTGTTGTCGGCGGGGTCGGATCCGCTCGTTTTGGTGAACGCCGAAAAATCGTACAGATCGGACGGGTCGTCCGTCTTTTCTCCGGACGAAGCCGTCGTACCGCCCGCAGGCGCAGACGAATTTGTCGTCGTACTGCCCGCGGCGACGTTCGAGGCTGCGGAAGCCGGGTTCGCCGAAGTCGCAACGGGCGCCGAGGTTGCTTGAGCGGTACCTGCGGAAGTTCCGTCGCTCTGTCCTTTTGCCATTTCGTCGGCAACTTTCTGGAACGGATTGACCTTGCCGGAAAGGCGGGCGTCCATTTCGGCGCACACTTCCTTGGCGGAAAGTCCTTTCATAATCAGTTCGACTTCTTCTTCGTAAATGGTTTCGCGTTCTACTAAGCAGCGCGCCATCACGTCGAGTTTGTCGCGGTTTGCCTGCATCAGTTCGGTCGCGCGCTTGTGCGCCTCTTTGACGATTTTTTCCACTTCTTCGTCGATAACGCTGGCGGTTTCTTCGCTGTACGGACTCTTTTCGGTCATTTCTTTACCGATGAACACCTGTTGATCGTTGGCGTAGGAAATGGGTCCGATGCGGTCGCTCATACCGTATTCGGTCACCATGCTGCGCGCGATGTCCGAAACCTGCTTCAGGTCCTGCGAAGCGCCTGTACAGACTTCCTGAATGACCAGTTCTTCGGCAACTCTGCCGCCGAGCGCCATCACGATTTCTTCCATCAGCATGGATCTGGAAACGTGGCTGTCGTCGTTTTGCGGACGGGTCATAGTAAAGCCCGCCGCCCCGCCGCGCGGGATAATGGTGACTTCGTGTACCTTGTTGCAATGGGGTTGCACTTCGGCAAGAATGGCGTGCCCCGCTTCGTGGTAGGCGGTGATGCGCTTATCCGATTCGGTCACGAGGCGGCTCTTTTTCGCGGGGCCGGCAAGGACCTTGTCCAAGCCTTCGTAAAGGTCGTTGTTGTTGATGAATTTGCGCCCTTCTCTTGCGGCAAGAATGGCGGCTTCGTTCAAAAGATTTTCGAGATCGGCACCCGAAAAACCGCTGGTCATACGGGCAACGACTTTGAAATTGACTTCGGGAGCGAGAGGTTTGTTTCTCGAATGGACGCGAAGAATGGCTTCTCTGCCGCGGACGTCGGGCAGGTTGACGTGGATCTGCCGGTCGAAACGGCCGGGACGAAGCAACGCGGGGTCGAGAATGTCTGCACGGTTGGTCGCCGCCATGACGATGATGCCTTCGTTCGCGTCGAAGCCGTCCATCTGCACGAGCAACTGGTTTAAGGTCTGTTCGCGTTCGTCATGTCCGCCGCCGAGCCCTGTGCCGCGCTGACGACCGACGGCGTCGATTTCGTCGATAAAGATGATGCAAGGCTGACTTTTTTTGGCAAGGTCGAACAGGTCGCGCACTCTGGACGCGCCCACGCCGACGTAAAGTTCGACAAAGTCCGAACCGCTCATGGAGAAGAACGGAACGTTGGCTTCCCCCGCGACGGCTTTGGCAAACAGCGTTTTACCCGTTCCCGGAGGGCCTACGAGCAGCACGCCCTTGGGGATCCGTGCGCCGAGTTCGGCAAACTTTTTGGGGTTTTTGAGGAATTCCACGACCTCTTTCAGTTCTTCTTTTTCTTCGTCGGCGCCGGCGACGTCCGTAAAGCGCACTTTGATGTTCTGGGAAACGCGCGCTTTGGTTCTGCCGAAACTCTGCCCGTTTTTGCCGCCCGCCTGCGCGGAACGCATCCAGAAATAGAGGAGAACCAGCAATAAAAGGCTGCCGAAGACCGGTAAAAGCGTCGTCCAGATCGACCCGGAGTTGGGGTCGGTAAAGGACATGGAAATGCCCTTTTGGGAAAGCAGCGCCTTCAGTGCGGAGGAGTCTTTCTCGTTGTCGCGGTCGTAAATGGTGGTATAGATCGCGTCTTTGTTGTGATAGCAGATGATTTTGTAATTGTTGAACTTCACCGCGGTGATCTTTTGGGAATCGGCTACGGTGTCGTTCTGCTCGATCTTATCCAGAAAATCGGAATAATCGATCTTCTTCGTCGTGCCGGTTCCGCCGAGAATGGAAAGCAGCAGAATGATGGCGACCAGACCGATGAGCATATAGAAGATGGATCTCGTTTGCCGTTTCAAGGGAAAACCTCCTGTTTATCGTCGAACGCGCGGCGTTGCTTTTTCCGAGCCTTTTATCGCCGGGGTGCCGGAACGTGACCGGGCGCCGGAAGAGGGAAATTTCTCTTTCCGAACCGGAAGAGAGAATTTTCTCATTCCGAAACCGGAAGCGAAAAAAATTCTCCCGAAACCGGAAACGAAAGATATCTCTTTCCGAAACCGCGGCAAACGCCCGCGCGTCGTTATTCTTTAATATATTTACAGTATACCACAAACCCTGCCCTTTTTCCAGCGAATTGCAAAGAAAAATCAAAATCGGGACGAGGGTACCCAGAGTATAAAAAACCAGAATGAAAGCAAGGTTAAAAGGGAAAATTCCGGTAATTCCCGCGCGGTGTAGAGATATCGGAGCCGGGCAGCAAGGTGGCGCCGGAGCGGGATAAGGCGGGAAGTATTTCAGCCGGAGGTGAAGCACTTAAGTCAGATAGAAACGAAAACTTATCAAAGACACCTGAAAGGTGTAAGGTGAAGTACTTAAGCCAGATAGAAACGAAAACTTATCACAGACCACCTGAAAGGTGCAAGGTGAAGCACTTAAGTCAGATAGAAACGAAAACTTATCACAGACCACCTGAAAGGTGTCAGGAGAGGAGCAGGGCGTTATCCGGCAGACTGAGTACGGGCGAGTTGTCCCCCCGCACGGAAAATTCCTCTTCGTGATAAGTCCGGTGCGAAATAAAATATAACCGCTTGCCCTCCATTCCCTTGGGCAGCATGGGCGAAACGGCGGATTTCCGGATATAGTCCACGATACCGCAGTTGGCTTCCACAATCACGCTCTGGTACCCCGCGGCAAATAAGTCCATCACTTCCCCGCGGATCTGCATCATAATAAATACGTCCGACCGGATAAAACCCGACCCGTCGCAGTGCGGACACTTCTTTTCGAGGACGGAAGAAACGCTTCTGCGGATCTTTTTGCGGGTGAATTCTACCAATCCGAAACCGGTCATACCGCTGACGTTGCACTTGCAGCGGTCGCTTTTCAGCGCCTCTTTCAGCGCTTCCACTACGAGAGTGCGGTGCGATTCCTCTTCCATATCGATAAAATCCACCACCACGATGCCCGAAACGTTGCGCAGGCGCACCTGCCGCGCGATCTCCTTCGCGGCGGTCATATTGACGCGGAACACCGTTTCTTCCAGATTGTCCCGCCCCGTGAACTTGCCGGTGTTGACGTCGATGGCGGTGAGCGCCTCGGTCTTGTCTAAAATGAGGTAGGAACCGCCCGGCATGTACACTTTGTTTTTGGTCAGCTTGGCGATTTCGTTAGAAAGCCCCGCATGGCGGAACAGATCCACCTTGTCCGTGTGGAGCCGCACCTTTTCCATCAACTTTTTGCCGAGCAGTTCGGAAAGTTCTTTTAATCTCGCGTAAATTTTTTCGTCGCCGACGACGATTTCTTCCACTTCCGGCGTGTAAACGTCGCGGATCATGCGGGTGACGAGATCGCTTTCCTGATAAACCACCGAAAAAGGCGGTGCCTTTTCGTAATTCTTTTTGACCGTTTCGAAGGAGGCGATCAAAGATTTTGCCTCGGTTTCGATGGCTTTTTTGGGCGCGTCTTCCGCCGCCGTGCGGACGATAAATCCGGCGCCCTGCGGCTTGATTTTTTCAATCAGCCGGGTCAACTTTTCGCGCTTTTCGAGGTTTTCGATCTTGTGCGAAACCCCGATAAAATCAAAGGTCGGCAGGTATACCAACAGCCGCCCCGCAATGGAAACGGTGGCGGTCACGCGGGCGCCCTTGGTGCCGAAACTTTCTTTCATCGCCTGCACCATGATCTCGTCGCCCACCGCAAGGTTTGCCGGTAAAGCGGGGCTGGAATCCGCGGTAAGAGCGTCGCCGGCTTCCTGCGGGATATCGCCCGCCGAAAGATAAGCGTTTTTATCCAGCCCCACGCCGACGAAAGCCGCCTGCATTCCGTCCAGTACGCTTGCGACTTTGCCTTTATAAATATTCCCGATAATGCTCGCGTTCCGTTCGGTTTCCACGTGGTATTCCAGCAGTTTGTTTCCTTCTGCAAGGCATGCGAAAACCGTACCGTTAAAGCGATCCATGTAAATTTTTGACATACGATTCTACGGCTTTTGAATTGTGTTTCCGTTATTATATCACAACCGGGGACGGAAAAACAAACGCCTGCAACCGATTTTTGCGGTTTTTTGCAAAAAATCGTATAATTAGCCGGAACCGGTCGCCGAAGACCCGGCGTGTTTTTTCTCCGTTTGCGGCAGGATTTTCCCCGTTTTCCGTAAATCGGGCGGAATTGCAGGACTTCCCATTGCGTTATCTTTTGCCTTCGGTTGACAAAACGCTGCAGATTATTGTATAATAGAAAAGACGCGGGGTTCCCCCAAAACGGGCGAAAAGCCTTTCGGAAAGTTCCCGCGCGCGGGGTAAATTCCCACGGAAGAATCCCGACCCGAGAGACGTTATGCAAAAATTGAAAGATTTTTTAAAAGTACATAAGGAATATTACCACGTTCTTTTTCTGCCGGTCTACCTGATCAGTTTTTTTATCGTGGAAAGGGTGGTACCGACGGAAGGGTACTGGGTTTCCTATCTGCCGATGGACGATAAAATCCCGTTCGTGGACTGGTTCGTCATTTTTTACGCGCTGTGGTATCCGCTTTTGGTGTTTACGGGCGTTTTCGCGCTGATTAAAAAAGAAAAAGGCGTGTTCTGCCGCTATATGACCATGATGTGGATCACCTTTATGGGAACGCTGCTTTTCAGCCTGCTGTTTCCCAACGGGCAGGATCTGCGCCCCGAAACCTTTGAAAAAAAGAATTTCTTTACCTGGCTGATCGGCAACATTTACGCTTCGGACACAAACACCAACGTATTGCCCAGCATGCACGTTCTGGGGTGTCTGTCCTGCATTTACGCTTCGTTTGACAGCAAGGAATATCCGTGGTGGAGCCGGGCGATCATCGCCGTATTGTCGGTTCTGATCTGCGCTTCCACCGTGCTGATAAAGCAGCATTCCATCTTGGATCTGTTCGTCGCCGTGCCCGTGTCGCTCGTCGTGGGCGGCTGCGTTTACGGCAAGCGGATCGCGTCCGCCGTAAAGGCGAAAAAAGCGCAAAAAAGCGCCGCTTCCCTCGGGGAAGAAAAGGGCGTTCCGGAAGGCGCGGCGCTCACGATAAGCGCCGAAAACGGGCATACGTCCCCCGAAAACGGGAACGGATTTGTTAATAACGAGTTGCCGGACGCTGCCGGGAACGCACTGGCGGATTCTGCCGCGGATCAAGCCCGTCCCGTCGCCGGAAACGCACTGGCGGACGCCGCCGAAAACCGCTCCGTAACGTTACCCCTTTACGGCGGAGGGACGGTAGAAGCCGGCGAAATTGTTAAGGGCGAATCCGAGATTTCCGCTTCGGGTAAAACAGCTGCGGAAAAAGTAAATTGTGAGGCGGAACTTCCCCTCGCGGAAAGCAATATCCCCTCTTCTTCGGCAAAAGAAGAAACCGCTGCGGAAGATATCGCGGACTGAATTTCGTTTTGCCGGCAAAAACCCGGCAAGAAGGGCATTGTCTGAAACCTTTTCGGGTGTTACCGTGGCTTGCCGCAAAGGCTCCCGGAATCGCTGCCGCTTCGTTGCGGTTGCCGGAGCCCGATGACACACTTCGGGAAACACGAAACCGATAATATGATTATAAAACGAAAAGGCGCGCCCGCGTGATAACGCGGGCGCGCCTTTTGCGGCTCCACATATAAGGCAAAAAATAGCCGGTTTGCATGGCAACAATAGTCCGTTTACAAAGTAAAAACGATCCCTGGAAGCAAAATAAAATCTGCTGGATTTTGCCGGTTTCCTTAAAATTTTTCGGCGGTTTTCGCCCGGGCAATTTACGCAATATCCGTGTCGGACGCCCGCACGTCGGGGACGGGGTTTTGCCCGAGTCGTTTTTCCGGCGCGTTGATAAAAGCCGGTTCCGGTGCAAAAATGCAAGCGCTTTGCTGCAGAAAGGCTTCCGCTTTCGCGAAAGTCGTAGCCAGCGGCAAGCGTTCGGCAAGGGAATAAAAGGCGGCTTCGGACAGGGTATACGCCGGGCTTCCCGCACGAAAAATCACCAGAAGATAGCACTCCGCAGGGCGCATTTTTTTGACGGCGGCGGAAAGCGGCGCTTCCTCCGAAAAGGCGAGCAGGGTCAGCGGCGCGCCCCGATGCAACCTTTTTTGCCGGAAAGAGTAGCAGATTCTGCGGTACCCTTCTCCGCTTTGGAAAAGCAGCGAACAAAGAATGGAAAAGAAAAAAAGGTAGGCGGAAAAGTTGCGGGGCCTTACCAAAACAAGCGCCATGCAGAAGGCGAAGGCGACCGAAAAACTCACGATTTCGGTGATACGTCTTGCACTTTTCGCGCTTTTCTTTCTTAAAAGGGCGTGCAAAATCCGCCCGCCGTCCAACGGATATACAGGCAAAAGATTGCAAAGAAACAGCGAAAAATTGACCGCAAACGCCGTTTCGGTATAGGGGTACAGATCGGGAAACAGCCAAAAAAGCGCCAGCGTAAGAGAGGCAAGCAGCAGGCTGGTCAAAGGTCCCGCAAGCGCAACCCACAGTTCGTCCCTGCCGCTCATTTCTTCGCCGCCGAAATCGATCTCCGCCCCGTACGGCAAAAGCCGCAGCGACGAAAGTTCGTAGCCTCGCCGTTCCGCAACCAGCGCATGCCCGCCCTCGTGTAAAACGGCGGAAAAAAGAAGGGCGAGGAAAAACCACCCCTTCTTCATACAAAACGACAGCGCGGCAAGAATTACGGTCAGCGGATGCACCGAAAACCGGATCTTGCGCCGCCCCGAATTGCCTTCTTTCTTGCCGCCTGCGGCGGTTTGGAAAGCCCCGCTTTCGTTGCGGCGCGCGGAATCTCGCCGGGAATCGGCTTTTCCTATATTTGCAAAATCTCGTCGGGTATCGGTTTCGGAACCTCTTGCCGCTTTCTTCACGTCAGAACGCCGGGACGCCGTTTTCAATTTTCAGCCCGGTCAAAAGCGCGCCGTTCTCGAAAAAGGCGACCGTCGTCTGAATTTCGCCGCCGCAGTACGCCACGGGTTGCTGCCGGTAAACGGTATCGCCCACCGCGTTAAACGCCATGCTCGCCCCGGTAATGACCGTTTTAAAACGGTCGCTGTGCGAAATTTCCACCGTGTAAGTGCCGTCTTCTGCCGCCGTAACTTTGGAAATCACCCCGTCCGCCGGCGCGTAAACGCCGCCTTTTTCGGCAATGACCAACACGCCGTCCTTGCATTCGGGCTGACTTTTCGCGGGAAGAACCAGCGAAAACGCGTCGTGCAACCGGTCGTCCGGCGCTTTGGCGTGCGCGCCCGTAACGGCGCCCCAAAGGTCGAGTTTTAAATAAAAGGTATTGAAAAGGAAAAATGCCGAAACAATCGCGGTCAGCACGCAAGCCGAAATCATCGCGATTTTTCTGCCCGTTTTGCGTCCGCCGGGGTAGCGTTCCGCGCGGATTTTTCTGCGCTTTTCGGCGCGGGGAGTCTCTTCTCCCGGATAAGGGGACGCCGGCGGCAGTTCGTCCATCACGTCCGAAAGGGACACGCCGCTTTCCTCGGTTTCGGAAGCGGAATCTTCGTCGGAATCCGCACCCGCAGACATGGCGTCGTTTGCCTGTTCTTCCGCCTGCATAGGGCGGGCAAGCACGCTTTGCGGCAGTTCGGGCGGGCAGGTTTCTGCGGCTTGCGCCGGGGGAATTCCGCTTTCAGCCGCACCGGCATTTGCCGCGTTTTCCCCGGAAGCCGCTTTCTTTTCTTCCGTAGAGGCAGCGTTTGCCTTGTCTCTTTCAGCCGCGTAAACGCAGCCGGCGCAAGGGAAAGCGCTTCCGGCGGTTTGACAGGGGGCGGAATTTTCCGCGTTTTTGCAAGGGGCGGCGCGGTCTGCAACCCCTGAAGACGCCGTGTTTCGGCGAGGGGTATATTCCGCCGTTGTTCCCGAAAATGCAGGTACGTCCCCCGAAATTCGGGACGTTTCGGCGCTGTTTTCTTCCGCAGGGTATGCGGGCGGCGCTTCGCAGGGTAGTCCGGCGGCAGCCTCCGCATTTGCGGCAAGCCGGTCGGGATCCGCCGCAAGATTGCTCTTTTCCACCGCGCGCGCTTTTAAGCGGTCGGGAGAAATTTTCATGCGGCGCTTTTTGGGTTTTTTCGTCGTTACCGTACAGGTGTTTACCGGAATCTCCAAAAGATCGGCATATTGCAGTTGTTCGTCCAAAACCGTATCCTCCGATTTTTTAATTGAATTTGCGATGCGGAAACTTTCTTTTCGCCCCTGCCCGCCGCTTTTTACGCAGGCTGCCATGAAGCGGGCAATTCGAACGCCGCTTTATCACTGGCAAGCCGACCGGATAAGCAGAACACCGTATAGCAAGCGGAGGAGCGTTTCTCGACAAGGGATTTTTCCGGGCAAGGCGAAAGTGAAGAAGTTTCCTTTCTCATTTCAAACTATGTTTCGCGCCCGCCGAATAGAACTCGGCGGGCGCAGAAAGGAGAAAAAATCGCAAAAACTGCGAAAGGATAGGCGTTGTAAAGGTTTTTGAGTTACGGGGTTTTTCTCATCGCCCGGCTTGTAAAAATTTAAATTCGGAAATTGTCCGATTTACGAAAAGACAGAAATCTTTTTCGTCTGCCTGTCGCGCAAAAAATTCGTATCACCCGTCGAGCAAAAAATTCGTATCACCCGGCGTGCAAAAAATCCGCTTTGCCGTTCCCGTAAACTTTGAACGGTTACGGCTCAATCTGCCGAAGCGCCTTTTCGTACCGCTTTAAATCTGCTTTGGTCGCGCCGAACATGGGCAGCGAGCCCAAAAATTCTCCGTTTTTGATGAGGAATTCCGGGTTTTCCCCCGTGACGAAAGCGTAGGCGCGGGGCAGAATTTCCTGCAGGGCGCACCGTCCCTCGGAATTTTTTATAACGTCGAGGTTGGGCGTTTTCAGCGAAAACGGATGTACCAGCGCGTCGTTTTTCGGCGTGTGGCGGACGTAAACGCCCGCGGTCAGCCGCTCTTCCGTGGCGCCCGGCAGGCGCAAGACGACCTCGCCGCCGGCAGGAACGGTGATTTCCGCCCGCACGCAGCCGTCTTTCCCCACGCGGTACGAAACCGCGTAGATCCCGACCGGCGAACGGTACGAAAAGTCGATTTTCTTCAGACGGTAGTTAAAATGCGGCTGAACAAGCGCGGTTTTCCAGCCCGGCTCCTGCGGGCGAAGCCCCGCAACGTAACCGTAAAGCGCTTCCGCAACCGTACCGTAGGCATAGTGGTTGAGAGAATTCATGTTGGTGCCGCTGATCGTCCCGTCCGCAAGAAGGGAATTCCAGCGTTCCCACACCGTGGTGGCGCCGAGGCGGATCTGATACAGCCAGCCCGGACAGTCTTCGGAAAAGAGAATGCGGAACGCTTCTTCTTCCATGCCGGAAGAAAGCAGCGCGGGCAATAGCAGCGGCGTGCCGCAGAAGCCCGTCTTCATACGGTAAAAATCTTTTTCCAGCCGGGCGCGGAAACCTTCGACAATGCGCGCGCGATCGACGTAAATCCCAAAGTACAGCGAAAGCACGTACGCCGTCTGCGTGTCCAGCGCCAGCCTGCCGGAAGAGGAGAAGTATTCCCCGAGAATCGCCGTCCGGACTTTTTCCGCATAAGCGCGGTATTTTTTCTCGTCGCGGGACCGCGCAAGGGTCTTCGCGGCGTCCGCGGCAAGAGTCAGACTATGATAGCAATAAACGCTCATGATAAAGCCGTTGTCCGTTCCGCCGGCAAGCGCCTGCGGACAAACGCCGTCCTGCGCCAGCCAGTCGCCGAACGTAAACCCGCTTAAGATCAATCCGCCGCGCCCCTGTTTTTCCGCGCGGGAAATCAAAAGATCGGCGTAATCTTTCATCATGGGATAATTTTTTTGCAGCAATTCTTTATCGCCGTAAAACAGATAGACGTTCTGCGGCAGAATGGTCGCCGCGTCCGCCCACACGGCGCCGCCGTTTCCCGCTTCTCGCTTTAAGGAGGGGGAATACATGGGGATATCGCCGCCGAAATACGCCGTCTGATCGGCTCTGAGGTCGGTCATGAACTTGTCGTACGTCGCAAAGCAGTCTTCCTGATAGCACGCCGTGCGCGAAAACACCTGCGCATCCGCCGTCCAGCCCAGCCGTTCGTCCCTCTGCGGGCAGTCGGTCGGCACGTCCAGAAAGTTGGAAAGTTGCCCGAAATACGCGTTTTTCACCAGTCGGTCGATCTCTTCGTTATCCGAAAGCCAGTCGGACGTTTTTTCGAGTGCGGAAGAAAGCACGACAAAGGTGAAATCGTCGGGATTGACCTCTTCAATCCCCTCCACTTTGACGTAGCGGAAGCCGAAATAGGTGAAAAACGGTTCAACTTCCCGTTCGGTTCCGTCCGAAATATAGGTCGCTTCCGCCTTGGCGGTGCGGTAATTTGCGTTGTAAAAACAGCCGTTTTGCAGCACCTCGCCGTGGGTCAGCGTGACTTTCGTGCCGCGGGGCGCGCGCAGTTTTACGCGGACAAAGCCCGCGGCGTTCTGTCCGAAGTCCAGAATGCGTTCCCCTTTGGGGGAAAGATAAAGGACAGGCTTTAAGGTCATGATTTCGCGGATCTCCGCGCCGAACGCAGGGACGAGGCGATACCCTTCGTCGGACAAAACGCAGGAAATTTCCTTGCCCGGTGCGCGCGAAAAATCGTCGGTTTCGCCGTCGTAAATGTTGTTGAACGTGGAAAACGCGGGCGCCGCCGTCCACTTTTCGTCGGTTTCCAAAAGGGAAAACGGGGCGGAGAGGGGCGCAGAATCTTCTTCGCCTTCCGCAATGCGGAAAGCGGGGTCGAAGGTATATAATTTTGCGGAAAGCAGATATTTGTCGCCGAACACTTTATCGCCGGCTTCGATCGGCTTATCGATGCCGAATCTGCCTTTGTACCACCCGTCGCCGAGGAAAACCGCAAGCGTGTTTTCGCCCTCGGTCAAAAGACCTGTCACGTCGTAAGTATAGTAACGAAGATAGGCGTCGTAGTCGTTGAAGCCGGGGGTAAGATAATCCTGCCCCACCCGGTTTCCGTTTAAAAAGGCGCGGAATAGTCCCAGCCCGGTGATGGCAAGGCGCGCGTTTTTCGGCAACCGTTCCACAAAAAACGTGCGTTTTAGTACGGGCGAGAAAATATTTTTGTCCTTGGGCGTGATAAAAGGCGCGTCCATAAGGATCGCCGTTTCAAAGCGGAATTCCGCGCGAAGTTCGGCGGCGGAGGTGTTTGCGCAAGGTTCGGCGCTGTGGGTGCCGGTGCGAAGTTCTTTGACGGAGATATTTGCGCACCTCTCCTCGCTGTGGGGGCCGGTGCGAAGTTCCGCATTGCGGGCGCCTGCTTTGCCCTCTACCGTGTAAACGTAGCGCCGCCCGGGCATAAGGTCGGTATCGAAATAAAAACAGCCGGCGTTTTTTGCCTTTACGGCGGTTTCGGCAACCTTTATAAAAGTGACGGAATCGTCCGGGGCGCCGCCCGCGGCATTTGCGGCGATTGTCGTATTGCTTGCAGCGTAAACCGCATGGTCTGCGGCGCTTGCATTGTCGCTGTCGCTACTTACAAAATCGCCGCCCGTTTTTTGCGCCGAAGCGCCGCTGACCGCGCCCGCAAAAGCGCCGTCTGCGCTTTCTTCCAGAAACAGCCGCGCGGTAAACGTGCCGTTTTCGTCCGCTAAAAAGGAAAATGCCGCGCGCCCCGCCGGGACGCCGATTTTTTGCGTTTTCCGATTGATTTTCAAGTCGTAAATCGACATAATTGCTCCTTAAAATTGTCTGCGTAGCCGGTTTTTCGCTTTATAACTGCGGAAATTTTACCAAAGCCGCGCTTTTTTGCGGCGTAATTTGGTAAATTTTGCCTTTCTTTTGCCCGGTTTTGCCGAAAATAAAGTCCGGTTCCCGCATAGAAAAACTCTGCCTTCTCCCCAAAAAAGTCAAATTTTGCCCCTAAGGACTCTATTTGGCGCTCCCAAAGGGGAATAGGCGTTTCCTCTGCAATTTACAAGTCTATTGTAGTCCTTTTAAAAAAAACGTGCAAGGCAATTTTTTGTCTTTCCCCGGTCAAATTCTTGCCTCGCCGTTTTTTCAGGGGAAAAGAAGTAATGCAAGGCAGGCGCCCGCGGGCAAAGTTTGCCCGCGGGCGCCTGCCATACCATAAGATGCCTGCCGTACTTATAAGACCTGCCGCGTTATAAGGTTACAAAGGTCTTACCGCGGGGCGCTCCGCGGTCCCCTGCAAGGCGATAGCGATCGCCGACGAGGCTGCGGAAGCAGAAAGTTCCGTTTCTTTTTCGCAGACTTCCGCCGCATTTTTGGCAGGAACGGAGGCGCTCGTTACGGTTTCGGCAAGGGCAGATAGCATTGCCCCGTTTTCGGCAAGGACAGCCGCGTTTTCCACGTTTTGGATAGAAACGGAAGCGTTTGCCGTGCGTTCCGGCTCGCTCGGGAGAAGGAGCGCTTCTGCGTCCTGCGCGCCGCAGCCACCAGCGCCGCCGTTTCCGTTTTTATGCGGAACGTGCCGGAAATCGCGACCCGTTTCCTCGTTTTCGGTACCGGGCGCCTCGTTCCCCGCGGCTTTTCTCCCGACCGGAACGCCGGCAAGATTCCCGTTTTCCATAGCAGACAAGGCGGTTTTGACCGCGGAAGAGTTTCCTTCAAGGAAAGAATTTCCGGCAGGAGCAAAAGTCCCTCCGCCGGTGGCGCCGATCCTGCAAAAAAGCGCGGTCAGCGCGGCGTTTTCCTTTTTCAGGCGGGCGACTTCCGCCGTAAGTTCCTTATTTTTCTGCCGCAGCATGCCGGACAGGCGGTCGTAAAGACCGTCGATTTCCTTTTCCAGTTTATAATGCAGAAAGTCGCGCCGCGCGCTTTTTTCGTAAGGGTCAAAACATTCCCCGCGCTCGGCTTTGACCTGTCGCACCGCTTCTTCGACGAGCGGGCGGTTTTTCACCAGCAGATTGCGGAATTTGTTCTGGTACCGCAGCATTTTTTTGTCGTCGCCGCCAGAGAGGGAAAGCAGCGCTTTCCGCACGGAAACGCCCTTGGTTTTTTGACGGAATACTCCCAGCAGAAGTTCTTTCTCGTCCTCTTCGGTAAAGGCTTCGCGCTTTTCGGCTTTCAGCGTGCGCCCGCATAAAAACCGGTTGCGGAATGCGTCGTCCCTTTCGCCCGTTTTTAACAGATCGTAATACCGGTTCCGCACGCTGCCTTTGGCTTTTTTGTGAAGTTCGGCGTACTCCGCAAACAGTTCGCCCAGCGTTTTGCCTTCGGCTTTGCCGTTTTCGATGTAGCCGAGCAATGCGTCGATCTCTTTCGCTTTGGTCGGATTTTTATAGTTCATAATGACGTCCTCCTTGATTTTTCGGTATGGTTCTTCCCCAAAACGCGGATATTTATACATCTTTTTCATATGATAAATCATGAACGTCGTATTTTTGAACCCCGAAAACTCGCTTTTTATCGAATCAGAAACGCTGCCGCTCACAAAAAACGGCTATCTGTTTACGCACGATTTCCGCGCGGGCGAAAGCGGGAAATGCACCTTTCTCTCCGGCGGGGAAAGCGTACTCTTTTCTGCTTCCCCCGAATTTTTTCTGCGGAAAAACCCGGCTTTTACCCCGTTTTTCGGCAAAGGCGGTCTTTCCGGCGCCCTTTTTTTATCGGTGAACCCCTTATCGGGAAGGGAGGTTGCGGGGCAGCCCGTCGGTTTTGCCGAATCCGTCTTTTCCGGCTCCCATTTTAACGAAATCGCGGGCGCCGCTTTTCATGGTGCCGCGGGCGCGGATTTTGCGGACGGGCAAACTGCGGGCGCTTCGGACTTTGTGCGCGAAGGGGAAACCGTCCGCTTTTTCGGCGGGGACGCCGTACGCGTGCCGCAAGAATACGCTTTTGCGGAAAAGCGGCAACTGCCCGGCGGCGGCGTATTTTATTATTTTTGCGCGGGAACGGACAATACCGCCGGTTTGGGGCGGAGCAACGCGGCGGAATTTACGCCGGACCAAGCCGAACCTGGCGGCGCGCGCGGTTTTCGGTTCGGCGGCGCTGCGGGCGCAAGCAAGGGCGATGCGGTAAATTTTAACGCCGCACAGGGCAATCGTTTCGGCGGCGCCGGATTTTACGTCCTGCTTTCCGCCGAAAAACGAGCGTTGTTTTCCGCCCCCGCGGGACTGGTAGAAGTTACCGAAAACGAGGGGACGTTCCGTGTAATCCGGAACGTTGCGGACCTCAGGCGACACAAAACCGACGCAGTGCGGCGCCTTTCGGACGGCAAAATCGTGACCTATTCCGTATTGCCGCAGGCATACGTTGACCCGCGATCGATAGACGAATTGCTTTTTTCCGTCGCCTTTTTGGAAGAGGTGTTCGTATCCGGCGCGGTCGAAGACTTTTTAAGCGGATCGCTCCGTCCGCGGGCAAAGGAAATCGGCGCGTTTTTAGGCGATTTTTGCGGCGTTCTGCCCGCAAAAGAAGAGTGCGCCGCCGTTTTGTTGCTGTCTTCCGGCAGCGCGGAAACCGTAAAATTTTCCGTCCGAGAAGGCGTTATTTACGACCTTTTCGTGGATGACGGAACGTAAACGCCCCCGCACGAAAAGACGAATTTGCTTGACAACGACACGGCTTTTTCGTATAATGCAGGAAAAGCGGGAGATGCTCCAGGGACGCTCCGCCGCTTTTTCGGCGGTCATTACGGCAAAACGTCGGCTTCCGCCCGGAGGAAAAATGTATCTTTATTACAATCCTTTTTATTTATTGATTCTGCTTCCCGGACTGCTGCTCGGGATTATCGCGCAGATTATGGTTTCGGTAAGATTCAAAAGATATTCCAAAGTGCAGTCGCGTTCCGGCGTGACCGGCAGCGAACTCGCTTCCCGCCTGCTGAACGAATACGGCGCGCAGGGCGTTGTGGTTCGCCCCGCTTCGGGCAGCCTGACCGACAACTACGACCCGCGCAATTATACGCTGAACCTGTCCGAACCGGTTTACGGTTCCTCTTCCGTGGCGGCGCTCGGCGTTGCCGCGCACGAATGCGGACACGCCGTGCAGGATGCGGAAGGGTACGTTCCGCTGAAAATCCGTTCCTTTTTGGTCAAAGTCACCAATATCGGCACCACGCTTTCGGTGCCTCTGGTTATTTTGGGCGTTCTTCTGGAATGGTTGGCGTACGGCGCAAATTCCGCAGGGCTGACGCTGTTTTCGGAAATTCTCATTCTGATCGGCATTTTCGGATATGGTCTTTCCACCATTTTTGCGCTCGTTACGCTGCCGGTGGAATTTAACGCTTCCCGGCGCGGGCTTGCCATGCTGAAAGAAACCGGCACTTTGGAAAAAGGCGAAGTGCGCGGCGCGAGAAGGGTGCTTACCGCGGCGGCGATGACCTACGTGGCAAGTTTTGTTACGTCGCTACTGTATTTCCTGCGTTTTTTGATGATCGTCGCTTCTATGCGGCAGAAAAAGCGCTGAGAGTTTTTTTGCAGGGCGGAAAGGTTTTTGCCGGAAAACAGGCATGGGTTCCGGTTAAAAACAAGTACGGTTTCCGGAGGAAATAAAATATGGTTTCCGGCTGAAATATCTGCCCGGAGTGTCCGGCTGAAATCGCAGTGCGCTTTTCGGCTGAAATAAAAGTATAAAAAACCGCAGGTTCGGGGAACATTTCTCCGCAACAGTCTGCGGTTTTCTTTTTTGCAAAATCAAGCGCCGAGCCTCGTCGGGCAATTCGTTTCGCCGGATATGCGACCCCGCGGGACGGGCTGCCGGGCACGATTTTCGCCCCGCCGGACGGGTTGCCGCACGATCTTCAACCGCTACAACCTGCCGGGCGTCATCCTCACGGGACATAAGGAGAAAAATGTACACCGAACAGAACGCCGAATTCAATTTCAACGTCTATTCAAAATCGCTGGTGCCGGGATTGAGCCGTGCATTGAAACAAGCGATCGGAGCAAGACCTGCCGTCTTCGTCTGTGTGGGGAGCGACGCCGTTGCCGGCGACAGCCTTTCCCCCCTCGTCGGCAGTTTTCTGAAAGAATTTTACCGCTTGCCCTGCTTCGTTTACGGCGAACTGAAGCACACCGTGACCGCAAAAGAGGTGCCCGTCCTTGCAAATTCCATTCGCGCGCTGCACCCCGGCGCACTTGTCGTCGCGATCGATGCCAGCCTCGGCGCGGAAAGCGAGGTGGGATTGATCAAACTGCGAGAAGGCGGCTTGTTCCCCGGTAAAGGGGTGGGCAAACGCCTGCCCGAAATCGGCGATCTTTCTTTGCTCGGCGTGGTTTCCGCGCGGGGCGAAAGCGCTTTTCGCGGGCTGGAACTCACCCGTTACGGCTTGGTTTATCGTATGGCGAGCGCCATTTCGCAGGCGATTTATTTAGCAATGCTGCCGCTTGGAAAAAGGAACGGGCTTCCGGCGAAGCGGCAAGCCTGCCCGGCGCGGCGGCAAAACGCCGGTTTCTCCGCAGACGAATTCTTCTGGGTGCCGACAGGACGAAGCGAAGGCTTGCACGCCTTTCCGCAGGCAACATTGTGCGGCAGCTGCTCGTCCGGCTTATGATCTTTCTTCCGCAAGCAAACGCAAAATCAGGCCAGGCAACCAAAAGGGGCGGGGCGAGCAAAATATTTGCTCGCCCCGCCCCGTGTTTACTTTCAGTCGTTATATTTTGACGATTCCGGATTCAGGCGCTCTTTTGTTTCTGCCCGGGACAGATAACAACGGCGGTTGCCGATAGCGCCGCTTGTCCCTCGCCGGTTTCCGGATATAAAAGCTTATTGCCATCATCAATATCTGTTCTTTTAATTCGACTTACAAAAAACCATCTATAATTCTTGTCATAAACATTTACTTTTTCGTCTTTAACATTGTTTGTTACAGAAGAATTTACCTTAATTTGTGCGAATTCAATTTTGCCATCAATATCCAAAACATAATATTGACTCCAGCTATTGAAATATCCTAACTCCAGTCCTGCAACAGTATCTCCTTTTGGACTTTTTGCTCCAAACAAAACTCTCGCATTTTTGTATTCTGTAAACTTGTCACGATATTGACTAGACGAACCGGTATCTTTACACCCTTTTTCTGCAATTGTTTCAAAGACAATTGAAGTCAACTTGTCAAATTCTTCTTTATGTGCCGTTTCATAATCTTCATCAATAGTTGTATATTCAACTTTAACTTGATTTAATTTTGAATCAATTTTAAACAATTTTGTTGTTGTAAGTAAGAAATCTTTAAATTTGGCAATGTTATTATTTTCTGGATTTGAAACAAAACTTTTCCATTTTTCATTTTGATCATTGATAACAGACAAACATGTTGTTGTATCAACATTTTCATGAATTTCTGGGTCAAAATGCATCAAAACACCAATTTGGAAATTATCCTTTGTTGGATTGATAAACACAACATTTTCTACAATTCTATCGTTAAAAACCGTGCAATTTTTATACACTTGATCAATCAGAGTATTGCCATTTTCAGTAATTTCCATGAAAGCTTTTTGAATTGCCGCAATATCAAATTTATAGTTTCCTTGTGCATCAACCGCATAAAGTGCACTATCTTCAACCGGAGTTGGATCAACAATAGGTTCATCTGCATTATAAATCTTGTCGGCTGTAGGAAGAGTTACACTTGTTGTTCCTAAATCTGTGATAACTGCATAATATTTTTCACCGATCAAAGTCCCACCATCGTCATCAATATAGAAATCAAGTTCTTTTCCATTGACAAGACCAGTAAACATATTGTTGTTTTCATCATATTCTGTCCAGTCTGCAGTTCTTAAATTGTCCATAATAACGCCATTTACATCATATTCTGTTGCATCATAGCGAGCCCATTTTTTTGTTTCTTTATTATAGACCAAATCATATCCTTTGTCACCCTGAACATAATGATAATCAATTTCTGATGTGTTTTTATTTTCCGCCATCATTTTGTCGCCATCAAAAGTATAGACAAAATGTTTGTCTCTAGCGCTAAATTCGTAAGTATAATTTGTTCCCATTTTCTCCAAAAACTCTGCGACTATTTCCGTGGGAATCGCTTTTTGGGACGGTTCCGGCATGGCGGAAGGTTGCGGTTCGGACGAAGGCGTTACCGACACGGTAGCGCTTGGAGAAGGCTCGCCCCCGCTTTTATTACAGCCGGTCAAAATAATCGCCGTTACGGCAATCATTGTCATTACAAGCGCCGAAACGGCAATTTTTTGCAATCCTCTTAATTTTCTCTTCTCGAAACGATTCATATACAACCTCTGGACATAAGATTGACTTCAGTTTAACACGCCTGTGTCTTTATGTCAACAGGTTTTGTCAATTTTATATTCGTTTACAAAACCGGGCAGAATATATTTACACGCACTCCGGTTTCAGCACGCAAATCTCGGGCAAGTTGCGATAGAATTCCGCGTAATCCAGACCGTATCCGACGACGAATTCGTTGCCGATATCGAACCCCTTGTAGTCCACGCGCACGTCTACGGTGCGGCGTTCAAACTTATCGAGAAGCGTGCAGACGGCGATCGACGCAACGTGGCGGGTGGAAAACAATTTTTTCAGGTACGCCAGCGTATTGCCGGAGTCCACGATGTCTTCCACGATGACGACGTGGCGGTTTTCCACGTCTACGTCCATATCTTTCAAAAGTTTGACCGTGCCGGAACTCTTCGTCCCGCTGCCGTAACTGGAAAGCGCCATAAAGTCCAGTTCCAACTTGATGGTCATCGATTGCGTCAGTTCGATAAAGAACGGCGCGGCGCCTTTTAAAATGCAGACCATGACCGGCGATTTTCCGCGGTAGTCGGCGTCTAATTTTTTTGCAAGCTCTTTTACTCTGGCTACGATTTCTGCGCGGCTGATCAGCACTTTTTCAATATCTTCGTACATCTATGCTTTCTCCGTTTGTATAAAAATTCGGTATACGTCTGTCGTTTTTTGCGTCACGCGGGCAAAATCCGCAATCTCTTCCGGGAGAACCGCAACGATTTTTCCGCCGCTTTCCATCGCAAGGGCGCGGGCTTTATTATAAGAATTCACCCCGCGGGAAGAAAGAAAATCTTTGAGTTTTTTCTCCGTTTTATGCCCGAACGGCTGAAACCGATCTCCCTGCCGGACACTGCGGAAAACCGCGTTTTCTTCTACCGCGTCCGCGGAAATAAAAAATTCTCTGGTCGCCTGCTCCGCCGCCCGTTTCACCGGAAACGGCTTCTTCTTTTCTCCGAATGCTTCCGCCGCGGAAAGTTTTTCAATGCGCACTTTTCCGCAAGGAAGGGTGCGCTCCCCTATAAAAAAGGGGAGGGAGAACGCTTCCGCTTTGGGCGGAAAAACGCGCACGCCGGCGCGCGTCCGTTCGGCGTAAAAACCGCGGGCAAGTTCGATTTTTGCCCCTACGTCCTTTGAAAATAAGGCAAAAACGTCCTGCGCCATGCGGGAAGTGTACCCCTCCGTCAGCCCTGCGTTTTTCGCCGCGCGAAGGAACGCGCGGGAAAACAGCGGCTTTTCGGGAGTGAACAGCAGCGTGCCGTCTTTTTCAAGATACGGCGCGGACAGACGCTCTAACAGGTCGTCGTCCTCTTTTGCAAGACCGGCGAACCTTGCAAGCGCTTCTTGTGCCCGCGGGAAGCGGGTTTCGATCAGCGGTAAAACTTGGTTCCGCAAAAAATTGCGGGTGTAAGCGTTGTCAAAATTGGTGGCGTCGGTGCGGAAAACGACACGACGTTCTGCCAAAAACGCGACGATTTCCTCTTTCGTCACGCCCAGCATGGGGTGAATGACGCCTTCCGTTTCCGGCAAAATTCCGGCGGCGCCGGTCACGCCCGTGCCCCGCAAAAGGCGGAACAGCACGGTTTCCGCAAGGTCGCCTGCGTGGTGGGCGGTGGCAATCAGGCTGACTTCCCCGCGGGAAACCGCTTCCCGGTACACCTTTCGCCGAAGGTCCCTTGCGGCGTCCTCGGTCGAAAGTTTGCTGCCGGCAGCATACGCTTTCACAGGCAATACAAACCTGCGGCAGCAAAACCCGCAGCGCGCCGCAAGTTCTGCCACGTACGCCGCGTCCGCAGCGCCGGCTTCTCCGCGCAAGCGGTGGTCGAACGTGTAAACGGTGATTTCCGGCAGTTCCTTTTTGTGTTCGGCGCACCAAATAAGGAGCGCGACGGAATCCGCCCCGCCCGACACGGCGATCCCGACCGCGGGATATTGGGTTTTGTCCGGGAAACGAAGATTCATATCTTCTTCATTATAGCAAGAGAAAAGCCAAAAAGCAAGTTTTTTGAAATATTTTTGAAATGCGCCGTAAAAACAGTTGACAAACGGCGTAAGATTTAATAAAATAGATAAGCACTCTGTTGTGAGGGTGCTTGTGCGCCTTGGCGCAACGTATCGCGGGGTGGAGCAGCTTGGTAGCTCGTCGGGCTCATAACCCGAAGGTCGTGTGGTTCAAATCCCGCCCCCGCAACCATTTTTCTTCGGAAGAAGAAAGTTGATGGCGGCGTAGCTTAGTTGGTTATAGCGGCCGGTTCATACCCGGCAGGTCGTTGGTTCGAATCTGACCGCCGCTACCATTGTCAACAACGCGGAAACGCGTTTATATAGAGGCCCCTTGGTCAAGCGGTTAAGACACCACCCTTTCACGGTGGTATCATGGGTTCGAATCCCGTAGGGGTCACCAGTTTAGTTGAAAGGCGGACCCGTTTCCTTATGGAAACGGGTCCGCCTTTTTTAAACGAAACTTCAGGACAGGAGTCGCGCCCTTGAAAACGTAATGTTTTCAAGGGCGCCTTGCGGAAAACGGCAGGTAAAAATAGTGTTTTTTATTCTATATCTTTGCCGATTTCCGCCTCGTTTATATTCGGATTCAAATACCTCTTTTTGTTTTTTATAACTAATGGTGCGGGACGGACAACGATGAAAACATCCCAGGCAGGCGATACGTTTGTTTCCGGATTTTATAGTGAAAAATCAAAATTATTTGTGCGTTTTCGGATAAATACGGGCGAGGGCGGAACCCGTTACGGGTTCCGCCCTCGCCCGTTTTATATATTTCCGTCCATTTTACTTTTTTTGTCTGTTTTGCTTCCGCGTTTTTTTCCGTCCGTTTTGTTTTTTACGTCCACTTATGCTGTCTTTATTTCGTCCGGCATGCATTTCCCGCCCGGTTTTCTTTTTTAATCCGTTTCGGATTCTTTCCGTCCGGTGTGCGATTACGTTTTAATTGGAAGCGCTTGCGGGAACCGCGTCTTTTTGCGAGCCGGTGGGGTTCGTGATACTGTATCCCACGTTGACGAGGTGATCCGCCACGCGTTCCAGCCCCGAAATCAACGACGAATAATAGGGACTGCATTCCACGTTGCACTGCCCGTCCGCCAGCCGCGCAAAATGCTCCGAAGTGAGTTTGCGTTTCAGTCCGTCCACTTCGTTTTCAAGTTCTGAAAGCCGCGTTAAAAGGGTTCTGTCCTCGGTTTCAAAAGCGTTCCGCGAAATGGAGAACATTTCGGCTACTTTATCGTACATTTTGCGTATTTTTTCCTGCGCCGGAGCGGAGAAAGAAAGTTTCTTTCTGCACATATCTTCCACGATGCCGAAGAAGTTTTCAGCGTGATCGCCGATTCTTTCCAGATCGTTCAGGACGTGGAAATAGGAGCCGATCACGGTTTCGTCGCTCTGCTCCACGTCCACCGATAACTTGATCAGAAAATCGGTCAGCGCGGTGTTCGTAAAGTCGATGGTGTCTTCGTTTTTATGAATGAGTTCGCCGTCGTCCGTGCTTCTGGTTTCCTCGGCGTAAAAAGAAAGTCCGACGTTCTTTTCAACCAGATCCATCATATATTCGATTTCTTTTTTGACCTGCATCAACGCGACGGGCGGCATCGAAAGAAGGCGATTATCGACGAATTTCAGCGCCGGTGCGTCTTTTTCGTCCGCCTTATCTTTAATGACGAGCCGGGAAAAACCGACCAGTTGTTTTACGAACGGAAGAAGCAGGCAGGTCGTCGTTACGTTGAATATGACGTGGAATATGGAAATGCGCATCTGAAGCGCCATCGTTCCGTTTCCGGGGAATATTGCGGTAAGCAGATTTACGACGGGCTGTCGGAATATCCAGATAATAATCGTGAAAAGTACCGTTCCGATGACGTTGAACGTGAAGTGAATGAGCGCCACCCGCTTGGAGTTTGCGTTTGCGCCGATCGAAGCGAGCAGCGCGGTCACGCAGGTGCCGATATTCGCGCCGAGAACGATGAACAGGGCGAGATCCAAAGGCAGAACGTTGTTTCCGACCATTGTGATCACGACGCCTGTCGCGGCGGACGAACTTTGTATCAGCGCGGTAAAGATCATGCCGACGATAATGAGCAACAGCGGAAAATCGACGACGCTGAATATGTTTTTGAACAGTTCTTTCACGAGCGGGCTTCCGAACGCCTGCTCGCTGCTCATGACGTTCAGCCCGACGAAAATCAAACCTAATCCGCAGCAAAGACTGCCCGCGATTTTGACTTTTTCTTTCTTCGTGAAACTCATCAAGACGCCTGCAAACGCGAGCAGGTACATGAGCATATTGAAGTAGTCGTTTTTCAGCGCGACGAGAACGCCCGTGATCGTCGTGCCGATATTCGCGCCCATGATGATGGGCGTCGCCTGCATCAGCGTCATCACGCCGGCGTTGACGAGTCCGATCACCATGACCGAAGTCGCGGACGAACTTTGAATGATGGCAGTCACGCCCGCGCCGATTCCTACGCCCGAAAAACGGTTGTTGCTTATCTTTTCAAGCAGGCTTTTCATTCCGTTTCCCGCGCATTTTTCTAAGGCGTCGCCCATAAAATTCATGCCGACGATGAACACGCCGACGCCCGCAAGCAGCCAGATCAGGCTTTGAATCAACTGCAAAATTTCCTGTGACGTCATATGCTTTTTCTCCTGTAAATTGACGAAACTCCGTTTTGCCGGTCGGTTTGTAAATCGTAGGGATTCCATCCGTCACCCTTCCTACCGAAAAGGCGTCTTTTTCGCCCTTTCTCACGGGCGCTCGGGCGCCGTACGACCGGTACGGCAACCCTCACGCCCGTGGTAAATCATCAAAAAATACGCTCTTTTCGGCGCGATCAGCGTTTTTGCGGTGAAGAAATCGCCGCTTGCGGTACCGGTTTTTGCAAGGCAAACGACCGAAATCGTACCGTCCGTACGATGATGGGAGTGGGTCGCAGCAAAAACCGATTTATTCCCGCAAAAATAGTTAGGGATGGCGAATGGAATCCCTATGCAAAATTTCAATCGGTTTCAATATAACAAAATTTACCGATTATGACAACCGCATACGCACCTCAAACCGCCTGTTTGCCGAGAATTTACAACCACTTTACATAAACTTTACAATTGGAAAACGCGAAAGGATTTTTTAGCCGTCGTTTACGCTTTTTGCGGGCGAGGATTTTCTTTAACACACGCAGATAAAAACAGTTGCGGCACAAGCGGCGCCGTAACTGCCAACAAAGGGAAAAGAGTCGCGATTTAAATTTTTAACGGTTCAACCGTAGTCTTGTTATCTATGACGAAAATACGTAAAAATAAAAAGACAGACTTTGATTGGTGTCCGACGGTTGCGTCCGTTCTGGCGGAGCGTTAGTAACGTAAATCGAATTTTATTCTTTAATGGTTTAATCAATTAGTGTTCACAAACTAATCGCTCCAAATAACAATTTTTCTTGCGATATCATCACATTTTATACTTACTTTTTTTAATTCGATTATTAATTCTATTAATAGCTCCTTTTCTGAGAGATTGTTTAATTTCTCTTTCTCTTCTTGGTCATTAAACGTATTTTTATTAAAAATTGACCTAAACATAATTTACCTCAGCTTATCTTATTAATTAACTCTGTTAAATTTGGGTAATTCTTTTATTAGTTTTTCTATATCGCCATCCTTTATGTTATTTTCATTAACAAGAATTACACATTTATAATAGTTTTCATCTTTACAGTTTTTTAAGCCACCCAAATCATTGGATATATAACAGTCATTTATATCAATTTTACTTACAATTTCTTTATTGTGAATTATCCCGAATTTCAAAAGTGCTATTGCTTGCGATTTATATTTATCTAAATGTTTTAATGCATAATTTAAGCAATTATTTAATATCGGATTTATAGAGCAATAGTGTAAAACATCTGTTTTAAGTTTTCTTTTTGAAATGCTCCCTAATTGTAAATCGTAATTTCTAATCACAAGTAAAGACTCAAATATTACTTTATTATCCAACAATATTTCTAAATATTCCGGAGAATAAAAAATTGAGTCCGAGCCGCCATAATGACCATTGGTATAAAACATATTATAAGAATCATATATAGCATTAAATAAACCGGCATCATTCATACTTGCTACAAGTCGTGCAAATTCAATTGCGTTTTCAAAAGAACACCAAATCATTCCTTTTTCTTTGTTAAAATCAAAACTATTATAATACCATTTTAACGTAATTCCATATGTGTTGTAAAGGTATCTGACACCGTTGACTGCGTGATATTCAACAACATAATCTAAAAAGGTTTTCCCAAACTCATCCATATTATTTAATATAGACTTGCCGTTTTTTGCTAACAATTTATCAAATTCGTTCTGATAAAAATCAGGATTATCTAAATAGGCATAATATCTGAATCCCTTGTTAAACGGCACATTATCCTTCTCAACAGGAAGTTTATATGCATCTTCATCCATTATTCTTGATAACGAAACGCCGAAAATTTTTTCTAACGGAACGATAAACTCGTATTTTAATGGTCTTTCTCCTTTTAGCATTTTTGAGAAATTTGCTTTTTCTTTTTTTGCAAATGCATATGCTTCTTTACCGTTAATTCCTAATTGATGCGCTATATCGATAAGAAGATGACTATACATTTTAATACCTTTTAATTGCATATAGTGGTCTATGTTATTTTTTAAATTTGTCATAATAATATCTCCACAGTCAAATATTTTTTCTTAATTGTATTGTAGCATAAAACTGCAATGACTTCAAGCATTTTGTTGTCATTTGGGACAACTTTTGTTGTCGTTTTAGACAAATGTAAAAATTACTGCTTTTTTTTCGACAGTCAAATATAACAACTTTCTTTAAATTTACTCAAAACACTTTGTAACGTATCTTTTGTTCTCATTTTGTTTGTTAAATAGCAAAAAATTTTTTGCCGCTGACTTTCGATTTTCACTGTGCTACAACCACTGGCGACGAAAGACGAAAAATTTCGTCGTTCGACGAAGAAAGCGGACGGTTAAACTTATCAATGACATAGAAAAAGGCGGTAGAATCAACGTTCTATCGCCTTAAATCGTGCATTATTCTTTCTTTTTATAATAACCGCGATATCCGCGCGGTTGCATGAGATAGGTTGTTTTGGGTTCGACCTTTTGAGTTTTCACGATCAAACCCGCAACTCCTTTTACGCAAACAAAAAGGAACCGCGGGTTAGAACGCGATTCCTATTGGCGGACAGGGTGGGATTCGAACCCACGAGCCCTTGCGGACTACCTGATTTCGAGTCAGGGCCGTTATGACCACTTCGATACCTGTCCGTATGAAATTGCGGCGGCGAAAAAGTCTGCGTTTCAAAGTCGTTCCCTGCGGGGAATTACCGTGCCCGCAAAAAAACGAGTGCCGCGCCTGCGGAAACCGACTGCCGCGATAAAAGCCTTTTTCGTAAAGCCGAACAAGAGTATAGCAAATTTTCTTTTCCCCGTCAATCTTTTGGACGGAAAAATCCGAAAAAAGATAAAAAATCGCCGGCGGGGTCACCCGCGACAAGATCGAGGAACCGCCTCGTCCGGAAAGCGCACCCCGGGAATATTGCCGGCAGAAAAACCCGGGGCGCGTTTTTATACGTTTCCCGGCTCGTTTCGCCGGAGAACGCCCTGCAGTGCAAGACTTTTTCTCGCAACGCTTTCTCTGTTTTTGCGGGCAGTTTCCTCTCTTTTCTTTCTGCGGCTCCTTAGCTCTTTGCCGGCAAGCAGTCCGCACGAAAACGCTTTTTATCAAACTCTGCAAGCAATCAACCCGGCGCCGAAGCGGTTAGCGCAGCCGCGCTGAGAGATTACAACCATCGCCCGCGTAGAAAACGTCGTTCATCAAATTTAACAAACAAACAACTTGGCGCTAACGCGGGTAACACTGCTGCGCTTCGGCGCTGCCACCGTCATAAAAACGCTTTTCGCCAACCCCGCAAGCGAAAAACGCGTTATTTTCGTGCGGAAGGGTTCTTTTCCGCCATGGTTTTTACAAAAGACTCCGCGTGCATTTGCGAAGTGAAAAATCCCACCGTAAACAGCGCGTAAAAGGCGACCGTCCCCACGAAAGCGCCGCAAAGCAGTGAAATTACGACGGTAATAAGAAGAATAACGGCAAACACGATGACCGCAGCGGCAAGCAGTCCGCACAGGTTTTTGGCGCTGACCGCGTCTTTCAGCCTGACTTTTCCTGCGCCCTGAACGAGGCAGGCGGAAAACAGCAGCGAAAGTTCGGTAACCACCAAAAACGCCACGGCCTGCCATGTGGAATTCAGCCTAAAAATCCCGGTCAGCCACAGCGTTCCGCCCATAACGACGAGCGGGAACACCGATCCGTACAGCGCGGCGAGCAGCGAAGCTTTCAGATCTTTTCGCGGGGCGACGCTTCGCCGTACCAGCGCGTGCGTAAGAAAAAAACCCGCAATCGCGCCCGTTGCCGACCACAAAATAAACCTGATCGCGGCGCCGACGACGTCCTCACCCGCCTTGCCGACGGCAGAAGCGAGCGCTTCTGCGTGCGCTTCGTAATCGGGAACGGAGACTTTCAACCCGTCTTCCACCGCAGCAAAAATTTGTTTTCGGTCGCAAATCTGCCGGAGGGCGGAAACGGGGTCGGACCAGTTTAAGCCAAGCGCCTTGTCCGCAAGAAAGGAAACGAACTCGTCCGGATAAATTCTGACGTCGGAAATCGCCGCTCCTGCCTCTTCTTTAAACAGCGCCGCCGCTTCCGACGCGTCGGAAAAGAAACAGGAAGCGCCGATCAGCATGCAAAAAAGAAGTACGCCAAGCGCCGAAAAAGCGTACTTCAGACAGGAAATGAAATTTTTCAGTCCTTGTTTGATCATAAGTTGCAGAAGAATTTTCGCGCTGCGGCGAGGGAAAGTCGCGGCTTTTGCCGGCGAGAGTTGGCGTTATATTTATTTTGAGATCGCGCCCCGCGAGAGAGGGGGGATTCCGCCCGGTTTTTTGAAGAAAAATTTTCGTCAGGAAACGAGGAAGGTTCCCGATTTTGACTACCGTTATGCAAAATCGGGAACCTTCCCCCTGAAATTTGCCCGGAAATCAAGATAGCATACAAAGCGTTCCGCCGAGCAGAATCAGAAGTCCGATAAAGGCGCGGAGCGAAATTTTTTCGCGGAACAGCAGTACGGACAGCCCGACCGAAAACGCAACGCTGCATTTGTCGATCGCGGTGACGGCGGAAAGGACGCCGTCTTTCAGAGCCTTGAAATAGCACAGCCAGGAAGCGCCCGTAGCGAAGCCGGAAAGCAGAATGAACACGAGGTCGCGCCCGGAGATTTTTTTGACCTCTCCGCCCTTGCCTTTGACAACTACCAGCGCCCAGGATACGATCAGCACGACCGCCGTGCGGATAAAGGTACCAAGTGAGGATTCCACGCCGTCGATCCCCGCCTTGCCGAGGACGGAAGTCAGCGTGGCGAACACTGCCGAAAGCAGCGCGTACCACAGCCAGCCGCGGCTTTTTTTGCGGGAAGCGCCGCTTCGTTTGCGGCAGCGCCCGTCTGCAGGGTTGAATCCTGTGCGCCGGTTTCAAAAGCGCCCGCCTGCGCGGCCGAATTCTGCGCGCCGTCTACAAAAGCGCCCGTCTGCAGGGTTGAAATCTGCGCGCTGGTTTCAAAAGCGCCCGCCTGCGGCATAGAGGAAAGTGCGTCGTTTCCGACAGCCGCCCTCTTCGGTTCCTGCAAGGCGGCGCCGTTTTTTACCCCGGCATTGTCAGCGGGTTTCCCTTTCGGGGTCGCCGGATCCGCCCCTGCGGCTCCTGCCGGCAAGGGCGCGGGAGGTGTCGGCTTCTTTTTGGTTTCGATCATCAGAAAGATTCCGACGGCAACCAGCACCATGCCGCAAATTTTTGCCACGGTCGCCTTTTCGGAAAACAGAAGAAAAGATAGCAGCATGGTCATCACGGCGGACGATTTGTCGATGGGAACGACCTTGCTGACGTCGCCGTCTTTCAGCGCCTTGAAATAGCACAGCCAGGAAGCGCCCGTAGCGAAGCCCGACAGGACGAGAAACAGCAGATTTTTGCCGCCGACCGCTTTCAACCCGCCGAGCGAGCCGGAAACCACGGTCATCAAAAACGCCATCAAAAGAACCACGCCGGTTCGGATCGCCGTCGAAACGTCGGAATCCGCATTTTTGATTCCGCGTTTTGCAAGAACGGTAGTCACGCCGGCAAAGAATGCCGAAAGTACGGCGAGTAAAATCCACATAAACGCCTCCGGTGGATCGAAACGGCGGCTTCCTGCCGAAAAGGGTTCCCCGAAGACGGGGAAGGTGTTTTTTGTGCAAGCCGCACAGCCTGTAAGAAGTAAGAATCGGAGATTTTCGCAAAAAAATCGGCGAAACCTCGTAACGAAGTTTCGCCGATCAGATGGTCGGAGTGACAAGAATCGAACTTGCGACCTCTTGAACCCCATTCAAGCGCGCTACCAAACTGCGCTACACCCCGATTGCCCACCTATTTTAGCACAGGAAAAAGGAAATGTCAAAGAGAAACGCGCAGTTTTTCGGTTTTTTTTGCGTTTTTGAAAAGGCGAGTCGTTTTCCCGTGCGTTTTTGAAAAGACAGAGCGATTTTTCGTGCGGTTTTGAAAAAGATCGGCGGCAGTTTTCCCTGCCGGCAGGGAAAACTGCCTGACAAGAAAAGAGAAAGCGCCTTCCCAACCGGGAAAGAGTCCGGCATTGGCAGTTTCTGTTACATGCAGAGGGTTGCCGAAAGGAGACAAGCGGACGTAAAGACGGTTTTAAACGAAGCGCGGCGATTGCGCGAAGGTGAATTGGACAATGCGCGACGATTGTATTGACAAGGCGCCCGCCTTTTTCTATAATAAGGGAGGAACGTAAAAACCGCGAAGTATTTTTGAAAGGGAAAACCGAAAAGAAATCGCGAGGCGCGCAAAACGGTCGCTTTCCGGAGGGGTTATGAAACTTTTTATTGCAATCGACAGTTTCAAGGGCAGCCTTTCGTCTGCTTCCGCTTGCCGGATCGCGAAACGGGTGGAAAAGGAGTTGGGCGTGGAAGCCGGGCAACCGGCGCAATCCCCTGCCGCGGAAAACGAAAAGGAGCCGCTCCCTCTTGCCGAGGAAAAAGCAGCAGCCCCCTGCCTTCCTGCCGCGGAAGATGAACAAAAGACGCAATCCCCTGCCGTGGAAGACGAACGGGGAAATTCGCCTCGTTCTTCGGAAACCGAGCAAAATCCCAACCCCGTTATACAAAATCCCGACCCCATTATAATTGAAGCCGTTCCCGTCGGCGACGGGGGCGAGGGGACGAAGCGCGCGTTTACTTACGGGCAGGACACCCGAAAAAAGACGGTGGTCGTGACCGGCAAAAACGGCAGAAAAAAGCAGGCGTACTACCTTGTTTCGGGCGGCGCGGCGTATCTCGACGCCGCGGACTGCTGCGGCATTTCCGTGGAAAACCGCAAGGAAGACGCCCTGCTTTCGTTTACTTCCTACGGACTTGGAGAACTGCTTTTGCTTGCCGCAAAAGACGGCGACGTAACCGAACTTTGCATAGGCTTAGGCGGCACGGGCACGGTGGACGGCGGCGCGGGACTTTTGGCGGCGCTGGGCGCGGAATATTTCGACGCCTACGGCAGAAAAACCGGCTATCTCCCCTCCGACCTGCCTTACGTGAGGCGCTGCGATTTTTCGGCGCTTGCTTCCGCGTTAAACGGAAAGAAGCTGACCGTCCTTTGCGATACGGAAGCGCCCCTTTTGGGGGAAGCCGGCGCAGTTGCTCTTTTTGCGGCGCAAAAGGGGGCAAGCACGGGCGGCAAGCGCTTTCTGGAAGGCGCGCTTGCCGGATTTTCCGCCTGCGCCTTGCAGGAAGTCTGTCGGCTGAAAGCCCTGCCCGGTTCCGAAAAACGGGGGGACGTCCCCCTGAAATCGGGAACAGAGAGTGAAAATTTTGCAGGTGTTTGCAGCGGTGCGGCGGGCGTTTTTCATTCGGCGCATTTACCCTTCAACCCAACAAACGAAATCCCTGCGGCGGACGTACTTTCCGCCCCGGCGGAAAATCCGTCCGGCGGCGCTTTTGACGGTAAGACGGGTGCGGAAGGTGCCACCGGCAAAGGCGATACGGCGGGCGGCGCTATCAGCAAAGAAACCAAACCGATCGGCGCTATCAGCAAAGAAACAAAACCGGGCGGCGCCTGCGGCAAAGGTACCGGAGCCGCCGGCGGACTGGGATTTGCCCTGCTTTCCGTGCTTGGCGGCGAGTATAAAAACGGACTTTCGGAACTCTTTCTGCGGCAGAATTACGAGGAAAAATTGCGGGAAGCGGACGCGGTTATCTCCGGCGAAGGGTGGATCGACGAAACGTCGTTTACCGGCAAAGCCGTGGGAAAAATCGCCGCGCTTTGCAAGGCGTTCCAAAAACCGCTTTACCTCGTTGCGGGCGGCATTGCGCCGGGCACCGTATTGCCGGAAGAGGTTGAAGGCGTTTTTCTTTTGACCGGACTTTGCCCGAACGTTTTCGAGTGTATGTCGCGTGCGGAAGAACTGTTTGCCCTTTCGCTAAGGAAGGCGATCCTTGCCGCAGCAAGGGATTTTGCAAAAGATTTTGAAAGATAACGGCGCTTAGCGAAAAACTTGAAGATAACGCGGCTCAGCGAAAAACTTAAAGATAACGCGGCTTAGCAGACGCCTTTAACTGCCGGGAATGAAATTCCGGTGCCAAGACGGACGCGGACTTAAAATAATGCAAATGCAAGCACAAAAAAGGCAGACCCGAAACGGATCTGCCTCTTTCTCAATTTGCGTATAAACGCTTTGCCTTATTCGGCGCAAACGTTGACTGCACGCAGTTTTTTGCTGTCTTTCGGATCGGGCTCGGTGTCGAAAGTGACTTTCTGTCCGTCTTTCAACGTCTTAAAGCCGGTGCCGACGATTGCGGAAAAGTGAACGAAAACGTCACCGGAACCGTCGTCATTGGAAATGAATCCAAAACCTTTTGCTTCGTTAAACCATTTTACAGTACCATGATTCATGCTTCGGTACCTCCATTAGATAGTTATCCTAAAATAGAAAAGGAACGAACTGCAACAGTCGCCCGCCGCAGGGATCAATTTTTTAATTCAGAATACTGCTTGTATTATAGCGCGAAAGCAAAGAAAAAGCAAGCGTTTTCCGAAAAAACCCGTAAAAAGCGATACTTCTTTTGTCAAAAAGGGGAAAATCCGGTCGAAACTGCGGCTTTTGCTTTCGCTTTTTATAAAACTTTTCGGGGCGCCGGGCGGTTTTGTCGCAAGCGGAAAATTTTTCGCCGCACCGCTTTCCCGCACGAAAAAACACATCTTTTGCCAAAATTATAGAAAACCCCGGTTTTAATCGCTTTTTTGTTGCTTTTCTTAGAAAAAGATGGTATGATGTCTTTTGCAAATACGGCGAGGGAGTTCCCCGCCAGAAACAAAAGGAGAATTGCTATGAAAAAGATGGTTAAAAGTCTGTCCCTTGCGATCGTCCTCGTACTCGGCGTTGCAATGTTCGCCGGCTGTATGCCGTCCACTGCCGACAAGGCAACCGCCAACCTGAAAGACGCCGGCTACGTCGTCGATAACACTGTAGCTGCCGCTGTTGTCCGCGCAATGTTCAAAAACGTTGACGACGTTGTTTGGGGAACCAACGGTAACGAATCCGTCATGGTCGTCTACTTCAAGGACGCTTCTTCGGCGAAAGATTCCGAAAAAGACCTGCAGAAGATCAAAGAACGTTACTTCAAAGATCAGAAAGACGAAAACGTCAAGTCCGGCAGATCGGGCAAAATGCTGTACGTCGGCACCAAACAGGGCGTAAAAGACTGCCAGTAATCGGCTGAACTCCGGCAAAAGTTTGCCGGAACCATGCGGCGGGCTCCCGGGTTTATCGGGGCGACCGTCGGTTTTAATCGGGCGTTTCCCACTGGTTTTCCGTGTGGGAAATGCCCGACTTTACTTTAGGCAGCCTGCCGTCTTGTCGGTAATTTTCGCCGAACTATCGAACGGAAATTCCCCGTTTTGCAAGTATCGGCCTGCCGGTTTTACCGGGGCGGAATGCCGCAAACTCTTAGCCGGAACTTTGCCGGATTTTATAAAAAACAGTTAAAAAACGCATACCGCGGCTTTTGCGGTATGCGTTTTTTGTATTCTTTACAATCCGCGCCGGCGCAATTCGCAGACGCGCAGCACGCAATTCTCGCGTGCGGAGACGGCTTTTGCGGTAGGCGTTTTTTCTTTTTATAAACCCCGCCGGCAAGATTCTCGCGTGCGGAGCAGTATGCGTTTTCGTCTTCAAAATTCCCGTTTCGGCGGCCGTATCGGGGCGTATCTTTATCGTTTGCGCCCGGGCTTTCGTTTCAAACGAAAACTTCACCCGGCGCCTTATTTTTGAAACAGGGCGCGGAATTCTTTTCCCGCCCGCACGTCTTCCGCCGTCCCGGTATAGAGCCGGAAGTCCCCTTCCCGGATCTCCGCCTGCGAAACGATCTCTTCTCCCGTAACGGGATTAAAAAAATCGACGATCAGAAGTCCGTTTTCTCGGGTGCGGTTTTCCACGACGACGCCGATATATCCCTTTTTCAGCCCCAGCCGCGCATAATCGTCGCTGATAAGAATCACGTCCGAAAGTGGGGCGGCGGCAGGCAACGGGCGAAAAGAGGGGGTTGCAGCGGCGCACTCCCGCATGCCGACCGGCGGAAAACGCCCGAACGTTTCGGTTATATCGCCCGAAAAGCCGCTTTCTGCGGCGCTTTTCTTCCGGTTCATAATCCGGTTCACCCTTCGCCGATGGCTTGCTTCATCTTTTCCGCGGCTTCCTGGCGGGAATCCGCGCCCACCTTTTCGTACACGGCGGAGATATAATTGCGGCAAGTCCCTTCCGACAAAATGAGGGCGGAAGCGATCTGCCGGTTGTTGAACCCCTCTAAAATCATCAGCGCGATTTCGGTTTCCCGGTCGGAAAAACCGAACGTTTCCCGCAGGGTTAACTCGCGGTCGCGCTTGACCTTGGTCGCGGCGGAAGCGATCTTCTGCGCCACGCGCGCGGGCAGAACAAATTCGCCCTTCATCGCGTTTTTCACCGAAGCGATCAGCGTTTCGCCGCCGGTGTCTTTCAAAAGATAGCCGCTGGCGCCGTAGTTCATGGCGTCTAAAATATATTCGCTGTCGTCAAACGTGGTCAGAATGACGATTTTGATTTCCGGATACAGCCGCTTTACTTCCCGCGTGGCGAGAACGCCGTTCATGCCCGGCATGCGGACGTCCATCAGAATCAGGTCGCAGGAAGCGTCTTTCAGAAGTCCCAAAAGTTCCTTGCCGCCGGGGGCAACGCCCACGACGCGGATTTCGGGGTCGCATTCGAGTACGGCGCGGATGCCGTCGGTAAGTTCCTTCTGGTCGTCTGCAATCATAACGCGGATCATAGACTTTTCCCTCCCGTGGTTTCTGGATTTGCCGGAACCGGACTTTGGGGCGCTTCCGCCGCTTCGGGCGGGGTTTTTTCGCCTGCCTTGGGGTCGTCTTTGCCGTCGGCGGGTTTAAAGCTGCCGGCTTGCGGATCTTCGGTCTTTTTAAAAATATGCATTTCAAATCCTTCGCCCTTTTCGGTGAAGAATTCCGCCCCGTATCCGTATGCGCCGAACTGCGTCACGATGCCGGACAAGCCGAATCCCGGCTGAAAATTTTCCGCCCCCTCTCCGTTGTCGGAAAGGAAGAAATCGGCGCCCGCTCCGGTCTTTTTCATGCGGAACAAAAAGGCGTTGGCTTTGCCGTGGCGAATGCCGTTGTTCAACCCCTCTTTCAGCGCCGAGCGGAACAAAAGCGACGGACGGTAGTCCAGTTTCGATACTTCGGGGTCGATTTCCGCACGGATCACGACGTCCGATCCCTCGGAAGTGTCCCGCACGATTTTGCCGAGTTCTTCCGCAAGATCGAGCGTTTCCGGACTGTCGCCGAGTAAGTGGACGGAAGCCCGCATCTGTTCGAGCGCGTTTACCGCCATCAGGTTCGCCGCCACGACGCACCGCCGCGCCTTTTCCGGGTCGGAAGAAAAGGACATCTTCGCCGCTTCGGTCTGCATGATGATGGTGGTGATGGCGTGACCGACGTTGTCGTGAATGTCTTTCGCGATGCGGTTGCGCTCCTTTAAAATGGTGACGTTTTCCAGTTCGAGATACGCCTGCCGGAGTTTTTCTTCGCGCGCGCGGCTTTCTTCCAGATTCTTTTTTTCCATACGCGTTTTCCCGACGTAAACCGCGCAGAGATTGACGAATAAAAAGAAGAACCAGTACAGAAGGAACGACGTAAAAATGTTCGCGATCGCCACGGCGGAAAAGTCCCGGAACATGTTGGTCAGCATCAAAAAATAGGTCACGTAGAAAAACACCGTCGCCGCGATCTTCAGCCGCATGGTGGGCATAACGCAATAAAACGAGGCGAGAATGGTAATATTCAACAGAATTAAAATAGACTGGTTAATGAAAAAACTGAGCAGAAGCAACAGCGCCCAGTCCACCGCGTACAGCGCGATGAGGTGCGGAACGTCTTCCGTTACCTTGGTCTTCATCCGGAAAGACAGCAAAAACCCCAGCGAAACGGGCACCGTCAGGTACCAGATCTGCGGCTTTAACGCGGTGATATAGACCGACACGACGGCAAGAATGGCAAGCGCGCTGCATAAAACGACCTTTTTCAGCGTCTGCCGCGGCATCGTATCGATATCGAGATGATAGATCGCGCGAGGTTTCATATCTTCGTCTTTATATCGTCTCGGCGGAATTACTCCGCCTTTTCCAGTTGTTTCAGGCTGAAGCGCAGGCGTTCCAGCGTGCGCTTTTTGCCGAGGACGTCGGCAAGTTCGAACGCGCCGCCGGGCGTGGATTCTTTTCCCGAAAGGGCAACGCGCATCGGCCACAGCACCTGCCCGTTTTTCATGCCCAGTTTTTCGGGCAGTTTCATCATTTCGTCGTGGATTTTTTCCAGCGTGAATTCCTCTTCGGGAATGGTTTCCACCGCTTCGATGACCGAAGGAAGCACGGCTTTTGCCACGGCGGGGTCGGTCTTCATCTTTTTATGCGTGTAAAGCGCGGAGTCGAATGCGCCGAATTCTTCAAAAAAGTCGATTTTTCCGGGGATCTCGGCAAAGGTTTCGATGCGGGTTTTGACCAGTTCCAGCAGTTTTTTAAAGTCGTAATCCTTACCCCAGAGCTTGCTTTTTTCAAGGAAGGGCAGCGCGCGGGTATACAGTTCGTCCGCGGGCATCTCTTTAATGTATTCGCCCGAAAGCCAGCCCAGTTTTACGGGATCGAAAATGGAGGGCGACTTGCTGATTCCCTCTAAGGAGAAATGTTCTTCCAGTTCTTTCAGCGAGAATTTTTCCTGATTGGACTTGGGACTCCAGCCGAGAAGGGCGATATAGTTGATGATCGCTTCCGGAACGTAGCCTTTCGCAACCAGATCCTGATAGCTGGCGTCGCCGTTGCGTTTGGAAAGTTTTTGATGCTCGTCCTTCATGATGGGCGGCAGGTGGATATACACCGGGCGTTCCCAACCGAACGCGTCGTACATCAGGTTATATTTGGGCGTGGAAGAAAGATATTCGATCCCGCGGATCACGTGCGAGATCTTCATCAGGTGGTCGTCCACGACGTTGGCGAAGTTGTAGGTGGGCATGCCGTCGCTTTTCAGCAGTATGCCGTCCTCCATATCCTTATTTTCCACCGTAATGGTGCCGTAAACGAGATCTTCGTAAGAAGAAGAACCGGTAAGCGGAACGTTCTGGCGAATGACGTAGGGTTTGCCGGCTTTTAAGTTGGCTTCGATCTCTTCCTTTGACAAATGCAGGCAGTGCTTGTCGTAACGCACGTTGCCGTTTTCGTCCTTTAAGGAAGCGATACGTTCCTCGTCGCAGAAGCAGTAATACGCGCCGCCCAGTTCCACCAGTTTTTCGGCGTACTTTTTATAGATGTCCTTGCGTTCGCTCTGGATATACGGACCGTAGGGACCGCCCACGTCCGGACCTTCGGAATAAACAACGCCGCTGTCTTTCAGGGTCTTGTAAATGACGTCCACCGAATCTTTGACAAGGCGCGCGGTGTCGGTATCTTCCAGCCGCAGGATAAAACTGCCGCCGTTTTTCTTTGCAAACAGATAGCCGTAAAGGGCGGTTCTTAACCCCCCGATATGCAGATAACCCGTGGGGCTGGGAGCGAATCTCGTTCTTACTTCTTCCATAGAAAAAATTTCTCCTAAAAATTATGCGAAAATGTTCGTGTAAACATTTTACCATAAATTGAAAAAAGTGTATAATTATTTTATCGAAAAAACGAGGTTTTTTATGAACTATTTTTCTTCTTCTTTAAAAACTTTGGAAAAACTGGTGGAAATCCCCAGCGTGGAGGGCGCGCCTGAGGGCGATATGCCGTTCGGCGAACCCGTTTACCGCGCGCTTACCTTTATGCTGGACGTTGCAAAAGACATGGGCTTTGCGGTGAAGAATTACGACAATTACGTCGGCGAGGTCGTCTTCGGCAACCCGGACGCGAAAAAGGAAGATTGCCTTGCCGTTCTTGCCCACCTCGACGTGGTACCGGAGGGGGACGGGTGGACGTTCCCCGCGTTTTCCATGACCGAAAAGGACGGCAGGCTGTACGGCCGCGGCGTGGTGGACGACAAAGGTCCCGCTGTGCTTTCGCTTTACGCGATGAAAAAACTGAAGGACGAGGACTTCCGCCCCAAAAAAACGATCAAACTCATTTTGGGCTGCAACGAAGAAACGGGCTGGGGCTGCATCAAACACTATAGGGAAGTTGCCGAAATGCCGGACGAAGGCTTTTCGCCGGACGCGGACTTCCCCGTGATTTATGCGGAAAAGGGCATTTGTCACGTGAAGTTGCGTTTTGCTGCCGATCCCGCCATTCTGTCGTTTGCGGCGGGCGACCGCCCCAACATGGTACCCGGCAAAGCCACGGCGCGCCTTGCCCGGCCGCTTTCTTTGGAAACGGTAGAAAAATTCGGCTTGCAGGTTGCGGGCGACGCGGTGACCGCGATCGGCGTGCAGGCGCACGGTTCCACCCCGGACGAGGGCAAAAACGCGGCGCATATTCTGCTTTCCGCCCTGAAGGAAGAAGGCTTTGCGGTGGAAAACGTTCTCCGCCTGTTTGACGACGAGGCGAAACTTACCGAGATATCCGACGTGACGGGAAAAACCACTTTTTCGCCGGACGTGTTCTCGCTTTCGGAAGGGGCTCTGGACGTCGTGACGGATATTCGCTACGCCGCAACGCATACCGAAAAAGAGGTGCTGGACAGACTGCAGGTCTACGGCGTGCCTATGGTTGTGCTTTCCTCGCAGGCGCCCCTCTATAACGACAAGGACAGTTTTCTGATCCGCACGCTTTTAGACGTCTACAACACCTTCACGCAGGAAAAAGCCGAGCCGATCGCCATCGGCGGCGGCACCTATGCGCGGGCGCTGAAACTGGGCGCGGGCTTCGGTCCGGAATTCGGCAAGGAGCCCTCCACCGTGCATCAGGCGGACGAAAACGCGAAAATCACCGATTTCGAACTGACTTTCGCCATGTACTACGAGGCGATCAAGCGCCTTTCTTCCGGTAAGGGCAGAAGATGATGACGGCGGAAAAGTTACGGGACTTGCCGGCGGAAGATTTTACCGGGCGCGCGGATGAAAAGGCTACTGCGGAAACGGCGGAAAACGGCGCCCCGTGCGAGGGCGAAAAGACTGCAGCGGACGGGGACGGGAAAGTTGCCGCGGGCGCAGTTGAAAATATGACGGGCGCCGGCGCAGTGAAAGAAGCGGTTGCGCCTGCGGCGGAAAACGGTGCCGCGCATATGGACGGGGAAATTGCTTCAGGCACGAATGAATGCCGTGTTTCCGGCGCGGACGGAAATCTCGAAAAACCGGAAAATTATAACCCGATTTTCTATACCGCAATCGCTGCGATGCCGAAAAACCTGCTTTCCGAGCGCGCTTTTTCTGCGTATCGGAAGTTGGAAAGCGACGGCGTTTCCTACCGGGCAATCTTTCATCCCGCACTGTTTACAGCGGACGGGGTCAAGGCGTACGTACCGGTAGACGAGCGGACCGTAGTGGTGAAAAACCTGTTTCTGCGCAACGACACGGGCACAAAAATGTACCTTTTGGTGCAGTGCTACGACAAGCACGCCGACTTGAAAGCGCTGCGCGCGTTTTTGGGGTCGAGCAGGCTGGGGTTCTGTTCCGAAGAGCGGTTGGAAAAGTTTCTGGACGTTGCCGCGGGGTCGGTTTCCCCCCTCTGCATCGCAAACGACAAGGAGCATCGCGTTCAACTCGTGTTAGACGCCGATCTGCAGAATTACCCGGTAATCTGTATGCACCCGAACGACAACACCGGCTCGCTTTACGTTTCTTATGCCGACCTTTTGCGGTTTGTAAAGGACTCCGGTCACGAGCCGCTGTTTTACCGCGTGTAAAAATTGCCCGCAACGTTTGAAATACCTGTCGGCAGCGCGCCGAAATAAAGCTTAAACGCACACGAAGCGGATAAAACGAAAAGTCGGATAGAAACGAAGAGTTATCAGGGACACACGAAGTGTGAAACGAAAAGCCGGATAGAAACGATAAGTTATCAGTAACACACGAAGTGTGTGCAAAACGAAAAGTCAGATAGAAACGAAAAGTTATCAGGAACACACGAAGTGTGTGAAAACGGAGGACGTATGAAAAAATTCGTTACAATATTGCTTCTTGCCGTCACGGCGCTGACCCTGTCGCTGTCCCTTTCTTCCTGCGAAAAATCGAACGGCAACCGCGTTGTTATCACGCTTACCGACGGCAGAAAAATGACGGCGGAACTTTATCCCGACGTTGCGCCCGAAACGGTGGCAAACTTTTTAAAACTGGTTGACAAAAAAGCATACGACGGCGTGATTTTCCACCGTGTGATTGAGCATTTCATGATCCAGACGGGCGGCTATAAAACGACTTCGTCGGGCGGATACGATACGGTAAAGACAAACACGATTCGCGGTGAATTTGCCGCCAACGGTTTTGAAAACAACCTGAAACACGAACCGGGCGTGCTTTCCATGGCGCGCACGAGCGCGTATAATTCCGCTTCGTCGCAGTTCTTTATCTGCGTCGCGACCAGCACGCACTTAGACGGGCAATACGCCGCGTTCGGCAAACTGGTAGACGAAGAAAGTTACGCCGTTGCGGAAGCCGTTTCCAAAGTCGAAACCGCCAACATCGCCCCCTTCGGCGCGGACGTCCCCGTGGATACCATCACGATCGAGTCTATCCGCCGGGCGAAATAAACAGCGCTTTTCCGGCTTATATATAAAAAGCCGGAAGTTTGCTTAGTAACGCTTTGAATTTCGCCATATTTCAAGCGGAAAGCATAAAACGTAAGTTTTTGCGGAAAGCCGTCAAGGACTTGAAAAAATTTTGCCGTCGGGCGAAATTTTACTTCCCGTAGTTTTGATCGGAAACAAAATCGCTGTGGATAAGAAAGCTCGTTTCGTCCGTTAAAAATTTCATATCCCCGCTTTATAAAATTCCGTGTGACCGCCGTTTCCTTTCCGTAAAGCGTCGGCTTCAACCCCGGACGGAACGGAGCAGGCTTCTTCCCGCATATCCTAAAAAGAGCGGCAGAACGATCTAACGGGAGGGAACTATGGCAAAGCAAAACACGGCAACGGTCAACCTGCGCACCATTCGCAAAAACGCGGAAGAGATCAGACGGCAAAGCGGCACGCGACTGTTTTCGGTGGTCAAAGCCAACGCCTACGGGCACGGCGCGGAAGAGGTCGCGAACGCCTTGCACGACCTTTCGGACGGTTTTTGCGTGGCGCTTTTGGAAGAAGGCGTCGCCCTGCGCTACGCCGGTATCGCCAAGCCGATCCTGCTTCTTTCCCCCGTCGAAACCGTGCGGGAAGCGGAAGACGCGCTTGCGGCGAACCTGACTTTGACCGTGGAAAGCACGGACGACCTTCGCCTGATCTCCTGCGCTGCAAAGCGCCGCGAACTTTTTGCAAATCTGCAATTGAAAGCCGAAACGGGCATGAACCGCTTTGGGCTTCCGTTTGAAAAATTGCGGGAAGTATTCGATTTTTGCCATAACGTCCCCCTGTTTTCGGTCACCGGCGCCTATTCTCACTTTGCCGACTGTGCCGATGAAGCGTTTACAAAGGAGCAGTACGAACGGTTTTTACCCTTCGCTTCTGCGGTCAGAAAATTCGCGCCGCAGGCGGTTTGCCATATCGGAGCGACGGGCGCGCTCGGCTACGGCAGGCGCTTTGCTATGGACGGCATGCGCGTCGGACTGGGGCTTTACGGCTACGGCGCAGAAGGCGTTTCTCCCGCTATGGAAATTTTCGCGCCCGTGCTGAAAACGGGAACCGCCCATCCCGGCGAACGCCTAGGTTACGGCGGAGCGAAAGGCCTGCGTTGCAACTTCCGGCTGATCCGCTGCGGCTATGCCGACGGCTTTTTCCGCGGTGACCGCGAAGCGCTGGTCCCGCGGCTGATGGACGTCAGTTACCTTGCCGGGAGCGAGGGCGAGCCGGTCGAACTTTTGGGACGGCGCCGCACGGCGGAAATTATCGCGAAAGAAGCGGGCACCATTCCGTACGAAGTGTTGGTAAACGTCTCCCGCCGCTGTCAATTGGTCTATAAACGGTAAAGCCGCATTTTAAGTTGATTCCCGCCCGACAAAAACGCTTCCGCCCGGTATGCCGTTGCGCATTGTCACACGACGCAGTACGGGTTGTTTCCGTCGTTTCCGTTGAATACAACTTATAGAAGCAGAAAGAGTTATCCGTGAAATGCTTAGGGATTCCATTCGTCACCCTTCCTACCGAAAAGGCGTCTTTTTCGCCATTTTCCGCGACCGTTCGGGCGCAGTACATCAAGTACAGCAACCCTCACGCTCGCAAAAAATCATCAAAAAATGCGCTCTTTTCGGTGCGTAGCATTTTTGCGGATGAGAAACCGACCGCAACGCGGCTCGTTTAGGCAAGGCAAACGCCCGAAGTTGTACTGGACGTACTACGAGCGGCGTTTAACGCCGCATAAATCGGTTTATCACCGCAAAAATAGTTAGGGATGACGGATGGAATCCCTAATCAAAAATCGAAATAAAAAACAGGCGCCTGCGGCGGAATTTTCCGCCGCAGGCGCCCTGCGTTTCCTTATTCAAACACCTGAATTAACGTTGATACAACGACCGGGGCGGTTGACCTCCCGATATAAACAAGCCGTAAAAATTCTACCGCTTATTCTTTCGTCTGCACTTCGCCTTCAGTGCGGTTCTTTCTCGCTTCTTTCATCGAGGCAACGTAGTTGTTATAATCGTCCATCGCGTCGCCGTAGGCGGTTTCAAACCGTTCAAAGAAGGCGTCCTTTTCGGCGTTGATTTTTTCGTCGATTTCCTTGGTCTTTTTGGTGAGCGAACTGGAAATTTCTTCGGGGAAGTTCTTTCTTGCTTCGGTCAGGGCGGAAATCGCGACGTTTACGGCTGCTTTCGAGGTGGAAAGCGCGGTTTCGGCAATATTCTTTGCGGCGGAAAGCGCGGTTTCGGCTGCGGAAAGGGTCGCCTTTTTCGTGTCCAGAATCGCTTGGGCTGCGGTCTTTTCCAGTCCGTCCGCAAGGGCGTCCACTTTTTCCTGCTGAATCATTACTTCTTTCTTTGCTTCCAGCACAGTCTTGACTGCCTGCTGATATTCGCTTTCGGGATCGATCAGATAGTCGTATTCGGCTTTTTCCAGCGTGGCGACTGTATTTTTTAACGTGGTGATCATACCGTCGTACGCTATCAGCATTGCCTGATAGATGGCGTTGGCGTCGCCGATCGCGGCTTTGACTGCTTCGCATTCGGCAAGCGAAACGCGGTAGGCTTTTGCCTGATAATACGCTTCACGGATGGAGGCGGAAAGAATCTCTTTGGTTTCGTCGCGGCTTTCCTTTAAAACGGTCAGAAGTTCTTCTTCGCTCATGTCGGCGATCTCTTCCGGCGTCAGGTCGGGACGGCAGACGGCGACGGTGGCGCGCAGCGTTTCCAGCTTCAGCGCTTCGCCTTTTTTGACGACGGCTTTGATCTGTTCGCTTTCCAGTACGTCTTTGGCTTTGGCTTCTAATTTATCGTACAGTTTTTTGGCGGCTTCGCCGTTGACCGAAATGGAAACCACCACTTCGCCATCTGCGGTCTTTTTGGCTTCTCCCTTCAGAAGATAGCCGGTTTCGGTGGAAATCTGCAAAAACAGACCAACCGCTTCGTCCGCGTCTTTGCCGACGAAGACTTCCCCGGAAAGAATAACCGCGCCGTCGTCGTTCAGCGCCGTTGCGTTGACGACCTTGTTTTTGGAATCGACGACGAATTCCACCGAGGGGTTGACGTCGATTTGCACCGCGTTATACGTCTCTTTTTTCGAGCAGCCGCTGAAAGCAAAACCGGACAGCACGAACGTCAGTGAAAGTATCGCGGCAAGAAGCATACTTTTTCTTTTGGTTGCCATAGATTTTTAATTCTCCTTTCTGGTTCCCCTTTGTTTCTGCTTTGGGAGAAGCGGATTTTGCGCGTGATCATGCGGGCGAATTTGCGCTTTTCGTGAAGCAATCGCCGCACTATCTGTCAAGCGGTTGCCTCGCCTTGCTTTTTCGCGGCGCGCGGACAAAATCCCTGTCTCCATGCAGAAGATGAGGGCGTTTTTGTGAATGCTTGCCTTAAGAAACGCCGCCCCGTGCCGGTTTCCGCGACGTCGCGTTCCGGCTTCGGCTTTCCCGTGGCAAGACTGGGGTTTTGGGCAGAACTTCCGCTTTTTCTGTCGGAAATCCGCCTTGCAGGGATTATAGCACAAGCCATTATCGCCGTCAAGCGAAAGAAAAATTTTGCCTGCGTTATTCCGCAAAGCGCCGTTTTTTGGGGAAAATCCGACGGAGCGGCAAACGCCGATAAAAACCCGCAAAACGCCGTATCTGCACGCACGTTGCCGCTTTTGGTACAATGAAAATTGCAATAACCTTATATAAAAATCCGGCACCGCAAATGCTGCGGTGTCGGATTTTGCTATATAAATTTATCATTTTTTATAGTAACCAGCCGTTTTTGTCCCGGGTTTTTGCTTGCTTATAGTTGCCCGGCTGTCCGAATTTCCCGGCGGTAAAACCCCAACGACATACCGTCAATTCTTTTCCCGTCCCATCAGCACAAACAGAAAGCCCGACGAACTGTTGGAAATGGAGATGGGGCGCCAGCCTTTCTTTTGATATTCGGCAAGTTTCTGGTCAACGGCGGGGTTTTCGCACACGCTGGCGCGCTGCGACATGATGGAAATATCTTCCGCGCCCTCCGCGGGGACCCAGGTCTGAAACGATACGATTTTGTATTCCATAATGCGGTACTCCTTTTCTTTGGTAAGTCGGCGCGTAAAACGTGTTTCGCCGCAAATCGCGCGTTCGGTCAGTCCCGCGCGACGAGAAAAGTATAGCACGTTTGCCGCGGATAGGCAAGCGTTCGCCGCGCCGTGTTTCTTGGGGAAATCCTTGCCCCGTAATTCCTCTTCGGGATGCTTTTCCCAGGGGGTATTCGCCTTGGAAAATGTAATATCCGGCGTTACTCTGCGGTATGTCTGCCGCCCTTAAAAGTTGTAAACGATTTTTATTTTTTGCGTATTGTGAGAAAACTTTTCTTTTTCGTCGATTTCGATTCCGTCCACAAAAGAATAAAGAACTTCTTGCGATAACTCTTTAAATCCCGTGTATTTTTTATAAGAGAAATGAAGTTGCCCGGATTATCGCTTTCCGTTTCCGCTTCGCTTAATCGCCTTTCGATTCCGGCTATTTTTGTTTTTATGCTTTAATTTTGCGGAAAGATAGAACGGCGCCCCGCGGCTTTGCCGCCGGGCGCCGAATTTTTCAAACTCAATTATTACAGACTTGGTTTCAGTCTTTATCCGCCTTGAAAAGGCTGCAATTACAGCAGGTTCAGAAAAATTCTGTTCAGTTCGTCCCAGTTTTGCATATGCCTGTCGGGAAGAGAAAGTATGCGTTCTTCCAAATCGGTCATGGTTTTTTCGAGATAGCGGTTGACGTTTTCAAAAGGGGCGCCTTCCGCAATCTCGGGCGCGTTGATCTTTAATTCGAGCAGTTTTTCTACGTCCGGCCGGATCTCTTCGTCCAGAAATTTTTCCGCAAGCGCAGAAAAAAGCATGGGCGGCGGCGTTCCTTCGGAAAGGATCCACTTGCAGGCAAGAAGGGGGCGCAAAACGTAAAAATATCTCTTCAGTTTAACCTTTTCGCCCGTCAAAAACTCCTTATAATTGCGTTTCGCCGTGCTTAAATAATGGTACAACCCCGTTTTTTGGACAAAATACCGGTCGATCACGGCAGAAATTTCTTTCCACGCCGCGGTCGTTTCGTATACGATGGGGGAAGCGTTCCATTCAAACACCGTCGGGTTCGACCGATACAAAAGTTGCAGGGCTTTCTGTACGTCCCAGCCGTTGATATCCAGCGTTTCGTCCAGTTGCCACTCGATCACGTCGCGCGTCTTGTCAAGCCGAAGGTAAAATTCTTTCGGACGCACGTAAATAAACCGCACGTCGTAATCGCTGTCCGGCGAGGCGAAGCCCCAGGCGCGGCTGCCCGACTCGACGCAGTGCAGAATTTTTACGTTTTCCCGCCGTTCGATCTCTCTCAATTTTTCTGAAATAATCTCTTTCATAAATTTTTCCTGCCGGGGAATGTGTTTTTGGGTGTGCCGGAGCAGTCTTTGGAAAGCGGGTTTTGTGCGTTCCGGGATAAGGGAAATAAGTTGAATTTCCCGTCGATACACCGGGGATAAATCGGATAGCCTGCCGGAAAAGCATTTTAAAACGATCCGACGATTTTCAAGTAGCAAAAAACGGTCTGTAAGTATTTCGCCTACAGACCGCCTTTTTGCGTGTGTACGACAAAATCTCGTTTTTCGGGCGATTTTCGAGAGTGTGTTGGACGATAAGTACTTTTTTGCGATTGTTATGAAGAGTGTGGTGGATGATAAGCATTGGTTGCTCTGATTAATTTACAAATTCCAAAACGGTTTCATCTTCATTTATGCGGTACACAAACGGAGAATAG
>CAKQSI010000005.1 GCA_934272745.1 uncultured Clostridia bacterium | reverse complement strand
GATTTTATGCTAAAACGTTATTAGAGCGCAACGGTATTTGGGACAAACTAAAATTTAATCCAAACGTTTTACCGATAAGCCCTTTCCGGGCCCGTCGGCGGTACGGGGCGCGGCGTGCGCGCGTTGTCTGCGGACGGCGCGGGAGCGCTCGGTGCCGGAGTTTTGCTCGGCGTGTCCGTCGGGTTTTTCCCCGGATTAGCCGACGGATTTACGCTCGGTTTTTCGCCGGGACGAGGGCAACGGTGCCCCGGATATTCGGGGTGGCAATCGTGCGTGCCGGGTGTCGGGCGGTCGTTGTTGTCCGGAATTTCTCCCGGAGTGTGCGGTTCTACGGGAAATTCGGGATCGGGCAGCGGGAGCGGCGTGGGTTTGTGGCTACAGTCTCCTGCCGCTTTTTCGATCAGGCGCATTTTTGCGTTAAAAACGGCGAAAAGTGCCTTTTTTTGTGGTGAAAATTTCGATTTCACTTCCATAACCGCGGTTTTTACCTTGTCGCAACTATTGCGTTCAATCTCTTTCATTTCCCGAATCAGGGTGAAACGTTCGGTCTCTTTTTCTTGCAAAGAAGTGAACGTGCCGGCGCTTTCGCTCCATATTTTCCAGTTTTCGATTGCAGAAGCGCCCTCCTCTTTCCCCCGCAAACCTTCGGAAAGGGCGCGGAAGGCGTCGCTGTTTTCGGCGGCTTCGATCACACTGCGGATCTCGTCCGCAATCGCGTTGCAGCGCGCCTGCTTTTTAGCGTATTCTTCGCCGAGGGCGGAAGTAAGCGCTTCGGTCTTCGCCTGCGCTTCTGCCCGGTTCAGCGAAGAAAGTTCCGCAAGATATTCCTGTAAAAGAGTGCGTTTTAAGGCTTCCGCCTTACAGGGAGCGCAGTTTTCGGTCTGGTCGCCCGCCGCCACGAAAGCCGCAACCTTAGCGCTGTCTACGGCAATGCTTTCGCCGTAAGCGGTCAGCGGATTGCGTGACAGGCTTGCCGCAACTTGCATAAGCAGCAGGCAAAAAAGACCCGCCGCAAATAAAAAAAGAACGCTGCTTTTTCTGTTTTTCATAACGTATCCTCCGGTGTTTCAAGGGTTATGTAAAAGAAAAAACGCGTCCTTCTGGCGGCGGAAACCGCACTTATTTTACGGCGTGTTATGAAATTTTATGGTTTCGCAGTTTTCAAAAGCTCTGCGGTTTAAAAAAGTTGCAGGTTACGGGTTGCGGAGATTCCTTTTCAATTATAAATTGCATAGAAAATCCGCTTTAATTACAGGTTGCGGAGATACTCCACTTCCTCTTCGGAAAGTTTCCGGCAGGTGCCGCGGTCCATACCGCGCAAAGTGAGATCGCCGATCTTGATTCGCTTTAAGAAGACGACTTCTTTCCCCACCGCTTCAAACATCTTTCTTACCTGACGGTTTTTGCCCTCGGTAATGGTGACGTGCAGTTTGGTGTGATTTTTGTCCGATTCTACCGGTTTGACGTTGGCTTTCTGCGTTTTTACGCCGTCGATCTCCACGCCCTGACGAAGTTTTGCCAGCACTTCGTCCGAAACGCGCCCTTCTACCTTGACGAGATAGGTTTTGGGAATCTCGTTCTTGGGGTGTGTCAGGCGGAACGCCAACTCTCCGTCGTTGGTCAGAAGCAGCATCCCCTCGGTGTCGTAGTCCAGCCTTCCCACGGGGAAAAGGCGGTAATCGGTTTCGGGAAGTAGTTTCATGACGGTGGGACGGTCTTTGTCGTCCTTTACGGTGGTAACGTAGCCCTTGGGCTTATTGAGCAGGTAAACCACCTTTTTCTGCGGCTTTTTGATCAGCACGCCGTTGACTGCGATCGCGTCGCCATCGTTCACTTCGCTGCCTACCGTGGCAACTTTGCTGTTGACGGTAACGCAGCCGTCTTTTACCAGATCGTCCGAACGGCGTCGGCTGGCAACGCCGCATTCCGCCAGATATTTATTGATGCGCATGGATACAAATATTCTCCGTTAGTTTTCTCCGTCCATAATATAGATTTTATCGGAAAAAATCAACTGTTTTGCCGCATAAACGTAAATTTTGCCCGCTTCTTTTTCTAAATCGGGAATTTTGCCGTTCCCTTCGCGCCATTCGGTACGGAATGAAAGCGCGGACTCCTCGCCTGCCTTAAGCGGCAGCGCCTTGACTTTTTTCGTGGAAGCGAAGAGGTTTTCCCCCTCTTTCCCCGGTAATTTTTGCGGAACGGACAGCGCGGGAATTTCCACCAGACGATAGTTTCGGAAGGATTCTTCGGAAAGTCTTTCGGCGGTGTTCCACATATCCGGGTCGTTGAGCGTTGCAGTGATGACGGTCATGCCGTTTTGCTTTGCTGCGGAAACGAAGCACCTGCCCGCCGCCTTAGTGTACCCCGTTTTGACGCCGCAGGCGCCCGGAAACGCGCTTAAAAACTTGTTTTTGTTCAAGAACGTGACCGTTTTCCCGTCGGTCGTCGGGAAAGTCACGCTTTTCGTCCGGACGACGCGGCAAAAGTCCGGTTCGTCCATCGCGGCGGCGGTTAAAAGAGCGAGTTCCTTCGCTGTCGTTTTGTGGTGCGGAGAAGAAAGCCCGTGCGGATTTTCAAAATGCGTATGAAAAAGGCAGAGGCTTTCCGCGGTGCGGTTCATCAGAGAAACGAAGTCTTCTACCGAGCCGGAAACGGCAATGGCAAGCGCCGTGGCGGCGTCGTTTCCCGAACGGAGCATCAAACCGTATAAAAGCTTTTCGATCTCCCACTCCTCGCCCTCTTTCAGGTAAATACTGCTGCCCTCTACATTGCAGGCTTCGGGCGGAATTCTGACCGTTTGGTGGAGATCCGCGTGCTTTACGGTGAGATATGCCGTCATGATCTTGGTCGTGCTTGCCATTTCCATAGGGGTGTCGGCGTTTTCTTCAAACAGCACGCGGCGGGAGGTCTGCTCGATCACCGCCCTGCCGGAAAGGGGTTTTTTCGTAGCGTTTTCCCCTAAGGCAAGGAGTGGTTTTTTCGGAAGGAAGCCGAAAAACAGTACGGTGATCAGCAGAAGAGCGGTCAAAACCGTCAAAGCCGCCCGCCTGAACGTTTCCGGAGAATTGGCGCGTGCATTATAAACGCCGAAACCGGGAAAGCGGCGGGGGAAAATGCCGGGCGGCACGCGGACGGCTTCAGTCTTTTTTGTCATAATTCTTCGCCATGCCGGATAGAAATTCCGCTGCGGAATCGAACAGTTTGTCGGCGGAACTCGCGGTGACGTCGTAAAACTTTGCGCCGTTTTCCTTGGAGATCAGAAAGCCGCTGGGCTTGACGGATAAAATGGCGCCGTTGCCGCCGGCAAAGGGGAATTCGCCGTCGTACTTCAAAAACCTGACGTCGCCGTATTCCCCGCCCCCGCTGACAAAGCCGATGGTTACTTTGGAAATAGGAATGACCGTTTCGCCGTCCGGCGTTAAAACCGGCTTGCCGACTACGGTATTGGCGTCCAGCACCATGCCTAAATTATCCAGAATGGCACTTACCATATCATTGAGTTTGTTTTCCTTTTTCCCGTCCTTTTTCAAGGTTTTTCCTCCCCGATAACAGTTTTTTTACGAGCGCGACGGCAAGCGCTGCGGGCGTAAACCAAAGCGTAAGCCGGCAGAGTACCGAAAAGACGTCTTCTTTGTCGCGATAAACGGCGTCTGCGTGGAAGATCGTGCGCGAATTGGTGCGGAACGCCGCCGAAAAGGCGGAAAAAGCACTTTCAAACGCCTGCAGAAAAAATACGCATTCCGCCGGAGAATTTTCGCTTCCCGCCTCTATCGCCGCGCGGATTTCGGAAAGCAGGAAGCCTCGCGTTAAGTCGTAATTCGCCTTGTTGCTTTTGATGATGTCACCCGCAGTGACGCACGTGGCTTTATTTTTGCGGAACAGCCACAGTTTTCCGTGCGAGAAATAGCAAAACCCGCTGAAAACGCGCAGCATGCCGTAGAGGTGCACGCCGGAATACAGCCGCTTTTCTTTCCCGGAAAAGACCAGTTCCGCCTGAATCATAATCGGGAAAAAGAACAGCGAAAGAACGAAGCAATACGCCGCTTTCCATATCATACCATTATCCTTTGCAGAAATTGGAAAAGTATGCGTTGCACCGGCGCTTCGTAAGGGAATTTCAGGAAAAGTTACGGGAAAGCCCCGCCGGCAGAAGCCGGCGGGGCGCCCTATAATTTACGCCGCAAGAAAAAACCTTGCGGCGCGTTAGTTTTACGATTTAAAAGTTGATCAACGAAAAGACTTCGTGGGCGCTTCCCTGCGCTTTTCCGGTCAAATTCTGACCCGGATCAGATCTTGACCACGTCTTCTTCGTCTTTGATTCTGACCCAGATCAGATCTTGACCACGTCTTCTTCGTCTTTGATGAAGTCGGGAATATCGTCGTCGTCAAAAGTGATCTCCTCCATCGGTTCCTCGGTTTCGGCGGCGACTTCGGAAATATATTCGTCCTTGCGGTAGAGATAAGAACTGTCGGCAGAAACGGTGCCCACTTCCTGTGCGCGGATCTTCTGCATAATAGAATCGTAATCGGGCAGATCGTCCAGCGACTGCAGACCGAAGCGCTTCAAAAACTCGTCGGTGGTGCCGAACAGCGCGGGTTTGCCGATGGCGTCCTTGTGACCGACCACTTCGATGAGGTTGATTTCCATCAGTTTCTGAATGGCGTATTCGCTGTTGCTGCCGCGGATTTCTTCCAAATCCAGACGGCTGACCGGCTGCTTGTATGCGATGATCGCCACCGTTTCCAGCATGGTTTTGGAAAGTTCTTTCTCCCGAATGGGGTTAAGTACCGCCGCGACCTGTTCCGCATAGGCGGGGTTGGTGGCGAACTGCAATTTATCCCCGTAGGAGGTGATGCGGATACCGCTGTCTTCCCCGTATTTTTCCGCGGTCAGTTCCTCCGCGGCGCGTTTTAATTCTTCTTCGGTAACGTTCAGTTTTTCTGCCGTTTCCGCAACGGAAACGCCCTCTCCCGCTATGTAAAGCACTGCCTCTAAGGCGTGCGCCGTATTACTCAGCATCTGCTACTTCCTCCTCTTCGTTATCTTCCTCGGTTCGGTTTTCGTTGTAATAAATATCGATTCTGCCGAAAATTTCGGTCTGTTTTACTTTGATATATTGCAGTTTCAGTAGTTCCAGAAGCGCCTGAAACGTGGTGATGACTTCGGTTCTCGTCAATCTGCCGGAGAAGAGGTCTTCAAACGCGACGTTCTTTTTCTCCTGCAGTTCGGATTTGATGAATTCCATCTTGTCGGCGACGGTGAATTCGTCTTTGGGGATTTCCTTCTCGCTGACGGCTTCCGCTTCCCGCAAGGTGGCGCGGATCATCATCTTTTCAAACGCTTTCATCAGGTTGTCGAAACTGAAATCGCCGTACGTTACGCGGACGCCTTTATAATCTTCTTCCGGTTCCTTGTAGAACACGTCGCGGTTATCGAGTTTGATGAGTTTTTCGCTGGCTTCCTTATACAATTTGTACTCTTCCAGTTTGCGGATCAGCGCCTGCTCCGGGTCTTCCGTATCTTCTTCGCCGACGTACTCTTCAATCTTCGGGAGCAGTGCGCGGGATTTGATTTCCAGAAGAGTTGCCGCCATCTGCATATATTCGCCCGCTTTGTCGATGTCCAGCCCGTTGAGGTCGGAAATATATTCCAGAAACTGTTCTGTGACCTGCGAAACGAAAATGTCCTTGATTTCCACTTTTGCGGCGCGGATGAGGTGCAACAGAAGATCGAGCGGTCCCTCGAAATTGGAAAGTTTGACCTTGTAATCGTCCAGCGTTTCGTATGAGCCTTCCTCGGGAAGCAGTTCCGCGGCAATCTCCGCCCCGCTTTCGGTATCCATAAGCGCGGCTTCTCTCTCCGCGATGCTGTCTAACTGTTCTTTTTCCATTAAAAGAATAACCCCCAGAATTTTATGATCGGCCAAAGCAGACCGAAACTGCCGAACCCCATGTAATAACCCAGAATATCGATATAACCGAGGAACGGAACGTATTCCGCCGCGACGTTGATCAGCACCAGAGCGATTAAAATGGTCGAACCGTAGCGCTGCATAAACTGCACGTAACGGTTGTACGGCTTTGCGACCGCTTCCACCACGCGGAACCCGTCCAGCGGGAAGATGGGCAGCAGATTGAATAAAAACAACGAAACGTTGAATGAGACCATGAAGGACAAAAAGTATTGAATAAATTCGTCAAACAGCAGAATGTCCGGCAGTTTATATGAAAGTTGCAACAGCGGATAACTGACGAACGCCATGGCAAGGTTGCTTAAAACTCCCGCGACCGAAACCCAGAACATTCCGCTTTTATAATTGCGGAAGTTGTTGGGATTGACGGGAACCGGTTTTGCCCAGCCGAAGCCGACGACCGCCATCATCAATAGTCCCGTGATATCGAAATGGGCAAACGGGTTGACGGTGTATCTGCCGGCGTATTTCGGCGTATCGTCCCCCGCTTTGACTGCGGCAAACGCGTGCGCAAATTCGTGTACCGGCAAAACCACCAGAATGCAGGCGAAAATTGCCAGATAGCGAATAATGGTGTAGGTGTTGAATTCCATCGGGTGTCCTCTTCTTTCTCTCGTATGGCTTGTATGGCTTGCTGCGCGCTGCGCCGCCCTTCGCCCGAAAAATTATACGCGACATATTATACAACCTTTTCCTGAAAAAAGCAATAAAAATCAAAACATATCTTGACGGATTCGGTAATTCCGACAGGAATCGCGCATAAAATTATCCGTCTTATTCGCAGAAGGAAACGGCAGACTGCGACGGACGCGGCTTTAGCCGGGGAAAGCCGGAAAATCCGGAAACGGGTTCGGACGTCCGGAGTGGTTTATCTGACGTGATCGGGGCGCCGCAACGGAATCGTTGCGGCGCCCCGAAATTATTCTTGTATTATTTCCGGAATATCGGTTGTTTTTTATTGTTTGCAGTCGTTTTCCGGCGGCTTGTTATTTGGCATGTCGTTATCCGGCAACCTATTGTCCTGTGTTGTCCGGCGAGTTGTTATCCGATGAGCGAAAAACGTTCCGTTACCTTTTTCAACGCGTCGAAATAGGTTGCCTTTTGCTGCGTTGAAGCGATGACGAGCGGCACGGTCCGGGTTTCTTTACCGTTCACGAAAACTACAATCTGCCCCGCCTCGGTTCCGCAAGGTGCGGGAGCAACCACCGGAAACAGGCGGCACTCCGTGGAAATTTCCGCCTTCTCCCCGCGGCGCTTTAAATAATACGCGTCGCTTGCCGGGAAAACTTCCGCGCTGTCTTCCTTTCCGCCGCGCACGGGAACGCTGCCCTGCCCGTCCGTTTTTGACAGAACGCGGACGTTTTCAAAGTTTGCAAAGCCGTAATCGAGCAACTTTGCGCTGTCGGAAAAACGCGTTTTGCTGTCTTCCGCGCCGATCACGACCGAAATCAGGCGCAGATCTCCCCGCTTCGCCGTGGCGGCAAGGCAGAATTTCGCTTCGTCGGTAAAGCCGGTCTTTCCGCCGTCGCAACCCGCATAGGAGCGCGCTAATTTGTTGGTGTTGACCAGTTCGGTGTACTTTCCGTCCGCGTGGTTGATCTTGTCCAGACGAATGCCGCTGAACCGATAATAATCCGTGTGACCGAGCAATGCTTTCAGCATTCTGGAAACGTCCCGCGCCGTGGAAAACTGTCCGGGCTTCGGCAGACCGGTGCAGTTTTTGAAAACGGTGTCGTGCATGCCGAGTTCTTCCGCTTTGCGGTTCATGTCCGAAACGAATGCGTCGTGACTGCCGGAAACCCGTTCCGCAAGCGCAACGCTGGCGTCGTTTGCCGAAGCGACGACTACGCTTTTGATGAGGTCGAAAACGCGGTAATTTTCGCGAGCGCGCAAAAACGCCTGCGAGCCGCCCATAGAAGCGGCGTGCTCGCTCACCGGAATTTCGTCGTCCAGCGTAAACTCTCCCCGGTCGATGGCGTCAAAGGTCAGGTTGAGCGTCATAATTTTGCACATGCTGGCGATCGGTCGTTTTTCGTCCGCGTTGTTTTCGTACAGCGCGGTACCGGTGTCGTAATCGGTCAGATACACGCTGCGGGCGCAGGTTGCGGGCGCGTCCGTCGGAACGGCGCCGCATATACAGGCGTTTGCCATCGCGGTTGCGCCGGCGTTTTCTTCCTTGGTTGAGTAGAAGTTTACTTCCGCGCCGGTGTTTGCGTTGGGGCAGGCGTTTGCTGTCGTGTGTGGTTCCGTGGAAGCGGTCTGTGCTTGCGTTTCATGCTTGAGGGATACTGTCTGAATTGCGGCTTTGCCTGCGGTCGTTTTTGCAAAAGCGGAAGAAATTCCGCCCGAAAGCAATGCAAAAAGTGATAATACGAGCAAAATCGTTCGTCTGGTCAAAGATTGGAAGCGCATGGGTTGTCCTCCTTTAATTTGTGTAAATATAGTATATTATGATAAACACGACAACAATATCGTGTATATTATGTTTGTCATAATACTATGTAATTACAGCAAATTGCAGAGCAAAAACAACAAAATCGCTTCCGCAGACCAAAGAACTAACGCCGCACACAGTAAAAGAAGCAGAAATTGCAGCCATTCCCCTGCCCCGCAGCATTTCCTTTGAAAGTGCGGCGCCGCGGCAGAGAAAAAACAAAGCAGGGCACACTTTCCGGCAAGGACGGGAACGAAAACCAGAACCCCGACCATAACGCAGCAGACCGGACCGACCGTAAATAAAAAGCCTACGGTCACCGCTCCGAGAAACCCTACGAATCCGCCGAAAAAAATCGGAAGGATCACACAGGCGGAGTGCAGCCGCAGAGAAAGTATGGTAAGCGAAATAAGGAGAATTGCTGCGGCTTCGGTCTGTAAAACCTTTCCGATTGACACGCTGCGAATGGCGACCAGATACCAGTTTTTGCCGTAAATCCGCAAGAAAACCGCAGAAGTTTCTTTTCCGCATTCGACGGCGCCAAGCAGTACGCCGACCAAAAACCCGGCAAAAACCAGAAATAGCGCAAGTGGGTGTTCCCTTGCGGCGCGGACGGAGTCGTCAACGGTGAAGGATATGCTTTCTGCAATACAACGCTTTTTCATATCGTAGTATATGCAGAAAAAGACAAATTTCGCACCGCGGCGCAAGTTTGCAGCGTATACCCGGATAAGCGTGGCTACCTTGGGTTTATTCCCGTGGTTTTATATTGAAGACCGCTACACAAATTTGATGTGCAGAATCAAGAGAAATGCGGAAATTTTTGTGAGGCTTCAAACCATCTGAAATATTGCTTAAGTGCCGCGGCGTAAGTTTGCGGAAAATGGTGGCTTGCCTTGTCCGCCTTGAAACTGTTTGTTATTTACCTGAAACGAGAAGATTGGCTTTGCGAGGCGATCAGGCGCGAGGTGGTTTCAGTTTGGACAGCCACCCGGGAAAAACCATCCTGACCCGCACGAAACCCCGTCAGTTTTGCAGCATATTTTCAATTGCAATGCCGTACCCGCGCGAGGGATCGTTGACGAAAACGTGCGTGACGGCGCCGATAATTTTGCCGTTTTGTAAGATGGGACTGCCGCTCATTCCCTGCACGATGCCGCCCGTACGGCTCAGAAGGTCGGGGTCGGTGATTTTGATGACGAAATTTTTATTTTCTTTCTGTGATTTGTCGATTTTTACGATGGAAACCCGATATTCTTTGGGAATGGAACCGTCCGTCGTGGAAACAATCGAGGCTTTTCCCATGCGCGCCTCGGAAACGGGCGCGGTAAACGCCTTGCCGTTGTCGCGGAAATTTGCGGAAGAAAGTTTTCCGTAAAGCCCCGTGGCGCGGTTTTGGGAAATTTTCCCGACCGTTTCGTCCTGAAAAATTAAGCCCTTCAGTTCGCCCGGGGCACCCTTTTCGCCTTTGTTGACGCCGATGATGCTGCACGAATGGCAGGTTCCGCCCGAAATTCTCATAATTTCGCCGTGCGATTCGTAAACGGGGTGCCCGAGCGCGGCAAATTCGCCGTTCTCACGCACGAAGGTGACCGTCCCGATTCCCGAAATATTATCGCGAACCAAAAGCCCCAGCCGATATTTTCCGGAAGAAACCTCTTTTGCCGGCGTCAGCGGAAGTTTGCAGATTTCCCCGGCGCGTTCCAGTTCGACCGCCAGAACTTCCCCGCGGGAGGCGGAAGAGAGTCGTTCCAGATCGCGCGAAAAGGTCAATTCTTCCCCGTTGATACGGAGCAGTTTGTCGCCGCTTTTGATTCCCGCGCGCTTGGCGGGAGAAACCGTGCCGTTTTCGGTAACGACGTCGATTAAACCTATCACCTGCACGCCGTGCGTCCCGAGTGAAAACCCTGCCGGAAAGCCGCCGATATAGACTTCTTCGCCCGCCGCCGCACCGCCGAAAGTTTCTGCTTTGGAACGTAATATTATTATATTTCCCGCGGCGTTCCACAGGGTAAGGACGGCAAGAAGAAGCAGTCCCAAGACGTAAAAGCCGCGATTCTTTCTGTTTTTCATATTTCGATGCCCACCTCGATCAACCGTATTCAGCCAGCCATAGTATCGGCAGGCGGCACAAGAATATGTACGGGCGTGGTTGTTTTGGCGGTAGAAAACTTTTCCTGCAAGGCAAAAAAATGGCGGAAAGAGAGATCTCTTTCCGCCGTAAGGCAACAATATTTTATTGTGTAAAAAGGTCCTTTCTGCCCGGTTCTCTTTGCCCGCATATCTTTTCGGAGAAATTTTCAGGCTTTATAATGAAAGGTTGTTCTCCGCGCGTAAAATTGCCCTCTTTTACAAAAATGCAATTGGTTTACTGGAAAAACTCCTCGTAAATGGCGCGGATACAGGTTTCGTAATCGTCGTCCGAAACGCCGATGATGATGTTCAATTCCGAAGAACCCTGATCGATCATTTTGATATTGACGTTGTTTCTTGCAAGGGCGGTGAACAGGCGCGCCGCAGTTCCGACCTTTTTGGACATGCCGTGCCCTACGGTGGCAATCAGCGAAATATGTTCAAACAGCGAAATATTGTCCGGCTGGACGGAAGCGGAAATTTCGCGAATGACCTGCTCGATCTCCTCCGCGTCCTTTCCGGTCGGGTCGATAATAACCGAAAGGGTGTCGATGCCGGACGGCATATGCTCGTAAGGCAGATCGTGAAATTCCAGTACGGTCAAAACGCGGCGGGCAAAGCCGAGTTCGGTATTCATCAGCGATTTTGCGATGTGAATGACGCTGAAATGCTGCTTTCCCGCAATGCCGGTAACCACCCTGCCGCCCGCAACGTAATCGTTCTGCGGGACGATCATGGTTCCGGAATTTTCCGGCTCGAATGTGTTGCGGATATTGATGGGGATGCCGGCTTTCCGCACCGGAAAAATGGCTTCCGCATGCAGAACGGAGGCGCCCATGTAGGAAAGTTCGCGCAGTTCCTTGTAGGATAAGATCTTAATTTTTTGCGGATGTTCCACCACTCTCGGATCGGCGACCAGAAAACCGTTGACGTCCGTCCAGTTTTCGTACACAGAAGCACCGATGCCGCGGGCGACGATCGAGCCGGTGATGTCGCTTCCCCCGCGGGAAAAGGTGGTGATTTTGCCCGTGCGGCTGACGCCGTAAAAGCCGGGAATCACCGCTCCGTCGCAGTTTAAGAGAAGTGCCCGACAGCGGTCGTTGGTGTATTCCGGATCGAAATTGCCGTGTTTATCGAAGAAAATAAACTCTTTTGCGTCGATAAAAGGCAAGCCGGTAACAGCGGCGAACAGAATAGCGGAAAGATATTCCCCGCGCGACGCCGCATAGTCCGGCGTGTCGGTTTCCTTGCAGATTCCCTGTTCTACTTCGTCCAGATATTTTTCCATGCCGACGGAAACGCCGAGTTGTTTTTCCATGCGCAGGAACCGTTCCCGCACGTGGCGGAAGGCGTTTTTGCAACTGCCGGTTTCCTTCACCTCTTTATAGCAGGCGAGCAGTGCGTCGGTGACTTTGACCGGTTCGCTTGCGCTTTTGCCGGGCGCGGAAACGACGATGAATTTTCGTAAAGGGTCGTTTTTGACGATCTCTGCGCAGCGTTTGACGGTTTCGGCGTCCGCCATGGACGTGCCGCCGAATTTACATACTTTTTCTTTCATATTCTCTTTCTCTCTTTGCGGAAGGCGAATCCCTCCGCGCGTTGCATTTTATGGTTCTATGAAGGAGCGAAACTCCTGAAAAGACGAATTTACCGGATTGCTTTTGCTTCCAGATAATAGCGTTTTTCGACCGCTTCCCCCATGGAAAAGGTCTTTTTCGGCAGGCTGCCGTGCTTTGCGACGCCCGGAAACAATTCCTGCTTTTGCATGGGCGGAAACAAAAAGGCAATGCCTCCTGTTTTTTCGGCAAGCGACAGAACGTCGTTTTCGCCGTGAACGTAGTCAACTTTGCCGCCGCACTCTTTCATCCGGCTTGCAATAAATTCGTCCGCCGTGCGGATAGCGGTAGCAAGGTCGTTTCTTTTGCAGAAGCCGTATTTTTTGCCTTGGGAAACGGCAAAGTACGGCGATTCGTCTTCTTTTTTCAAGGGTTTAAGAAAGGTTTCCGCGTCTACGCCGGTGACGAGACGGTAAATCGGCTCGAACTTCAGCCCGTCGTCGTACACGTTTTCGATCTCCACCAAGGCAAACCGCGCGGGGTGAGATTTCTGCTCCTCAAAGGAAAGCGTGGGTTTTAGCCGTTCCCAACAGGTTTTTGCGGTGGCAAGCGAATGGTTTCCGTCCCCGACGGCAAACAAAAACGGGGATTCTTCCCCATACCGGGCGGATAAGCGCGCGGGATTCAGCAATGCGCCGAGTGCGGAAAAAACTGCGGATTCCGCCGCTTTCGGCACGCGCCAGCCGCGAATATGTCCGCCGCCCTGCATGAGGTCGAAATCGTACAACAGATCTTTGTCCTTTTTTGCGGCAAAAAGCGGTTCGATCACCGTGCGTTTTTCGTCGTCCACCAGCAAAAGGACGTGGGGCAGTTCGATCGGGTTCCCCTCGCGGATTTTAACGCGGGGCGGGATCCGTTCGGCAATGGTGGCTTCCGTAGCGCGAACGAGCGGTTTTGCGCCCTTTTCAAAAGAATATGATTCGAGATCGATACTTGCGACAATCCCCAACCTACGCTGATTGAAAGGCGTGGAACGCTCCACCAGCACGAATTCTTTTTCCGGCGCGCGGAATACGCCGCCGCGAAGATAGTTTTCCGCATGAGCGCGGACGGAAGCGATACGTTCTTCGTCCTGGTCGCCGAGATAGACTTCGGGATAGATCAGGCGAAGCGCGGAAGGGGCGCTGCCCACGATCTCTTCGCACTTTTCCCAGTAGTCCTTTTGCGAGGTGAACTGGTCGCAGGCAACGACCGCCCACTTGGTGAGATCGGTTGCCGGATTCGGCAATAAAATTTCCGGAATGCGGACGGGTAAATCGGTGAATTGCGGGTTCATACGCTCCCCCGTCAGTAGCAGATCACGACGTAAAACAGGATCGTGAGTGCGAGCGCGGTGAGTTTGAGTCCGATATTTTTAACGAAGATGGCATACATAACGTTGCCGAAACGTTTATTTCGCATCTTTGTCCTCCTTGTTTTTGGAATAGAAATTTTTGTAATATTCGGTCAGGATGCGCTTCAACGTTTCGTTGTCGAGATAGCGCTTGAGTTTGCCCTTTTGTGCGACGGAAATGATACCGGTTTCTTCCGAAACGATGATGGCTGTCACTTCGATGGTTTCCGTAATGCCGATGCCGGCGCGATGGCGGGTGCCCAGTTCCTGCGGGAGGTTGATTTCCTGCGAAAGCGGCAAAAAACAGCCGGCGGAAAGCACGTTGACCCCGCTGATGATCATGGCGCCGTCGTGCAGCGGCGTTTTGGGGAAGAAAATGCTTTCGATGAGTTGCGAAGTGATGTCGCCGTTGATGTAGGTACCGCTTTCTAAGATGGAATTCGGCATGGGTGCGGAAGCGAGAATGATCAGCGCGCCCACGTCTTGTTTGGACATATTCTGCACGGCGCGTATGATTTCGTTGACGCTTTTTTCAATGACGCGTTCGCTGACTTTGAGTTCGTGATTTTTCAGGTCGGATTTTCTGCTCCAGAGCAGGCGCTTGATTTCCACCGAAAAGATGATGCAGACCATAAAGAAAAATCCTGCGGGAACGAGCAGAATGTAATGTCCGTTGTACCCTTTCAAGAGCAGCAGGCAGGAGATTGCCACCGAAACGAGGGCGAACACCCAGACGGCGGCGCGCGCGTGGTTGCGCTTTAAGAATGCGAACGTGACGTAAAGGAGCGTAAACGCAAGTACCATGACGATGACGTCCACGGCGGAAACGTTCATAAAAACTTGTTTCAGTCTTTCCAGCATAATTTTTCTCCTCGGGCGGATTGGTTGCCCGGTTTTTTGTTTTGTCTGAGGGCGGATTAGATTTGCCCGGTTTTTATCGGAAGGCGGCAGGATTGCCCGTTTCGGCTGATTTGCGGGCGGATTTACATTGCCCCGGTTTTAATCAGAGAGAGGTTCTGGTTGCCCGGGTTTTTATCAAAGCGCAATTTTTCTAATCGGGCGCCCCTACTGCAGCGAAAGCAGATACGATACCGCGTCCGGCAGAACGCCGTCGGCGGAGATCTCCCCACTCTTCATTTTATAGTCGAGCGACGATAAAAAGTCACAAGCGGTTTTTAAGGATTTTTTGCCGTATTTTGCGGCGGATTGCCGGCTTTTCCTGACGGCGTATTCCTTTACGCCCAAAGTTCTGGCAAGTTCCGCGTCGGACTTTGGGCTGAGGCGGATATGGAGCATTCTGCGATAAGAATTATAGACCGCGGCAAAAATCATCGCCGGTTTTTCGTTGTTCTGCAAAAGGACGTCCAAAGCGCGGTAGGAGGCTTCTCCCCGCCGTTCGGCAAGCGCCGTCGTCAGCGCGAAAACCTGCAATTCGGTATCCCGATGCACCAGCGCGTCAACGTCTTCTCTTTCAATCTTTTTGTCGAACGCCGCAAAGGAAAGCAGTTTTTCGGTTTCTTCGGAAAGGCGGCTTAAACTGCCGGCGCACGCCTCGATCAAAGAATCGATCGCGGCAGAGGAAATCGCGATCCCCTCTTTTTGGAAGTTTTTTACCGCAAAATCGCGGAAAAACGCCGGACTTTCTTTGGAACAGTTGATAAAGGTGAATCCGTCCGCATTTTCGAGAGCCGGACAAGGTTTCTGGTCGATGATCGCAAGAACGGTGGGGTTTGCCGCAGTTTTTGCGAAAGACTTCAACGCCTTGCCCGCGGGGGAATTTAGGTCTTTTTCCGTCGGGTAAAATTCCTTGACGAGTACCAGACGGTACTGCCCCAGAAAGGGCGGCGATAGCAGCGCGGAAGAAAACTCGGCGGCGGACTTCGGCGAATCGAATTTGTCAAAGTCGGTTTCCGGAAAAGTGACGTAGGCGGCGGTCAGCACTTCTGCCGCTTCCGCAAGGAAAAAGGGTTCGTCCCCCTGAAAAAACAAAGCGTGCGATTGCAGATCGTTGCATTTGGTTTTGAATTCCTGATATCTCACGGCGCGCCCCCTTAAATTCCGAACAGGTCGGAAAAAACTTCCGGCGCGACGTAAAGATTGCACGCGGCGATTTTCCATTCCTTTTCGGTGAATGCACCGCTTTCTAAAATCTGATTTTTATCGGTGAAGCCGTAAAGTGCGGTGCGGGTGTTTAAAAACCGTTCCGCACCCGCGGCGGAAATGCCGAGATTTTGCAAGGTTTCCGCAGTGACGGCGTTGGCGCTGTATAACCCCAAGCCGTTTTCCGGCGGCAAGAACAAGACCGCGTAAGCGAGGCCTTCCCGCTTTTTCACGCCGAGATCGGCAACTTTGCGCCTGAGGTCAATGGAATGAACGCGGCAATAGTCGTCCGCAAGCGTGATTCCGTTTTCCTGTAAAAGTGCGGAAAGTTTGACTTTTTCGTTTTTTGCGAGAAGAACGCCCTCGTTTTCGGTTCCGCCGTAAACGTAAACCGAAACCATGCCGGGCAGAAGGGTGATTTCGTCCGACCGCCTGACTTTGAGAACCGCCGAAGAAAGTGCGGCGACCGCAATCGCAAGAAACGCCGCCGTAAAGGAAAGAACGACCGGGATTTTCAGGTCGGGCTTCGGCTTTTGCGTGATGAAATTGTCGCTGCTTTTCGCATGCATAGCCCTCTCCTTTTGGCGGTTGGCAGTTTCCGGTTTACGGTTTTTATGGCGTTTGTGCTTACGACGGCGGTGCGGCGGTTTAGTCCGAAACGTCAATATGGTTTATATTTTTGGCAATCTGAATGGCTTTGGTACTTTTAATTTTAAAGCGGCGGTTTTAAAGCGGCGGTGTGGCTCATAACGGCTTTAAGGCTTTTGGGTTGACCTGCGAACGATTCTGAATCAGGGCAATTTTCTGCAATCGCCGCTCCGTATTGTGACGCTGCGAAACGGAACCGTGTTCCTTTTTGATTTGTTGCGGAAAAATAGTGAAAAGGTTCCCCGTGAAACAAAACGAATGGCAGTAGGCGCCGCTATGCAGTCGTTTTATTCGTATGGGTTTGCGCGCGTCGCGCGCGACAATCATATTCTTTCAGTATATGCGCATTATACCATATTCCGCAAGGTTTTGCAATTTATTTTTATAGGTTGAAACTATAATCTTTCGCTGTGTTTCCGGCGATGAATTTTGCAAACTAACCCGACTTACCGCAGTATGTTCGCTACTCGCCCCCGCAACGAGGGGAAATCGTCATTTCTCACCATTCGTTTGGTGCCGCCTCTCCCCGGCGGCGGTATGTCCGTGCCTCATTCCGAAATGCGAAGTTGTTTTTCGTCGTGCGCCCGATGACTATGCGCGTCCGGCGATTGTTTTTATAGATTAAAGGATTCTTTCTCTGCGAGCCTTGCAATTTTACGGCGCCTTGACAACTATTTGTCCAAAACTATCCCGACAAGGTATCCGGCTTTGTTGCGGTATTATGTCAACCTGCCCGCCGCCTTTATGAAATTTTCATTAGAGGGGCGAGGTCTGGTCACCTTCTCCGGCGCACAAATCTATCGTTTTCGTGGTTTTCTTCGTTGATTGACAGCACAATATGGCGTGTATTATGTTTGAAATAACAACTATATATTGTATTATGTCACGCATAATATTGAAAATAAGGGGTTTTGACGAACTTTTGTCCGGCAGAGCAGCAGAAAATTTTCCAAAAAAATTGAACCGTCCCCTATTATCCATTAAAACCGCCGGTGCAGAGGAGCAATATAGCGATTTGGCTGACTCCGCTAAGAAAAGCCGACGCAAAGCCCATTCAAAAAAGGAGAAGCAGGAATTTAAGGAGAAACAGGAAGTTAAGGAGAAACGGGAAGTTATATAATGGTAACGACGGCAAAACAGAATCCATAGAAAAATCACTCCCCTTACGGATATTGTGGTAACGAAACGGATATCGTGGCGACGAAACGGATATCGTGGCGACGAAACGGATATCGTGGCGACGGATAGTAGCGTATGCAATGACAGAAAGAGGTTTTAAAACGCAGAGAGAATCTTTTCCGTTTCGTTGTAATTTTGCTATAGTTCTTTCCGCATAAGTTTCATAAACGCATCTACGATTCCTACGTACGGCGTTGCGCCCACCCCTCCCGAAAAATTTTTTATTTTCCGTAAAAACGCTTGACAAGTAAAAAATGCGGAACTATAATACTGGCAGACTAACAGCAAGAGTGCTAACACTTAAATTGGTGTAGTGCTAACGGTTGGTACAGTACTAACGGCAAAAAAATAAGAACGAAAATCTGGAGGCAAAATATATGAAACAATTCAAAGCGGAGTCCAAAAAAGTTTTGGATATGATGATCAATTCGATCTACACGCATAAAGAAGTCTTTTTGCGCGAACTGATCAGCAACTGCAGCGACGCAATCGATAAACTGTATTATAAAAGCCTGACCGACAATATCGGCGGATTGACGAGAAACGATTTCCATATCGATCTTGCCGCAGACAAGGACGCGCGTACGCTGAAAATTTCGGACAACGGCATCGGCATGACCGAAAAAGAACTGGAAGACAACCTCGGCACCATTGCAAGAAGCGGTTCCGAACAGTTCAAAAATCAATATAAAGCGGCAAGCGCGAAGAACGATACCGTAAATTCTGCTTCCGCAGGCGCGGAAAACGGAGAAAACGCCGGAGCGGAAAGCACTGAAAATATCGGTACGGAAAACGCGGCGGAAGCCGACAAAACAGCCGGCGAGCAGAAAGAATCCGCCGCAAACGAAACGGTTGCCCCCGGTTCGGACATCAATATTATCGGACAGTTCGGCGTAGGGTTCTACTCCGCGTTTATGGTGGCGGACAAGGTGTCCGTTCTTTCCAAAGCCTACGGCGCGGACAAGGCGTACCTTTGGGAAAGTACCGGCGAAGAAGGTTACACGATTACCCCCGCGGAAAAAGATTCCTACGGGACGGAGATCACGCTGACCCTGAAACAGAACGCCGACGGCGAAAATTATGATCGTTTCCTCGAAGAATACACCCTGCGCGAACTGGTCAAGAAGTATTCGGACTACATCCGCTACCCTATTCGCATGATATGCAAAAATTATAAGACCGAGGACGGAAAAGAGGTTGCGTTCGACGAACTGACCACATTAAACAGTATGGTTCCCCTTTGGAAAAAGAACAAAGCGGAGATCACGCAGGAGGAATACGACCGTTTTTACGAAGAAAACTTCTACGACTATCACCCGCTGAAAGTCATTCAGACCGCAGCGGAAGGCGCCGTGGATTACCGCGCGCTGCTGTTTATCCCCTCCAACCTGCCCTATAACTACTATTCCAAATCCTACGAAAAAGGGTTGAAACTGTACACCAACGGCGTGCTGATTACCGACCGCTGCGAGGAACTCCTCCCCGACTATTTCGGGTTTGTAAAGGGCGTTGTGGACTGCGAACTGAAACTGAACGTTTCGAGAGAAAGCATTCACGAAAGCCGCGACCTGAAAGCCATCGCGCAGAATATCGAAAAGAAGATCAGAAACGAACTGGCTTCCATGCTGAAAAACGATCGGGAAACGTACGAAAAGTTTTTCGACACCTTCGGTTTGCAACTGAAATACGGCGTATATCAGGACTTCGGCATGCATGCCGAAACGCTGAAAGACCTGCTTTTGTTTAAGAGCGTAAAGGAAAATAAATACGTCACCTTAAAGGAATACCGCGACGCCATGACGGACGAACAGAAGTATATCTACTACTGCCCCGGCAAGACGGCGGAAGCGGTAAAAGCCCTCCCTGCGGCGGGTAAGGTGCTGGAAAGCGGCTTCGACGTACTGCTGTTTACGGACGACGTGGACGAATTTGCGGTGAAGATTCTGCGCACCTATGAAGAAAAAGAATTCCGTTCGGTCACGAGCGAAGACGTCGGCCTTGGCGAAGAAACGATGTCCGAGGAGGAAACCGCGCTTGCTTCCCGCGTGAAAGAGGCGCTGAAAGACGCCGTAAACGACGTGCGCTTTACCCACAGACTGAAGGACTACCCCGTTTGCCTGACCAGCACGGGCGACATTTCCATCGGCATGGAAAAGACGCTGAACGCCATGCCCGACGTTTCGGATAAAAAGATTTCCGCCACCAAGGTGCTGGAAGTCAACGCCGATCATAAGGTTTTTGAAAAGTTGAAAGCCTACGACGCGGAAGAAGACAAGACAGCGTTTAACGAACTTGCCGAGGTGTTGTACGCGCAGGCGCGCCTGACCGAAGGGCTTGCCGTGGACGATATTGCAGCCTATACCAAGAAGGTCTGCGACCTGCTGGCGAGATAACGCTATCTCCGGCGGTACGGAGCGAAACTGCGGAAGGATTTTGCGGGACGGATTGTAACGAAACGATTTTGTAAGGCGGATCATATGGTCAAATGCTATTGCAGGGCAAAGTATTTCTGTGGATTCGTCCGAGTGTTTTGCTATTCGTTTGACATAGAATCAAATAAAGCAAAAGAGATTCCTTTAGAACTCCCACCCAGAAACAAATAGCATAGGAAACTACATCTTAAAAAGCGGCGCGGAACCCGGGTTTTCGGGTTCCGCGCCGCCTTATTTTAATTTCCCTGTTTCTTTGTCTTTTTTGCTTCGCTTAATTTCTTTATTCGTCTTTTGCCGTATTTAAAATTTTTGTGCTGTCTTTGGCAATCGGGCTGCCGCATTCTATTTGGCAATGGCAGCCGCACTTCGGCTATATATATCGTCTTTACTTTTCTTCGGCAACTTTCGGGAACGCGACCGTAACCGTGGTACCCGCGCCGGGGGTGGAAGTCAGCCGGAGTTCTGCCCCGTAACGCTCCGCAATGTGCTTGACGATGGCAAGTCCCAGCCCGGTTCCGCCCGTTTCTCTGGAACGGGATTTGTTGACGCGATAGAAGCGTTCAAACAGCCGTCCCTGATCTTCCTTGGCAATGCCGATACCGTTGTCCTTGACCGCAATGATCGACTGTTCCGCCGTTTCCGAAAGGATGACTTCGGCTTTCCCGCCCGCTTCGTTATAACGAACGGCGTTTTCCAGCAGGTTTTTGACAAGTTCGGTGACGTGTTCTTTTTCGGCAAAGACCGTGCAATTGCCGGATACGGAAACCGAAACCCCTTTCTTTTCCGCGAGCGGCGCAAGGCTTTCTTTGATCTCGCCCGCGACTTTAGAAACGTCTACCGGTTCTTTTGCGTCCGCAGTCACCGTTTCGAGCCGGGAAAGATCCAGCATATCGCCGATCAGTTTGACTACGCGGTCGGTTTCCTTATCGATCTTTTCGGAATAGGAACGGATCTTTTCGTCCGCCGTCGTCATACGAATGATGTCGTTGAACCCTTTCACGGCGGTCAACGGCGTTTTCAATTCGTGCGAGGCGTTGGCGAAAAATTCGCTGCGGATTTTTTCGCTCTGCCGTTCGGCGGTGACGTCTGAAAGGACGAGGATAACCACCCCTTCTTCCGGGGCTTTGGCGGTGACGGCGTAGCAGCGTTCGCGCAAAGTCAGGTCGAATTTCGCCTGTTTTTTGCCGGACAAGACGGCGGAAACGCCGCCGATATACGCCGCGTCGTCCGAAAGCAGCGTGTATTCCCGCCCGACGGGAGAAGCAATGCCGAACGCTTCCTCCGCGCTGTGGTTGATCAGCGAAATTTTGCCCGTCTGCTGCAAGACCACGATGCCGTCCGAAACGTTTTCGATGACGTAATGCAGGCGGTCGCGCCCCTCTTTGGCTTCCGTAAGCGAAGTCTGCAGTTTATCTCCGATTTCGTTCAGTTCGGAAAGAACCTCGTCAACGTCTGCGTCGCCGGAAGCGGGAATGGTGGAACGGTAAGTGCCGTTTGCCACCGCTTTCAGGCTGTCCCCCACGTCTTTTAACGGTTTGACGAGGGAATTTGCCGCAATCAGACTCAAAATAAAGGAAACGAGCACCGCGCCGAGCAGAATGACGACGGTGAGCGGAATGAGTTGCAGCACGAAGCCGTTGACGCTGTCCACCGCCTTTGCGACGCGGATAAAGACGTAATCCCCGTCCGGAAGATCGACTTTTTCGGCATAATATACCATATCCTTTTTCAGCGTATCGCTAAAACGGACGAAAGTTGCGGGTTTTCCATCGAGCGCGGCGAGAATTTCCGCACGGTTCATATGGTTGCCCATAGAAGCGAGATCGGTCGTTTCGCTGTCCGACAGTACCATTCCGTCGCTGCCGACGACGGTGACGCGGTATCCCGCCGCAGCGGTCTTTGCCGTCTGTCCGGCGGAAATGTAGTTGCCGGCGTATGCCGAAGTGATTTCTTTCACGTTTTCCTTTACTTCGGTGTAGTGATTGCTTTTCGTGACCATAATGCCGAGGCAAGAAGAGAGTACCAGCGCCAGCGTTACGATGAGCGTATTAAAAAGAATGAGTTTTCTTTTCATGTTCGTTTCCTTATTTCAGCGTATACCCGACGCCGCGGACGGTGGCAATTTCGGCGGAAGAACCGGCAATCGCCTTTCTTAAGGAAGCCACGTGCATGTCGAGCGTGCGCGTTTCTCCGTAATTTTCGCCCCATACGGCGTCTAAAATGTCGTCCCGGCGAAGAACCGTGCCGACGTTTTTCAAAAACAGTTTCAAAAGATCATATTCTTTTACGGTGAGATCGAGCGGCGCGCCGTTTAACGCGATCGTATGTTTTTCGTCCGAAAGAACGAGGTCTTTATAGGTGATTTCGGCGGGTTTTGCCGCGGTTTTTCTCAGCCTTGCCCCGATCCGTGCCAGAAGTTCCATGACCCCGAACGGCTTTGCGAGATAATCGTCTGCGCCGAGATTCAATCCTTTGACTTTATCGGTTTCCCCGCCTTTGGCGGAAACCATAATGGCGGGAACTTCCGCTGTCTGCGGCATTTGCCTGAGGGTTTTCAAAATCTCGAACCCGTCCATACCGTCCAGCATAACGTCCAGAATAAAAAGGTCGGGAACCTGCTCCTTTACGCCCTGAAACAGTTCCGCCCCCGTTGCAAAGGTGCGGACGTTATAGCCGCCGGTGCTTAACGCGCATTCATAAATTTCGCGGATGGACGCTTCGTCGTCTACGGCGTAGATCAGTTGTTTTTGCATGGCTCTCTCCTTTACGTTTTATTTTTGGGCGTTGCCGAACCGCTTCGGTCTGCGGCAAAAGCCGGAATCTGCCCTTTTTCGGGCGGTTTTGCTCCGTTTTCCGTCGCGCGGAAGAAATTACTGTTTGATTTCTTCGTTGCTGTGGACTCCGGTCAGGGCGTATTCCGCCCATTCGCCGATATTGACGGCATGGTCGCCGATGCGCTCCAGGTACTTTGCGATCATGAGATACATCACGACTTCTTCCGCGGCGTCCGGGTGGCTTTTGACGGTGGCGATGAGTTCGTCTTTCACTTTGATAAACAAGTTGTCCACCCGATCGTCGCGCCGGTCGAGATCGCGCGCCAAAGCGTAGTCCTTGTTGATATAACTGTCCACGCCGTCTTTTACCATGGCGGTGACGGCAGAAGCCATGCTTTCGATGGCTTCCGGAACGAACGAAAAGAGTTCGTCTTCCAATCTTAGCGCGATTTCCGAGATATCGGCAGCCTGATCGCCGATACGTTCCAGATCGGTGATGACTTTCAGCGCCGCCGAAACGTCGCGGAAGTCGCCCGCCACGGGGTGTTCCATCAGCAGGATTTTTAAGCAGTCCTGTTCGATCTCCCGTTCTTTCAGGTCGATCGCACGGTCGTTTTCCATGACCTTTTTCGCGGCTTCCTTATCGCGCGAAAGAAAAGCTTTGACCGAAGCGTCGATCGCCCGTTCCGCAGCGCGGCACATATCAACCAGTTTGCCGAACACCAACCCCAGTTCGGTTTCGTATTTGTTTCTCAGCGACATTATACTTCATTTCTCCTTATTTTTCAATGATTTCAAAAGGAAAAGTGTTTTTGCGGTGCGAATATATAAAAAACCGCAAAATACGGCTTTGCCCGTTCCGGCTTAGCCGAATCTTCCCGTAATGTAATTTTCCGTCCGTTTATCCTGCGGCGTGGAGAAAATAGTTTCGGTGTCGCCGAATTCCACCAGTTCGCCCAGAAGAAAGAACGCCGTTTTGTCCGCGATACGCGTCGCCTGCTGCATGTTGTGCGTGACGATGACGATGGTGACGTCTTTTTTGATCTCTTCCGCCAGTTCTTCGATCTTGCCGGTAGAAATGGGATCGAGCGCGGAAGTCGGTTCGTCCATCAAAAGAATTTTGGGTTCTACCGCAAGCGCCCGCGCGATGCAGAGGCGCTGCTGCTGCCCGCCGGAAAGTCCCAAAGCCGATTTATTCAGTCTGCCCTTCAGTTCGTCCCACATGGCGGCTTGCTTTAAGGAACGCTCCACAATCTCGTCCAACGCGTCCTTTTTCTTGATGCCGAACGTGCGCGGTCCGTACGCCACGTTGTCGTAGACGCTCATGGGAAACGGATTGGGTTTCTGGAACACCATGCCGACTTCTTTACGGAGCAGCGACAGGTCGGGTTTATCGGCGTAAATATCCACGCCGCCGATCAGCACCTTGCCGTCCACGCGGCACCCTTCGACGAGGTCGTTCATGCGGTTGAGCGTTTTAAGGAGCGTGGACTTCCCGCAGCCGGACGGTCCGATAAACGCGGTGATTTGGTTTTTCTGCATGGTTACGGAAACCTTTTTCAGCGCTTTGAATTCGCCGTAATAAAGGTCGAGATCTTTTACTTCGACGACCTTTTCCCGCTCGAAATCGAACATAACCTGCTTTTTTTGTTCGGTGATAGATTTCATACCGTTTTTCCTTTCTTTAATTTCTTTTCGGTGAACCGGGCTAAAAGGTTCAGCACAGCCACAAACACTAGGAGAACCGAAGCCGTGGCGTACGCCTGATCGAGGTAAAGCCCTTCCCCCGCAAACATCCACATCATGACCGCAAACGAACTGCCCTGTTCGGTAATTCCCGTCGGCATATACGGCACGGCGCCGGCGGTGTAGATAAGCGCTGCGGATTCGCCCACGATTCTGCCCACGCTCAGAATAATCGCCGTCATAATGCCGCTGATGGCGGAAGGCAACACTACGCGGAAGATTGTCCCCACCTTGCTTGCGCCGAGCGCCAGACTGCCCTCCCGTAAGGAATCGGGCACGGCAAGCAGACTTTCTTCGGTGGAACGGACGATGGTGGGAAGAATAATCAGCACCAGCGTCAGCCCGCCCGAAAGTAAACTGTACCCAAGATGCAGCACCCCGCCGAAAAAGATCATGCCGAACAAGCCGAAGACGATGCTGGGAATGCCCGCCAGAGTATCGGTGAACAGGCGGATGACCCGCACGAGTTTACTTCCCTTTTTGGCATATTCCACGAGGTAAATAGCGGCGCCGATCCCGATGGGAAGCGCAATGACGAGCGCGATGAGAATTAAAATGCCCGTCGAAACAAACGCCGGCGCCAGCGTCATTTTTTCGTTGCCGGACGCGCCGAACAAAAAGTCCGCCGTGATATTCGGCACGCCTTTGATCAGGATAAAGCAGACCAGAAGCGCCAGCGACAAACTGACAAGAACCGAAATTGCGGCGGAAGCGTATTTCATCGCCGCCTGCACCCCGCCGGTCTTTTTGAAAACCACGCGTTGGCGCGGGGTGACCGTCTCCGTAAGGCGTTCTTTGCGGGCAGGCGCCGTCGCGTTTGCCCCCGAATCGGTTTTCGCCTCAGCAGAGTCTGCAGTTTTTTCCGGGTGCAGCCGCCTGGTTTTCGGTTCCTTACCGGAAGGTTTCTTTTCGGTTTTGATCAGTCCCAAAAGAAAGTTTAAAATGAGGACGAATACCAGAAGCACGAAGGCGGTTGCAATCAGCGCCTGCCGGTGCAACCCCTCGGAATACGCCATTTCCATAACGACGTTGGTGGTCAGCGTGCGAAGGTTGTCGAACAGCCCGTGCGGGAAAGCCGCCGTATTGCCGGCAACCATCATGACCGCCATGGTTTCGCCGATCGCTCTGCCAACGCCGAGGATCAGTCCGGAAACGATTCCCGACCGCGCCGCGGGAAGAATGACTTTGAATACCGCCTGTTCTTTGGTGCTGCCGAGGGCAAGCGCGCCTTCGAAATAACTCTTGGGCACGGCTTCGATGGCGTTTTTCGCAATCCCCGCAACCGTCGGCAGAATCATTATTCCCAGAATGAGCGAACTTGCAAGAATGCCCTTGCCGTTCCCGTTAGGGGAAATTTTGATCAAGAGCGGTACTAAAACGACGATTCCGAAAAAGCCGTAAATGATGGAGGGGATCCCGGAAAGCAGATTGATGATTTCCGAAAAGACATCCTTTAATTTTTTAGGACAAAAATAGCTTAAAAAAATCGCCGAAAAGATGCCCAGCGTTCCGCCGAGCAGCACTGCGCCGAACGTAACCGACAGCGAGCCGACGATCATCGGCAGAATGCCGAAGCGGTCGGACACGGCGAGATATTCCTTGAGCGGCGCCCAGGTTTTGCCGAACAAGAAATGGAATACGCCGATCTCCCGGAACGCCGGGAAACTTGCGAGCAAGATATAAAAGACGATGGCAAACACCGCCGCAACCGAAAAAACGGCAGAAACGAGGAACAACCCTTTTGCGGCGCCCTCTTTCTTTCGTTCGGTATTTCTGTTTTCTTTGACTGTGATATCTGTCATTATTATTTTTCCCGATGTCCCCGCAGGGGAACATTCCCTCTGCGGCTTTATCGCTTTCCCCGGGGCGGTTCTTTTAATTCGCCCCGGGGAAGGCGCGTTTCATCCGTTCTTCCTTTCGGGGAAGCCTTTGGGGAATCCCCGGAAAGAGAGGCTGTAAGGGTTCCGCACCCTTGCGGCGCTTACAGGCGGATGTAGTTTTTCGATACGATGGTCTGCCCTTCTTCGCTTAAGATGAAGTCGAGGAAGGCCTGCGCTTCTTTGGAAAGATCGGCTCCTTCTTTTACGATGACGTTGAACGGTCTGGCGAGCGTGTAGGTGCCGTTTTTGACGTTTGCCGCGCTCCCTTCTACCCCGTTAAAGGTCAGCGCCTTTACGGTGTCGTCCAGCGCGCCCATCGAGATGTAACCTACGGTTGCCATGGTAGAAGCGACTTCGGTTTTTACGTTACCGGTAGAATTCTGAATACTTACCGCGGAAGAGAATGCGGTGACGGAAGAAAGCTTTTTGCCGTCCGCACCCTTAATAAGTCCGTCGAACGCGTCGCGGGTGCCGGAGCCGTCCTCTCTCGAAATGGCTTTGGTGATCGAACCGATCGCCGTGCCGTCTTTGTAAAGTTTGTAAACTTCGTCCGAAGTGACGTTTGTCAGCGTTTCGTTTTTGTTGACGACCAGAACCACGCCGTCATCGCAGATTTTAACGGATTTGACGCCCGTTTCGCCCGATTTCAAGGCTCTGGAAGCCATACCGAAGTCGTTTTTGCCTTCCTGCGTGTCGGTGATACCCGCGGAAGAATCGCTGGTGGTGACCACGATGCGGACGCCCGAATGCGATTTTTCATAAGCGGCGGCAAGTTCTTTCATGACCGGGGAAACCGAAGAGGATCCCGTAACCGTAACGGTGTTGGTTTTTCCGCAACCAGCAAAGGTCGCGGTCAGTCCTACGCAAAGCAGCGCGGATACGATGGCAATCAGTATTTTTTTCATTGTTTTGATCTCCTTTTTCTTTGTCGACTGCAGTATACCGCTTTTTTTTAAAGGTTGTTAGCAGGTTTTGGTAATGGTTTTGTAAAGTGTTGGTAAAGCGGGAAAGGCGCCGTTTTTTGAAAAACCGGTTATTTTGCCGGTCGAAGAAAAGGTGCTTCCGGAAACAGGCGACAAAACGAAAAACGGCAAGAATAAGGCAAGAAATAAGGCGGGCGCCCGCGGAAGTTTTCCGCGGGCGCCCGCCTTTATATCGTGCTTTTGCAATGTACGATAAACGATATCTTCCCTTGTATATAGGGATTCGCCTCGTATATAGCCGCTTAACATTTAAAATCGACAAAAAGGTCTTAGCCTCTCGATACCACCCGTATGGTCTATACTCCCGAGACCCGCCGAAAGGTCTTATTCGGGGTCGGAAAGCGCCTCTTCTTCCTCGATCGCTTTTACCTGCGATAAGCCCAAAACGTCGCTGACGGGCAGCGAGAACGAAATTCCCTGCCCTGCCGAGTTCAGCCCCGCGGCTTTGACGATCGCCTGCATGACGGCGTTCCGAAGCTCTTTATCGACCAGAATCAGCACCATTTCCTTTTCGGGCTGAATGGTGATACCGAAGAATTTTTCCACTTCGTGGGAGCCGGTGCCGCGCGCGTTTAATACCGTGCCGCCGCGGGCGCCCGCCTTTTTGGCGGCGTCCATTACCGTGTCCGAATAGCCGCGGTTGAAAATACTGATGATCAGTTCGTGTTCTTTCATTTTTTCTCCTCCACGTTCCAGTTGCCCGAAAGAATGCACTGCGAAACTCTGCCGCCTACCGCGGAAAGCGGTATGGTAAACGCGATTCCCTGCCCGGGCTTGTCAAAATGGAAATTGGTGCGCAATACTTCGTAAACGGGTTCTACCCCGTCCTCTTTTACCGTTGCGGTGACGATGGCTTTTTCGCTTGTGCCAAGCCCCAAAACGGATAAGAGGTCGGTGGGCGCCGTGCCTTTGCCGAGCAGAATATGCTCGTAATTGGCGCCGCGCTGTTTGATGCTGGAAACGATTTTATCCGCTTTTTGCCGGTCGGTAATGACCATTAAAAGTTTTAATCTGTCGATCATTCCCCTTTCCTCCTTTTAATGATAGAAGCAAGCGGGCGCTTTTTTTCCGCAGGAGCGGAAGCGGGAAGTTCCGCCGAAGGCGCTTTTTCCAGTTCGGCGTAATCGATGATTTCGTCGCCCTCCTCCTGCAAAAGCGCGCGGAAACGGTGCGAAACGCGGCGGTTTTCCGCGTCGACGCGCAGTTTGTAGATCAGCCCCAGCACCTGAATGGCGACGAGCGGCGTCATGGCGACGGTGGCGACGATACCGAACGCGTCGGTTAAGAGGTTGGCGCCCGGTATGGCGTTCGCCGCTCCCAGCGCAAGCGGCAAAAGGAAAGTCGTTGTCATAGGTCCGGAAGCTACCCCGCCCGAGTCGAACGCGATCGCCGTAAAAATTTTCGGGACGAAAAACGACAGTAAAAGCGCGATGCCGTACCCCGGCAGAATGACGTACCAGATGGAAATGCCAGTCACGACCCGCAGCATGGCAAGCCCGATCGCCACCGCGATGGCGCATGCAAGCACGATCATCATCGTGCTTTTTTTGATAGTGCCGCCGGTGATCTCTTCTACCTGATTGTTGAGGACGTGTACGGCGGGTTCTGCCATGACGATAAACGCGCCGACGACCATGCCGACCGGGATCAGTAAATAAGCGTTCTTTACCGCAATCGCGCCGCCGATGTAGGAACCGGCAGACATAAAGCCGACGTATGCTCCCGTCAGAAAGATCGTCAATCCGACGAGCGTGTAAAGCACGCCGAAGAGAATACGGCAGAGTTCTTTTTTCGGAAGTTTTAAAAAGAAGATCTGGAATAACAGGAAAAACGCGAGAATGGGAAACAGCGCGAGAGATACTTCTTTCAAGGAGCCGAGCATTCCCTTGCCGAATGCGCCGAGCACCGCGGAAAAGGAAGCGTAATCGCTCATGGCGGCGATCTCCGCAGACCCTTCCGGGTGATAGAAAAGACCCAAAAGCAGTACGGCAATGATCGGACCTACCGAACAGATACCGATGATGCCGAAGCTGCTGTCCTGCGAGTTGTTGCCGCCGAGCACTGCGGAAATACCGATGCCGAGCGCCATGATAAACGGCACGGTGATGGGACCGGTCGTGACCCCGCCAGAGTCGAACGCGAGAGGAATGAATTCCTTATCAACGAACGCCGCAAGGAAAAAGAGAATTCCGTATAAAACAATCAATATGTACCGCAGCGGCACTTTGAGCGCGATTCGGAGAACCGCAAGCACTAAAAACGCCCCTACCCCGAACGCGATCGTGTAAATCAGCACGCGGCTGGGGATGGTGGAAACCTGTTCGGCAAGCACGGTAAGGTCGGGTTCCGCAATGGTGACGATGATACCGATTAAAAGGCAGACCGGCAGAATGACCGAAAGTTTTTTGGTTTTCGTGATTTTGGAACCGATGTGATTGCCGATGGGTTCGATCGCGACTTCGGTACCGATGGAATACAGCCCCATGCCGAGAACGAGAAACAACGCCCCCAAAAGGAACGCGCCCAAATTGTTTTTCGGCATAGGCGAAACCGCAAAGTTCAGAATCAGCACGATTACCGTGATGGGAAGAACGGAGATCAGCGATTCTTTGAGTTTTTTTCGTAAATTGTTCAAGTTCCGTCCTCCTTTATATGGAAAGCGTTTCAAGGATTCCATTCCTCGTCGCTATGATTTCTTTTTTCGCTTTTACCGAAAATTGTCGGCTTTTATATCGGATCGCATAAGCATATGCGATTAAACTTCCTCAGTATACAGTATACCAGATTTTCCTGCGCCATGCAAGGAAAATTTTCAACTATTCGTCCTCTTTTTTTGCGTGCGGAGAGAATTTTTTCTCTGAATTACAAACCTTGTGGGATAAGGGACTGTTTTTAGGGAAAAGACGTCTTTTTATATCTTTTGCAAGGCGCAAAGTGCTTCTATAGCAGCGGGGGCGGAAGTTTCTTCCGCCCCCGCTTGCGCATAAATAAAATATACGGCAAAAAATCACGTCGTTCGTAATTTATAAAAATACGGGGCGCCTTTGGCGCCCCGTAAAGCGAATCCCTTTCGCGCTGCGCGCGGAATTCCGAACAAAACCTGCGGGGCGCCAAAGGCGCCCCGTAAAATAAAAAGTTTCAATAAAAAAACTCAGTCCCGGACGGTAACTTTTCCGTTTTCGCCGATTTCGACGGTCATGCCGTCTTTAACGAAGGAAAGGAACTCTTCCCCCAGTCCGTCCACCGTCGGGATATTGTTGGGCGTCCAGACCGAAGCAAGGATAGCCCCCGCCGCCGCCAGCGAATCGATGGGTTTGGAGAAAAGCAACGCGCCGGGATTGCAGCCGATGACCGCGGAATTGAACAGCACCATACCGCCCGTGGTAGACCCGATAGTCTGCGGCAGGCACAGCGCAACGCCTACGGTGGATTTTCCGTACAGGTCGCGGTTATTCTGATCGGTGCAGATATTTTTGCCTTCCTTGCAATTTTTATAGGAAGCGAGCGTATTGAACCCTTCTCGCGTTACGAGCGCCTTCAGCGTTACGCTGCCGGGAACGACCACTCTGCCCTGAAAAACTTTTTCCATTATCTCTTCCCTCCCGTGATTTTATCGAGAATCTCCGCGTCGGTATAATAGCGCGCCGAAGTATAGGTGCGGAGCTTGTTGGAGTTGGTAATGACGGGCATTTTGGCACACATGGGGTTATTCATGTACATCAGCGGGCAGATATAGGAAAGCACGACGCCCGTTTTTTGCAGCGTTTCGTAATGCGGCGTCTTTTTGAATTCTTCGATCACGCCGGGGGCGGAAGTAAACACCGTCTTGATGGCGACTTTCTTTCTGCCTTTTTGCTTCAGCGTTTCCGAAATCTTTTCCGTCCAGTCCGTAAGCTGCGCTAAGGTCATATGCGGGCAGCCCATAAAGCAAAGCTTGGGCTTGGCGTCTTTATTCTTCCACATGACGGGATAACTTGCCTTGACGCGTTCCAGCTCGGCGTCGTCGATAGCGTAAGTTTTTGCGCCCGGTTTTACGAGTTTTTCGCCCGATTCTACCGCTTCCGGCGTCAGATTTTCGACGTGATACAGCCCGACGGAACCGTTGGATGCCGTCGCCGCGCCGAAATCTTTTAAATACGCGCAGGCTTCTTTATTGAGTTCGGTGCCGAGATATTTGTCAAGACCTTTAATATACGGCACGTCTTCCAGCACTTTCATACCGATGGCGGAACCTAAAAGTTGCGCTTCCGGCTTTTTAGTCGTTCTGATTTCGACGATCCAGTCGGCTTTTCTGCCTTCGTCGGTCAGAAGCCCGAAATACGGCACGTAGCCCACGATGGAGCCGAACATTTCGATGATGCCCGAATTGCGGTTGCAGCGAGCGCCGAGCACCGAGTTCGCGTAGTTGACGGCGCTGCTTTCCGCCCAGGAAAGGATCTCCCCTTTCTTAGGCTTATTGCCCACTTCGTCCATATAGCATGCGCAGGTAAACGCGTCTTTTCTGAGTAATCCGATTTTTTCCAGCTGCGCTTCGTACCGGCTCTGCGGACCGTACATAACTTTGAAAACGATGTCCTGTAACAGATTTTTGGGTACGTTTTTATCGCACGGTCTGGGATCGGCGGAAAACTTCTGTTTGCTGACGACGCCGGCGGCTACCAGTTCGTCCATCATTTTGAAAACGCCCTCGATCACGATCACGCCGAAACTGGTGACGATATGCCCGTATTTGGAAGTGACGGGTACCATTTTTGTCGCGCCGAAAGTTTCGCCGTACATGACCAGCGTTTTCATGATCTTTGCCATGACTTCGCCCTGACTGCCGGACAGGATCTCCTGTTGTTCTTTGGTCAGTTCCATATCCTTTCCTCCTTAAATTTTCATGGCGACGTCCCACGCGCGCCAGACGACCGTGCGGAGATTGCCCACTTTATCGCAGTCCCCGACGTAATAGACGTTGGAATTTTTGGGAAGCGCGGGTGCGGGCAGATATCCTGCGGAAATAATGACCGAATCGCCTTCGATGGCGATGGTCTTTCCGTCCGCTTCTTCCGCCAGAATACCGCCGTCGGTAATCTCTTTCAACTTGGTATTTAAATGCACTTCCACGTTGTGGTAACTGAAGAAGTCGCGAAGGAACGAAGAGTTTGCAAGGCAGACGCCCTTTTGCGCGACGAGGTCGTTTTTCATTTCCACGATGACCGGCGTTTTGCCTTTATTAAAGAGGTCGAGCGCGATTTCGCAGCCGGAAAGCCCGCCGCCGACGACGATAACTTTGTCCCCGACCTCTTTTTTGCCGGTCAGGTATTCCACGGCTTCGACGCCCTTTTCCGCGCCCTTGACGGGAAGTCTGCGGGGCGTGGAGCCGGTTGCGACGATGACCGCGTCCGCGCCGAGCGCGTCCGTGTTCTTGACTTCGGTATTGAAGCGGATCTCGACGCCGAGATCTTTCATCTGCTTTTCGTACCATTTCAAAAGATCGCGATCCTTTTCCTTGAACGAAGGCGCCGCCGCCGCGACGAATACGCCGCCCAGGCTGTTGGTCTTTTCGTAAACGGTCACGTTATGTCCGCGGAGGGTCAGGACGCGCGCCGCTTCCATACCGCCGATGCCGCCGCCGATAACCGCCACGTTTTTGGGCGATTTCGTGCGGACGATCTTATACTTTTTGGACTGCATGGTTTCGGGATTCAAAGCGCAGCGCGCCATGCCCGCGTTGTCCGAAAGAGTCTGATCGTTCGCTACGCCGTTGTAATGCGCCATATTGAAGCAGGCGTTGTGGCAACAGATACAGGGACGGATATCCTCTTCTTCCCCGTTCATGAGTTTGGTCACCCAGCAGGGGTCGGTCAGGAACTGCCGCGCGATACCCACGCCGTCGATCTTTCCTTCCCTGACCGCTTCCGCACCCACGGCGGGATCCATTCTGCCCGCGGCGACTACGGGAATGGTCACGAATTTTTTGATGTGTTCCACGTCCGAAAGGTTGCAGTTTTCGGGCATATACGGCGCGGGATGCGCCCAGTACCAGGCGTCGTAAGTGCCGTTGTCGCAGTTCAGCATATCGTAGCCCGCGTCCTGCAGATATTTTGCTGCGCGCTCGCTTTCTTCCATATCTCTGCCCACTTCGGTATACGTTTCGCCGGGGATCGCCCCCTTGCCGAAGCCTTTGGTTTTGGAAAGAACCGAGTACCGGAGCGAAACCGGGAAGTCCTTGCCGCAGGTTTCCTTGATCGCTTTGACGATCTCGCAGGGGAAACGGTAACGGTTTTCAAACGAGCCGCCGTATTCGTCCGTGCGGAGGTTGGTATATTTCATCGTAAACTGATCGAGCAGGTATCCTTCGTGTACGGCGTGAATTTCTACGCCGTCTACCCCCGCTTCTTTCAAAAGCAGCGAGGTTTTGGCAAAGGCGTCGATCATCTGGCGGATTTCTTTGATCGTGAGAGGACGGGAAATGCAGCTATCGTCCCAGCGGTTGGGCGTGGCGCTGGCGCTTGCCGTGAGGTAACTGACGTTTAATACGGGTTTTAAAAGCGTACCGAGCGCTTTGTTTTTGATCGCTTTTACCATCAGGTCGTTGATGGCGAGCGATCTGCCGAAGCCTGCCGTCAGCTGGACGAACATTTTCGCGCCCGTTTTATGGAATTCGTCCATAAATTCTTTGAGTTTTTTGAATTTTCCCTTGCCCTGATACAGCCATTTTCCGAACAGAATGTCGCGAATGGGCGCAATGCCGGGCAAAATCAGACCGACGTTGTTTTTTGCGCGTTCCAGTAAGAACTTTGCCGCTTCTTCGTCGAAATGATTGGGTTCCATCCACCCGAAGATGGAAGTGCCGCCCATGGAAGTCATGACGATGCGGTTTTTGATTTCCACATTGCCGATCTTCCAGGGAGTGAACAACGGTTGATAGACCTCTTTCATAACTTTCCCCTGCCTTTTATTTTTCGGCTTTCACCTGTTGCAAAGAAAGCACTTTCGTGCCATATGCCGGCGGAAGCGCATTCTCTGCCATAATCTATGAAATATTATAAAACCAAAAGTACCGTTCGTCAAGACTCTTTTTAAAATTTATTGCGAAAAACGCCGTCTTTACGGGCATTTTTTGCATTTGCGGGCAGAAACGTGCTTATGCGGGCAAATTCTTGCCGATGAGTCAAAAATTGCGGGCGGCGCCGTCTGGCGCCGCCCGCAATAACGAGTTTTTTTATCGTTCGGTTTTATGAAATGATCAAACTTACCGATCCGCAAGTTTCAGCGCGGAGGTCAGTTCTTCATATCGGGCGGAAACCAGAGCGTAATCCTCTTCCGTCCCGGCAAAATCTCTGCCGCGGAGTTTTTCGGTCAGGTCGTAAGACGCCTGAAACAAGCCGGTAAATCCCAGCGTGGAGCAAATCCCTTTTAAGGTGTGTGCCGCGCGGAATGCGGATTCCGCGTCTTTCTTATCATACGCGGCAACCAGTTCCCCGAAGGTGGGATCGGTCAGAAACTTCAGCGCGAAACGGGTTACCATCTGTTCGGAACCCAGACGTTTTAAAACGTCCGCATAGTTTGCACCCACTTTCTCATAACATTCTTTTACGGTCATTTTATTCTCCTTTCCTGACGATTAATTGCAAGACGGTTTCTGCTAATTTTTTGGAATCCACGGGCTTGGCGAGGTGTTCGTTCATGCCCACCTCTTTGGCACGGATCACGTCATCCTGATAGGCGTTCGCCGTCATGGCGATGACGGGAACGGTTTTCGCGTCCGGCCTTGGGAGCGCGCGGATCGCCCGCGTCGCCTGCAAGCCGTCCATAATCGGCATCATGACGTCCATTAAAATGGCGGCGTATTCGCCCGGGGCGGAAGAAGCAAACGTATCTACGGCGTCCCGACCGTTTTTACAGACGGTGACGAGCGCTCCGTCGATTTCCAGCACGAATTTTGTAATCTCGGCGTTCAGTTCGTTATCTTCTGCCAGCAGAATTTTCTGCCCCGCAAGCGATTTCGCCCCCGCCGGCGCAATATTTTCATCTGCCGGACTTTCGGCTGCCGGCAGGCGCAAGGTCACCGTAAAGGTCGTCCCCTCGCCTTGCGCGCTTTGACATTCGATCTTTGCGCCTGTGGCGTCGGTAATCTTTTTGACGATGGCAAGCCCCAGTCCCGTTCCCTCGAACGAACTTTTACAGGTGTTGTCTTCCTGCGCAAAGGGCTCGTACATTTTTTTCTGAAATTCTTCGCTCATACCGATGCCGGTATCTTTCACTTTCAGGACAAACGAAGCTTTTTTACCGTCAAATCCGGTTTCGGCGCAATCAACGACAACCGAACCGTTTTCTTTGTTGTATTTGATCGCGTTGGTGACAAGATTCATCAGCATCCGCTTGAAAAGCACGGGGCTGCCGACGACTTCCGGATGACGAATGTTTTTGAAGAAAGAAACGGTGACGCCGCGTTCCGCAGCCTGCGGTTTTACGATGGTTTCCACGTCCGAAAGGACGGAGGAAATATTGTACGGTTCGATTCTCTGCTGCAGTTCGGCATAATCCATCTTGCTCATATCGAGAACGTCGTTGACCAGTTCCAAAAGATAACCGGAGGATTTGCGCACTTTGTCGCGACATTCCTGTTGCTTTCCGAGGTCGTCGGCGTAATAATCCGCAATATCCAGAATACCGCGGATACCGTTGATGGGCGTGCGGATATCATGGCTCATCCGCCGCAAAAAATCGGCTTTTACGTTATTGGCGCGAATGGCTTCGTCTGCCAGCCGTTCCATATTTTTGCGATATTCCTCATCCTGCCGGTGGCGCTCTTCGTCTTTCACACGCGTCATCCGCGATTTCACGACCAACAGCACAAGCCAGAACAGGCAGTAAACCACCATCGCATACGAAAGAAAGATCGTCCGGTCCTTAAATACTTCCTTATAAGGATTGAACACGTAAATGAAATAGTTTTTGCTTTTAATACGGAAGGCGAAATAGCGGGAACCCTCTTCTTCTATCGTGATCAACGAATCGAAAGTTTCCGCTTTCCTCGTTTTTAAAATCAGCGCGCGGTCGGAAACAAGCATATCGTTCAGTTCCGTATCGTTGGAACCGAGAACGTTGATCCCGTCGGTAACGACTGTGATCCCGCCTCCGGTAAACGAATAGCCGTTCAGAAGCGTCTGTACGGACAGTCTCGTTCCCACGACGTCGCTCGTTTTTTGGCAAAGGAAACAAAGCAGCAGTCCGGGAGCGTCTTTTCTTGCGACGACGGCATAATCGACGCATCTGTCGCCTGTAACAATGCGCTCGCTGTAAGACTTATTGTACTGCGTTTTTTCTTCGCCGAACCGATTAGCGTAATCTGCAAGCGCAGCCGGCATATCGGGGTGCGCTTCTCCGTCGCTGAAATACGAACGGGTTTCTCCCGACCGGTCGTCGGTAACCAGAATTCCGGTCAGACGCGTGTTTTCGAGATAATCGACCAGTTCGCTGTCAAAATCTGCCGCACTTCTCGATGGAACGGAAAAGAAACTGCGCCGCACTTCCTGCGTAAGATCGGTCACGCGGATCAGACTTTTTACCTCTTCTTCCGCCGAAACCGAATCATACGTCAAACACTGACTTTCGACGTAATGCGCCACCGAATCGGCGCGGCTGCGCGCGTTTTTGGTACAAACGCGGGTTTCTGCAAAATAGATACTGAAAAACAGCAAAATCCCGATCACGACGCAGACGACAGACAACAGAACGTTCAGTCGTTTTGACCGTTGATCGAATTCAGACAACACGACCGCTCACCTCCGTCACCTTGAAATCCATGCCGTATTTACGCGCAATGCCGGCGGTGAAACCGTCCTGCTCCATTGCAAGGAGCGCCGCCGTCACTTTGGAGGAAAGCGCCGCATCTCCTTCCTTATAAAACGCAACGCCGAGCTGCACTTCCACCAGCGCTTCGTCCAAAACTCGATATCTGCCGGAATTGCCTGTCTGGCGGATATATTCCTTTAATGCCATTTCGTGTCCCGCCACCGCGTTCACGTACCCTTTTCTTAACGCGGCGAAAACGTCCTCAACCTTCGGCAGACAATATAATTCTTTTAAATTATATGCGCCGGAAGAAAAGATTTCGTCCGGTTTTGTGGTCGTCTGTACGCCGACGCATTTGCCGGCAAGATCCGACAAGGTCAGAATATCGCTGTCGTTCTTTACCACCACGACCTGGCGGCTTTTGAGGTAGGGGCCAGACCAAAGATAGGCATCTTCCCTGCCGGTCATGGAAAAACTGCCCCAAAGGCAGTCCACGGCGTTCTCTTTCAGATACCCGTCTTTTCGCGCCCAGTCGATTTTCAAAAACTCTGCACGATAGCCGATCCTGCGGCAGACTTCGGTGGCAAGTTCCACATCGATTCCGTTGAATTTGCCGTATTCGTCAATATAAAAATAAGGCGGATATTCGTCGCTGCCGATTTTAAGGACGGGAAGGTTTTCTTCCGCGCCCGGATCCTTTTTCGCACAGCCGGAAAGACTCCCGGTCGCAAGAAACAGCACGCAGAACATCGTTATCAACGCGCCAAAACAGCGTTTTTTCATTCGTGATCGTTCTCCCCTTCGGCTTCGCCGTAAGATTCTTCGGTTGCCCGGCGGAATTTATCCGCAACCGCGTCCAACGCCTTTAATAAGAGCGGATTGAACGCGCCGCATTCGCCCCGGCGGATCATGCCGATCGCCACGTCGTGCGGATAGGCTTTTTTATATACGCGCGCGCTGACCAGCGCGTCGTACACGTCTGCGACCGAAACCGCCTGCGCGGCGATGGGAATTTCCTCCCCCTTCAGTCCGTCCGGATACCCGGAACCGTCGTACCGTTCGTGGTGCCAGCGGCAGATCGCCCGCGCGTAACGGATCAGCGGTTCGTCCCGGTAAACGGCAAGACCGTCCAGAATGTCCGCGCCGACGGTGGTATGCGTTTTGACGATATCGAATTCTTCCTTGGTCAGTTTGCCGGGCTTGTTTAAAATTTTGTCGTCGATGGCGATCTTGCCGATGTCGTGCAGGGACGACGCCATGGAAATCAGCGCAATGTCGGGATATTTCAGCTGATAAGCGTCGGTCATCCGGACGACCTGTTCCAGCAAAATCTGCGTCAACTTGTGAATATGTAAAACGTGAGCGCCGCTTTCGCCGTTGCGGAATTCGACGATCTGACTCAAAATATCCACCAGAAGGCGGCTGTTTTTTTCGTTTTCCGCCATCTGCCGGGTGACGATGGAAAGGAGCCGGCGCTGTTTTGCATAGAGTTTTACCGTGTTGAACACGCGGCGATAAACCACTTTTGCGTCGAACGGACGATTGATAAAGTCCGAAACGCCCATTTCGTAAGCCTTTCGGACGGTGGTTTCGGATTCGTCGCCCGTGATGGTGATGACGGGAACGTCGTCTAAAAGGTGGTTTTCGGACATATAATCGAGCACGCCGAAGCCGTCGATGCCGGGCATCATGATATCGAGCAGCACGCAGGAAATTTCCGTGCCGTAGCGGCGGAGAAGGTCGATACACTCCTCCCCGCAGGAAGCCTCGATCACGTCAAAGTCGTCTTCGAGAATGGAAGTTAAAATGTTGCGGTTGAGTTCGGAATCGTCCACGATCAGAATCATGGATCTGCCGCTGTCGCGCAGGGCAAAATCATTCTCTTCCGTAGCGATGGCGTTTTTCTTGCTCTTTGCGCGGTACATGCGGCGGTCGGCTACGGCGACCGCTTCTTCCACCGTACCGTCGCGGTTGATCACGCCGCCGATACTGACCGTAAGGGGCGCGCCGTTATAAAGCGGCAGGTTGATAGATGCGACTTTGTTTCTTACGTCCTGCAGGACGCAGAGAAATTCGGTTTCCGAAATTTCGGGCATGACGAGCAGGAATTCGTCCCCGCCGTAACGGATGACGGTATCTTGCTTTCCGACCGTCTTTTTAATGGTTTTTGCGACCGCAATCAGGATTTCGTCCCCCATTTTATGACCTTGCAGGTCGTTATAAACCTTAAAATCGTCCAGATCCAGCATCGCGACTCCGCAATTCATCCGGCGGTATCTGATCTGTTCTTCGTAAAAGCGGCGGTTGTACACGCCGGTTAAAACGTCGCGATACAATTTATCGTAATAACCGTCCAGTCTGGACAAAATCTCGTCGCGGCTGCGTTCATTGGACAGCATGTCGTCGTCCATTTTTTTGATAAGTTCCAGAACGTAAGGCTTACCGTCGATCTCGATATATTTTGCCGTAACGTGGCAGATAAAGTTATCGTTGAATTCGAACTTGGATCGCGTGGAATTCGTTTTAAGCGCCGTTACCGTAACGCAGTTGCCGCAAGGGACGTTTTTCCCCCGAAAGGAATAGCAACAACTTTCGATCTGCCCGTCCCTGACGACGTGTTTTTGTACGTCCTCTTCCGAAAACAGACGAACGCAGTCGAAAACCAGTTCCAGATCCTCAATCATTTCGTCCGCGCGCGCTTTCGTTACTTTTACGATACCTTCTTCCATTACGTCCTCTTTTGGTCTGAATTTTACAGAACAGGATGCGTCGAAACCGTTCAATTCTCATTGTTTTACGGAACTATTCCGACCCTTTTATCTATTATAGCAGATTGCCGGAAAATAGCAATCATTTTCCGGCAATCTGCTGCAAATTATTCGATTATCCGACAGTTTCCGCCTGCGGAGCGCCGACGCGGAAGTTTGCCTCGACAAACTTTCTGTAGTCGGTATACTTCATCGGTTTTGCGAAATAGTAGCCCTGAATCACGTCGCAGCCGAGGACGGTCAACCGATCGAAATCCTCTTTGGTTTCCACCCCTTCCTGCGTGACTTTGATTCCGAGTCGGCGAACGGTTTCGATGACGCTTTCCAGAATCAGACCGTCGCGCTCGATGGAACTGCCCTTTTCGATGAAGAATTTATCCAGTTTGATCTCGTCCATGTCCAGAATTTTCAGGATATTATAGGAAGAATAGCCCGTACCGAAGTCGTCCAGCGAGCAAAGGAAGCCGGCTTTGTGCAGTTCGGTAATCATTTCCGAAAGGTGCTCGTAATTTTCGTAAGCGAAACTTTCGGTAAATTCCAGCGTCAGAAATCCGTCTTTGATGCCGAATTTGTTTTTGATCCGCTTGTAATATTCCACAAAGTCCGGACGGATCGCCGTCACGCGCGAAACGTTGACCGAGATGGGATAAACGGTTTCGCGCTCCCCGATCCGCGTCGCAAGGTTTTCGCACGCTTTGAAGAATACGAAGCGGTCGAGTTCGCTGATAAAGCCGTTTTCCTCGAAAACCGGCAAAAATTCCGCCGGCTTGCGGTATGCCTGAATCTTGGGATCAAACCACCGGACAAGGATTTCGCTGCCGTCGATGCGGTGCTCCTTGAGATTGTATTTCGGTTGATAAAATAAGTGAAATTCGCTGTTTTTGAGGGCGCTTTCCATTCTGCCCTCGATTTCCGCCTTTGCGGCGTAACCGCCCTGCATGAAATCGCTGTAGAAGTTGTACGAAACCAAGCCGACGGCAGGCGCCATGTTGCGCACCATACGCGCTTTTTCGATCATATTGCGGCAAGAATGCGACGAGTTTCGATCCACCTCGTAAATATTGAACGACAGATTGATCTGATACTCGGGATCGTTCAATCCGTGGAACTTCGACACGCGCTGATAAATCGACTTTAATCTGGAAAGCAGCATTTCGCGGTTTTTGGCGTGGAGCAGCAGCAAAAAGTCTCCGCCCGCGGCATAAGCAAAGGTTTCGTCGATGTAAAGGCTCCCGTTATACACCTTTTTGGCGTATTCCAACAGGTCTCCGGACGCCTCTTCTCCGAAGCGCTCCGCAATATAACTGAAGTTGTTGATCCTTGCGATGACGACCGAAAACGGCGTGACTTTGTTCCGCCCCAGAATATCGCTCATGTCCCGCTCGAATTTCAACGCCGTGGCGCACTTGAGTTTGGGGTCTTCCATGGCGAGATGATATATCGTGCGGCGGATCTGTACGATATTGCCGATAAGCACCGCGCAGACGATAATGACCAGAAGGAAGCTGACGAGCAGCGTGCTTTGAATGACCTGCACGTTTTCGTAAGCGGCGCCGCAGACGTCGCTTGCCGCAAAAAGCGACACAAGTTGCAATCCGCCGTAGTTTTTGCCGAAACTCGCGATTCTTACGACGTACGTTTCTTCGTTGATCCGCACGGTAAACGTGCCGTCGGTATCGTTGCTGACGGCGCTTACCGCGGCGTCGTAAATGCTCTTTTCCAGAAAAATGCGGTTAAATACGCCGTTTTGGACGGGTTCCGCACCAATTTCCACGGGGCTGCTGTCGGTTTCGTACCGGTCGATAATTCTGCCGTCGTGCTTTATGAGGAGGGAAAACGCCGACTTCAGCAAACAATCGGGCGCATTGGAATCCGCAACGCCGGAAAAAGTGTCGAACGTCAACGCCGCGCGGTCGTAGATCAGAATTACGCGATCGACGAACGGGCTGGACGCCGGCGCGGAAGCGGCGATGGACATCAGCGAGTTTTCGTATTGAAACATTCTGGAAAACGCCACGCCTTCCGCAGAGGAAAGCGAGGTCAGTTCGGGATAGCCGTCCACCCGTAGTCCGCTGAGGTTATACAACACGCCGTCTTTTAAGTAAGCGCCGTCGCGATAGTTTTCGTTTTCCGTACCGAACATGATTTTTGCGCGGGCAAACAGGGCGGAAAGTTCGGTTTCGTTTTCGCAAAGGGAAATCTTGACCGCAAACGCCTGCGCCGCGGAAGAAAGCGCCTCGGTCTGCGAAATAAACCCCTGTTTTTGTTCCTCCACATACAGTTCGGCACGCTCCGTACCCTGCTCGTTTACGCCGGACGCGTATTCTTTCCCAAGCAGCAGTACGTTGCCAAACAGCGTGACCGCTACGATAATGATGACGGCAAGCGTGATTTCTTTACCGTGTTTGCGAAAAAAATTCTTCATGGGCGATTACTTGCGTTTTGTCCTTTGCTTACGTTTTCATGCAAACCGTGCAACGTCGATCCGTATTTACGCTACGAAAACGCTTATTTTGCGTTACGGTTTTGATTTTCTGCGGTCTTGCGGACGGCTTGCGCCGGTTTTTTACCCTGCGGCGCCGCTTCGGATTGTGCGGATTTATCTTCTTGCGGCTCGGTGAAATCTGCGATTTCCCGCTCTTTTGCCGGGGAGGAAAAATCCTCCGGACTTTCTCCGTCCGGGTTTCCGCCGGAATCGCCGTCCGGTTTTGAAAGCGCGCCCTCTTTTTCCAGCCGGCGAACCTCTTCTTCGATCCGCGCCCGAAGTGCCGCTTCCTTTTCCTCTTCGGCGGACTTTTCTTCGGTCATGCTTTTGATGATGTCGGGCAGATAGACGAAGACGACCGCAAACGCGAACATGCCGATGATAATAAACAGCCCCGCTTTCGACGAGAACAGCCTGCCGAAAAAAGTCAGGATTTTGCTGCTACGGACGTAAAACGCCACGACGTCTTCGCTTTTTACTGTGGTTTTATCGATACTGCTTAAAGGGTTATCCCCTTTGGTGACGTATTCCCCCTCCGGCGTGACGTCCACCACGCGGTGGGTTACCATTTTCCCGTATACGGGAAGCGTGGGATCGTGACAGATAAAGACGATAACGTCGCCGATTTTCGGCGCGGTCTTCCCCGCTTTTTTAACGAGAATATAACTGCGGGAAGGAATGGTGCTTTCCATACTGCCCGTTTCGACGTACAGGTACGCGTGTCCGAACAAAAAAGCCGGTCTGTCCTTATTTTTCCGGAACACGGTACAGGACAGAAACGCCGCGAGACACACAACGCCGACGGCGACGAGCGCCGCAGTCGCGATTTTACTTTTCAACGATTTACGATTTTCTGCCATTATTTTTTACGGTTTTTCTTGGTGCGTTTGCTGAACACCGTGCGGATAAAATCGTGGACTTCGTCGTCCTCTTTTTTCCTTGCGGCGTTCATTCCGCCGGCGGCGATCTCTTTTTCAAAGGTTAAGAAACCGCTGGTATCGTCCAGCCCTGCGTTTTCGGGGTTCGTATAATCGGCGTCCACGCGGAAGACGATTTCGGGAAAATCTTCTTCCTTGGCGCGTTGTTCTTCTTCTGCCAGTCTTTTCTGTTTTTGCTCTTCGCGCTGCTTTTCGGCGCGCTCCAGAGCGATCGCTTTGACCGTTTCTTCGCCGGCTTTTTGCATTTCTTCTTTACCTGCCGTGCTTTCCGCTGCGGAAAGGGGCGCGGAAGAAGAGGAATCGTACGCTTCCTCCCGCGTTTTGTCCACGGGGGCGCGCAGCGCTTCCACTTCGGGAGCGAGAACTCCGGTCGGAATTCTATCGGCTGCAGCGGCGCCGCTTTCCCGCGCGGGAGAAGAAACGCTCGTTTGCTTTTCGCCCGCAAGAGTCCGGATTTCTTCCGAAAGCGCGGCGGAAATTTCCGGATTTGCCGGCGCGTTTCTTGCAGCGACCGGCGTGATGAGCCCGAGCGCTACAAGTTCTTCCACCGTGCGGTAGGGATAGTCAAGCACGGAAAGTTCTTCTCCCGGCGTTTTACGCGCTTTCAGTCCGAATTTTTCGGCAAGAAGCCGCACTAAGTCGGCTGCGTAAACTTCCCCGCGGCGGCTTTTTTCGCGGAACTGCGCCGGCGTCTTTTCGTGCGATCTGACGGCGGAAACGTCCCGCAGGTGATATTTGGGGTCGGCGGTCGCCGCCTCCAGAGCAAAATAAAGTTTTAATACGTTTCCGCGCACTTCCACCTGCAAAAGGCGATCTCTTCCTCGATTGAAGGTGCAAAAACGCTTGCTGATGCGGTATTTCACGCCACGATACCCCAAAAGATGATTGCCGAGCGCGACGAACCGCGCCTTGGTTTCTTCCGACGAAAGGGACAGATTGGCAAGGAACGTCCTGCGATATGCGGCAAAGCCGAAGCCTGCCTCTCCGACGGTTTCCGCAGCGATCTCCGCTTCTTCGTCCTCTTCCGCAAGGTCTTCCTCGGGGAATTCCTCTTCCCGTTCTTCTTCCGCCGCTTTTTCGAGCGCTTTTTGCCGCTCCTCTTCCTCGGCGCGTTTTTCCCATGTTTCGTCCGCAAGAAGCGCAACCTCCATGGCAAAAAGGATATCTTCTTCCTCTGCGGAATCGGCATCTTTAAACGACCGGTCGAACGACTCGCGCGAGAGTTCCGACTTGTCGGTCACAATGCGCGGATCGATGGTCGGAAACAGGTACGAAGCCAGCGTTTTTTCTTCGTCGAAGTCCCCCGTCACGTCGTGGCGGAAGACGAGATATTGCACGGCAAGCCCGCCGTAAATCCTGCGGAGATGCCCTTCGGTCAGGTTTTCCGCATGCTCCTCTACCGTGATGCCGTAACCGGCGTCGTCGTAGCTTTCGATAAACTCCCAAAGGGCGAGGCATTGACGGAAATATTTATTTTTCAGAATCGCGTTGGTACGCATGACGGGCGGGTGAATGTACGCCGTGCCCATTTTTTTGGCGAAATCGGACTGCTTATAGGCGGAAACGATGCCGTGCAGTTTTTCCACGCGGCGGAACAACGGACTGTCCGGAATGGCGTGCGGCGCCTCCGTATTTTCGTCGATTTTCTTGGAAATTTCGACGTTCAGTCCCACTTTGCAAGTATAATCTCCGTGCAGAAAGACGTCCGAAAAGGTCAGTTCGGTGGAGGTTTCGTCCGCGCCGAAGTCCTTCCCCACGCGGTACCTGCGATCGACGAAAACGTACAGCCGGTCGAGCAGGGTGTTCAGAAATTTGTTTTCGTAAGTTAAAAGCGAATCCTCGCGGAAGACGTTGAGGATCTTGGTCGGCATCAGTTCGCCGTCGTCGGTGGTGGAAATATAATCGGAATGGCGCGCTAAGTGTTGTACCGAGCGCCCCGTGATTTTTTTAGTTAACTCGATGGGCAGAACTTCTTCGGTTTCGGCAATAAAACCGGTCGGGCGACGAATTAAGGTATCCAGCGCGGGAAGTACTTCTTCCACGGCGTTTACCCAGATTTCGTCAATGGAGCGGAGCAACACTTTTTTGGAAAGTTTTGCGGTTGCCGCGCCTTGCGCCATATGCTCTAAAATTTCGCCGAACAGGCGGTAGCGGGAAAGGAGCCCTTCCGACGTCTTTACCGTATCGCCGTAAATGTCGTCCGAAAAATCTTCTTTTGGAAAAGGTTCGGATTCGATCTCCGTTTCCTGAAAGGCGGAAGTTTGCAGGAGGGCCTGCGAGGTTTCTGCGGGTTCTGTTTGGGGTTCGCCGCGTTTTCCCGTGCGGACGAGGCGAATCAGTCCGCGCGCCAGAAGGTTTCCGAAACTGTCCGCGGGAAAGCTTTTGGCTGTGACCGGCTCACTTAAAACGGCGCGCGGCTTTAATTCCAGCGCCGCAGCCAGCGCCGCGATCAGTTTTTCGGCGTGACGAAGCGCGCCGTCGCTGCGGATTTTAAGGAGCGCCGGCGTTTTTTCGCGCTTTCTGACCGAAGACGCGTCGGTGACTTTATATTTTCCGTCCGCAAATTCTCCGGGCGAAAGCGCCAGATACAAACACAGCGTTTTGCCGCTGAAAGCGATCGACGCCGCGCGGATTCTGCCCACGGAAAAAGTAACCCCCGACCAATGGACGGAAGTTTTTACTTTTTCGTACGAAAGCAGGTCGGTGGTGAGAACGGCGTACGCGTTTTTAACGAAGTTATCGGAAAGCGCCAGCTTCGCCGCGAAAGATTTTTCGTAACGAAGTTTGTCAATCCAGCCGAACGCGTTTTCTTTCTCTTCCGCCGCACCTTTATTTTCGGTTGTGGGATCGGAATGAAACATAGGTTATCCCCTGACGTTAGTAGGTTTTTTGCAGGCGTTTCAGGTAATCGATACATTCTTTCATTTCGCCTTTGCCGAACAGTTGATCGAGGTAGGCGATCAGTCCGCGGATTTCATCGCGGATCAGCGAAAGATTCAGACTTTCAAACTTGCGGAATACTTTGGTCGCCAGCATGTAGTCGAGCGCTTCGGTTTCGGTTCCGCCGCAGGCGACGTAAACCGGAACGAAGATTTTTAACTGCTTCATGATACGGTTACCGAACGCTACGCGGAATTTTTCGATGACGTACAGATCGAGATCGGCAATTTTTTGCAGAACTTCGTCCGAAACTGGGGCTTTTTCCACGGCTTTGCGATACATTTCTTCCACGTAAGAATAGGAAATGCGCTTGGCTTCGGTCGCGGGGGCTTCAAACGGAATCCCCTTGCTGTCCAGATTGATGACAAACGCACGGTCGTACACCTTATCGGAAACCGAGAACGTGGAGTCGTCGTTGTTGATGGTACCGATGTACCAGACGTTCTGCGGAATTTGAAGATTGCCGCCCGTAAGGCGCTTGGGATCGCTTTCCCACGAGGACGGCACCAGTTCGATCTTCCATTCTTTGGGATCGGGCATTTCGAGGACGGAAAGCATTTCCGCAAAGTAGTATTCCACGCGGGCGATGTTCATTTCGTCCAGAATGATTACGTTGATGTCGTCGTTATACCCCGACTCGTAAATGCGGCGCAGCACTTCGGTTTCGTTGAACTTTTTGGTGAATTCGTTGAAGTAGCCGAACAGTTCGTTGCGGTCGCGCCAGGAAGGCTGCACCGAAGCGATGGTTGCGTCGTTTTCAAAATACTTACCCATAACGTACGGCAACGAAGTTTTACCGGTACCGGAAATACCCTGCAATACGATGAGTTTTGTGGTGGCAAGCCCCGCAAACATCAGGCGGATGGTTTTGATATCATAATAAAGTTTGTTATTGTAGCAGGCAAAATTGTGCAGGTCGTCGCAAAGGGCTGCGAGCGAAAGGTCGGTTTCGTACTTCGGCGGATTGTAATAAACGTATTTTTCGTCTACCGTGGTAAGACGGGCAAAGCGGGTATCTTTTTCCTTTTCCGCCGCTTCCATGCCGTCCAGCGCGTTTTCGACTTCCTTAAACTCGTCTTCAAACATGCGCTTCATCTGCTCGTACGAAAGTCCCGCCTGCGTGACTTTGAGTTGCATGATGCGTTCTTTTTCCTGCGTCAGGCGCAGAACGTCGCGGTGCAGATCGGAAATTTCTTCCAGCAAATCCTCGTTCCCGATCAGGGTCTTGCGGAAGCGCACGAATTTGCGGATCCCCAGAACCAGCAGAAAGATCAGCCCCGCCCAGATGGCGAACGCGAGAATAAACGCGAGAATGGATAAGATCCAGTCCATGGCGCCGAAATTGACTTTTTCGTCCGACCAGAGTTTGAAATAGTACGGGAAATCGAAAATATTCGCGATTCCGTAAACGATCCCCTTTCCGATCATCAGAATCCCGTTTAACATATGACTGAAAAACAGTTTGAACCAGGTCAGAAACCCGTATAAAAAAGCGTTCATCGGCAATTCCTCAAGAGTTCCGGGTTTCCCCCGGGAAATACAAAAATGGCGGCAAACCGCGAAAGTCGGGCACAGTCCGAGCCGCGCAGCACACGCCGCGTAAGAAGCGGCAGCATGCCGCCGCGTATAACGGCAGCCATCTAGCATACGCCGCATAAGTGGCGGCGCACCGCCTCGGTGATACAGCGCCCACGCAACATGCCGCCGCGTAAATATAGGGAAAGCCGTCTTTTGCCGTGTCCGTTTTCGTCCGGGCGCCGAAAGTCGCTAAAGCAACTCCCGGGAAAAGCCGGACGGAAAACCTGCGGTTCCCCGCAAAAGCCAAAGGCGGCAGATTTCCCGAAAATGCCGGGCTTAACAGAAAGATAAGCCGCGGCAGAAATTTCGTTTTTAGTGTTTGTCGTCGTCTTCGCTCTTTTCGGGAGCGGATTCCGAAGCGGCGCTATTTTCGCCGTTTGCGGTTTCGCTTTGGCGGCGCAGATATTCCTCGATGGCTTTCTGCTTGATGAGTTCTTCATCCTCCGCGGTGATCACTTTTTTGTTGCCGCGCATGACTTTCTGAACCGTGAAGATAAACACGACCAGTTCGTACACGAAGAACAGACCGAGCGGGAGCAGAATGCACCAGCCGAAGCCCGCTTTGGAGCCTAAGAATTTGAAGACGTTTCCCAGTCCGTTTACCTTTTTGCCGGTGTAAAGGGCAACGATCGCGTCCCTGCGGACGGTTTCGCCGCGCGCCTTTAAGGATTCCAGACTTTCGCCCGGCTCCGACGCCAGATTGTCGCCGCGCGTATAGGCATACATTAACTTACCTTCCGCGTCGTATTCGATATCGATAATACGGTGGGTGTTGATTTCTTTCTTGCCGTCGCCGTCGATGTCCCATTCAAAGGAAATGACGTCGCCGACCGCAAGGCGGTCGATGGCTTCCGGTTTTTCGGCAATATATTTCCCGATGACGAGCGTGCCGGATTTGAAGCCCGCAGGCTTGTCTTCGGGGGCGTACCAGGGTTTTTCTCCGTCCATGGAGTCGGTCAATACGTTGAGATAGCACTTCCCGCCCACGGTCGGCACCTTTTTAGCGTTGGTAGAAGCGGAAACGGCGATCACCGTCACAACGACCGCAAAGACGACGAACGCCCAAAGAATGACGTTGAGGACAATGCCCAGTACCTTTTTGGTCTTATTTGCTGTTTTTTGTGTTTCCATAATTTACACCACATACCGGGCGGTTTGCCCGGTTCCCTTTCTTTTTACCGGCACTTTGCGGTCTTTACCTTCCGTGCCTTTGCAAGGCTGTCCTTGCCTGAATCTCTGCCGAAAACGATCCCCGTCGCCTGCGGCAATCGGAATAAATCATTTGCTGCGCAGTTTATGGAAATACGATTTTGCGTTTCCTTTGACTGCCGCACTTTTTGATAAAAACAAATATACTTTGTCTGCCCGGGCGGAATTTCCGCCCGGGGACAATTTTCATTGTAATCAACCCTTAGCTTAAATTAAGAAAGCGTGAAGGTGATCTTTGCAGATCCAGAAATGGTATTGCCAGCCGTGTTGATGTAATTGCTGTACACATTAGTAGAAGTTCCGTCCACATAGACCTTTACGGAAACTTCAATTGCGTTCGTTTTGGTAATCTCGAAGTTAGTAATCGTGGCAGTTGCAATACCTGCGTTTGCAGCAACAGTCGCATTACTCATTTTAATCGCGGCATTGCTTCCAACGGTTACAACCGCTGCTACAGCAGCATCCGCAGTTGTGGCGCCGATATTTTCGAGAGCAAAGGCAAGATTCAAGGTACCCTTATAATCTTCGGAATCGCTAGAAAGCGTGAGCCAAACTTTATATTCAATATAATAGTCGCCTTCTTTAGCTGTTTCAATTTCGGAAACGGTAATATTAGAGGCGACCTGTCCAGCATTATCGCTCTTTGCGGTATACCATTTTCCTTTAGTGGTAGTAGTCGAATCTTTTCCGGGGAATGTGCCGGCTTCTGCTGCATAAAATGCGGGATAGACCTCGGTCGCGGTGCCCTGTTTTGCGGCAGTAACAGTATCAGTAAGACCAGTTTTGTTGGTTCCAACCGTATCAGCATTTCCGATTAAAAGGAACGTCGAGTTGGATTTTGCAGTAACCTGCATACCGGAAGCGGTGACCGTCTTGTTCATAGAGAACCAGGCGTAGGTCGAGGTGCCCATCAGCACAGCAGACACGAGAAGCATGCAGAGTGCAGGGACGAGTTTTCTGAATTTCTTCATTTTGGGTTTCTCCTTACAAAAAATTTTTGTTTATTTACCTTTCCGATTGTATCGGAAAAATAACCGAAATTAAATCATCCGGCAAAGCGCGGCTGCGCTTGCCTTATATATTTTTTGTCTTATATGTTTACCGAAGTTTTCCGCACGGCGCTTTAATAAAACGCCCGATCGGGGTTCCGCAAAACCTGTGACCTTGTGTGGTGTTTAGGGGATTGGGAAACAAGATCGTTATAGCCGAAAGCCCCGATCGAACGCTTTTTGCGTTTTGCGGGTAATACCGCGAACGGACTTTTGTTTCTGCCCGATAGCAGGCGGCGCTTTACGGGCGCCCGGCAGAGGTTATTCCTGCCCCGCCGAAGAGGGGTTCGCCGGATTGCCGTCGTTTCCACCCAGAACGTCCATAATCATATCGACTTTGAACTCTCCGCCCAGACAGTCGTCCGTACAATCGGGATCGTTTCCTTCGATCCAGATGACGACGGTGATTTTGCAGATATCGCCGGGAGCGAAATTGTTTGTCTGACTTTCCACCACGGTATTGACGCTTGTAAAGTTTGTCATCACCCGATTTTCGGGATCGATCTCCGGCGAACCGTTTCCGCCCGTTTTCGGCTTTGCATAATCGACGTAGGATCCGTCGTAATTGAATTTCCCCGTCGCCGCTTTATAGAAAACGGGATTGTAGTAAAGGCGGACGCGCACCGCGGCGTCAATCCCCGCCGTCATGCGGGAAATGACCAGACGATAGGAATAATCACAGACCGATTCCCCCGTGTTTTTCATATAAAACGTATAGGCGATATAGTCGGAACCGTTGTGTTCTCCGTTAACGTCGTTGAGGTTATCCGGTAAGGAATTGCCGTCGATATTCGTTACGTCTTTGGCGGCTTTGGAATTGAGCCTTGACGTATAAGTAGTAAAGTTGGGATTTTCGGAAAGGGCGAGCGCGTAAGAACGATCTCCGTAGCCCTTGATCGAAACGGTAAAACTGCCGTATTTTTCAAAAAACAACGAGATGACGTAAATAACCGCGAGAAGCGCCGCAATCAGTCCGATCGCAACCGGAATCACCCGGTGGTATACGCGGTAGCGTTTGATTTCGCCCGCACTGCGGTTAAGTGCGGAAAAGGGGTGCTTGCTCTGCCGCATATCAGTCCACCTCTTGCGCCGGCGTTACTTCTGCTTCCGGTTTGTCCGCCGTTTCCCGTGTGGCAGTTCTTTCCGGTTTGTCCGCCGTTTCCGGGGCGGAAGAAAGTACCGGTTCGCCCGGAACTTCTGGGGCGGCAGCCGCCGTTTCGGGCTGCTCCGGGGACGTGTTTTCCGTTACGGCTGCGGGCGGAACGTACGGCGGCAACGGCGGCGCATAGCCGAAGCAATCGCTTGCGGCAAGTTCCGTTCCCTCCCGTCCGGTAAAGTCCCCTTCCGCAACGACGTCGCAGCCCAAAGTTTTGAAAAAGCGCAGGTAGGAAAGCGCGGCTTCCGCATTCGTGCGCCAAAGGGAAAGAAAATCTTCCCCCGTAAAAAGCACGTCGGGCGCAAGGCGGAACAGCTGCGCGGCAGGGAAATTCTCCTCCGTCACGCCAGAAAAACCGATTTTATACCCCAGCGAACGGATAACCGAAAGCGGGGCGAGATTTTGTCCTGCTAAGATCGGCAGCGCTTCCGCACCGAAAACCAGGCAGATACGCGGCGCAAACTCGCTCTTTTTCCCGCCCGTTACGGAAAGCAGGTCGCTTTGCAGCGTCCCCGAAAGCAAAATCCCGGACGGGAAGCGCACGGAAATCCACTTTACGGGACCGTACGCGCCGTTCGCCCGGTCGGAATGCAGCAGGCGGAACGCCTTTTTCAGACAATGCAATGCAAATTTCACGCCCGTTTCCGACATATCGGAAGCGGCAAAAAATTCCTCTTCCGAAAGGACGCCGTACACAATGCTGTTGATATATGCCGAAGTGATCAGCGCGACCGTTTCCCCGGACTGACAGTCCCGAACGGGGCGCGACACAAGGTCGACGGGGACCACGCCGGAGGAAAGCGTCCGATTGACGTATTGTTCTGTTTTTTCGGTCATTGTACCCTCCTCACGGTAAAAAGGCATAAAAAAAGGTTGCAATAAGGTACTTGCGTACCGAATTGCAACCGGGCTGACTTAATATTTAAGTCCCTTGGCTTTGCGTCACCGCCTCACGACGGTTTTGCCGACAAGATAGATTTTAAATTACACAGATATTGTAATACTTTTTGTCGCGTTTGTCAATATTTTTTCGGCAGAATTTTCCTGTTTTTTCGGTTTTTCCGAAAAAAACCGTATGTTATTGTCCGGTTTTTTGTAAATAGCGGAAAAAACAGCGGTCATACGGAGGCATGCGATCATGCCGATCAAAAGGCACGCACCTTTTAACCGGACTCCGCCGCCGGGGTACGGACTGACAGGAAGCTTAACCGAACATGTCGGTATCGACTTCAAAATAAATCGAAAATGCAAGCTTTAAGTTTGCGGTGCCCTGCAATGTCTGATACACTTCCTCAGTCATACCGAGGGACTGAAAGGCTGCGTTTCCACTCAGCGTTTCGTACGCCGGCATGGTAAATTGCAGCCAGAAGTCGCGCGTGCAGTTTTTGATGCGGGATTCTTCTATCTCGGCTTCGTTTTTGCCCGTTACGCTGTCGGCGCCGTTTAATATATAGCCGCTGAGCGGCGCAAGGACGGTGCTTGCGGCGTTTTCCTGCAATACGTCGGCAAAATAGTACCAGTCGGCAGAAGCCACGTCCGGCGTGCCGTCTTCCCCTACTTTCGCCACGCGGACGGCAATGGCGGAAAGCACGGTTTTTTCTTCCGCGGTCAATGCGGAAGTGTCGAAACGGAAGGAAATTTTATTGGAAGAGTCGCTTTTATTGACCAAAGTCAGTTTGGCGGTATAAATCTGCGTGGGGACGTAATTTTGCCAGGTATTCGTAAAAGTAACGGTGGTAAAAGCGGTCGCCTTGGCTTCCGCCTTGTCTTCGTAAACGAAGTGGCGGGTTTCGGTATAGGAGCGCTTGGGATACTTTTCCTCGTTTGTAAAATCGCCGGAAGTATAGGCTGCGGTTCCCTTCTCCGGCATGGGGTCCGGCACGCCGTTGCGGCTACTGTCGATTCCGCTGTAAAAATAGACCAGCGAGTTGATCTTTGCAAGCTGAAAAGTAAAATCATTCGCGTTATCCGCGGGCGAAAACCAGGCAAACACCGCCGCGGCAGACACGATTGCAACAATAAGCAAGGAAACGAGAGGCAGGACGATCTTTCTGATCGCTCTGCGCCCGGGCGACTGATTGCACTGGGTTGGCACCCGCAACTCCGTGTGCGGTTGTTTTTTGGGATTACCCTGCGCCCGCAACTCCGTTTGCGGCTCGTTTTGAGGATTGCCTTGCGCTAAATTTTGCGCCCGGTTCCGAGGAGAAAATTCAGCCATTTGCTTCCTCCTTTGGTCCGAGATAAACGCTGCCGATGCGGATAATTTTTTCGGAAAGCAGGTTGGAAGTCGTTCCGCTCAGTTTGGTATACTGCGAAAGGTTGACGGTCAGCCGGATTTTGACGGTCACGAAACCGTCCGCGTCGGCATTCGTAAAGTCGCCTTCCGCGGCAAGGACGAAATCCGGGACGGTCACTTCTTCCGGAGTAGCGGCGCCGTTTTCGTAAGAAGTCAGAAACGCGCCGTCCCCTGCCGTTGTTTCGTCCGTCACCTGTTTTACGCAGAAAACTCCCAACACACTGTACGTTGCGGCGGGCGCGGCGCCCACCGCTACGGTAGTAAACAGCGTATCCGCTTCCTTGCCGAAGTCGCGGAACAAAATGCGATAGCCGCGGTTTTTCATTCCTTCCGTGCAGGTAATGCGAAAAGTAAATTCCAGATATTCCCCCGGGAAAAGGGAGTCGAAAAAGGGCGGCTGATAGTTCTCTCCGTTCTTGACGAAATCGCCGTTTTCATCCACCAGATAGAAATCGGTACCGAGTCCTGAGCGCTTGTAGGTAGTACTTGCAAGTTCCACGTTATTCAGCATGGCTTTGACCGAAAAACTGTCGTCAAAGCGGTAGCGCTCGTTCGCGACGGAAACGGTCATGCCGCCTGCGTTGACGTTTTTATTATTGCTGAACCACGCCGCCGTTCTGTCCCCCAGAAGCGCCGCCGCCGAGATGGTCAGAACCAGCAATACAAGGCAGGAAGCCGCGGCTTTCAGTACTTGTTTATTTTTCAGCAGACGTTTGAAGTCCTGATTCATAGCGCTCCCTCCTTTTTTCGATTTGCACGGGCGTGCGGGGTTTTCGTTTGATTTTCGCTTGCACGAATTTTGCTTTATGCTGGCGTGCGGGTTTTCGTTTGCCTGAATGTACAGGTTTGCAGATTTTTGTTTCCCGCTATCATTGCACGGGCGTGCAGGTTTGCAGGTTTTGTTTGGTTTTCCGCTTTGGGCGGAAAAATCGATCGCGGCGCCGCCTTCGTATTGCTTTTCCTCCGGGACCCGTCAAATACGGACGACGTCGAAATACACTTTCACGGTGACCGGCGTGCCGTAATTCCGGAGCCGGATCGTATATTGCAGATAAAACCGGGTCGCGGTGGCCTTGTCCCCGTCGTAGCCGAACGCGAGCGTGGACGTGTTCAGAACCGTGTAAGTCGTGTTTCCCGCCCTATAAGAAGACTTTAATGCATAGTCCGACCGGTTGGTGGAAAAAGACTGATAAACGGCGGAAATATCGCTGCCCGCCTTGATCTTTTTCTGATACTCCAGCGTTTTCAGACACTTATAATCGTTGACGTCTTCCATTTCCTCGTACAGGGTGGGATTTTCGCTCGAGCCGCTCGCAACGTCCGCCGCATTGTAGACCGACACGCCGGAAGAGGTCAGTTCCGCAAAGTATTCCAGATTGACCAGCCCTTTCGATCCGTAGAAAATTCCGCCGACCGAAGAAGAATCCAGATTGTTGTAAACATAAACTTTGGAAAGCGAAGAAAGATCCAGTAAAAATTCAAACGAATAAATCGTATTTTTCGGCGGAGTTGTGGTACTGGTCACAACGGTATTGTGCAGGTGCAACGTCGTAAGCCGGGTAAGATTTTTCAGCAGCGCCAGCGCGGAATCGGTGGGCGCTTCGGTCGTGCTGCCGGAAGAAAGTCCGCAGTTTGACAGATTGAGTTCTTCCACCTGCGGCATCCGGGTAAGATACCCGAGCACTTCCGCATAATTGGCGGAAAAATTCATCTTGCTGAGGTTTACCGTCGTGGTACCGAGGAGATATTCCGCCCCTTGGAAGGATTGCACCTGTTGCAGGAGCGAACCGTAAGTTGCGTTCGTCACATCGAGGGCGACGTTCTGCTTCAGCCAGTCGGTCAGAATGACGGACCCCGCAGCGTAAGTGTCGCCGCTGAACGCTTCGTACGTCCACTGATAAAAATTGCCGTCCGGCATTTCTACCGAAGTCAACACCCCCGGGAGCGTGAACGAAGTGGTTTTGTATTTCCCCGCGGACGTATACGAAGTAAACAGGCTGCCCGTGGTCATGGCGTAGCCGTACAAGATCTCGAATTCCACATTTGTTGTTCCGATTTCGGCGGGATTTATCGTAAACACCCAGCGCGCGTCCCCCGCCGCAATGAGGTCGGAAAGGTTGATCGGTTTATTTTTCGTATCCGCAAACGCTTCGATCCAGGTGGTATAACCGGCAGGCAGACTGATATTATTGCCGCCGTAACTGAGCGAAACGGTCAGTCCGGGAACACGGTTAAAGGTCTTTTCGTCCGTGGAATCGAGCGCCGCGTCGTAGACGACGAACGGACCTTCGTCCCGGTAGGCAAAAGGCATGGTGAACGTTTTCACCGAATAGTTGCCCGTCGTTGCAAAAAACATCTGATCGTAATAGGTATAATAGGGCAAAAAGTTGGTAGGGGAATCGCCGCCGGCTTCCCGTTCGCACTTGATTCCGACCAGAATGACTTCCTCGCCAGAGGAAAATTTGAACGTACATTTCAGCTGCACTGATTCCACGTAGTCGAGCGGGTTTTTGCTTGCGAAATCGGCAACGGAAAGCGTTCCGTTTGCGGTAACGTAACCCTTATCGTCCGTGGTCAGATTGAGTTTATAAATGCCGTTGGTGTCGTTGATCAGTTCGTATTTAATGCCGAGGATAGAGGAGTCCGCATTGTCTTCGGTCGGTTTGATCAGGTCGTAATCGTAATATCCGGTGGGCTTCCCGTCAAACCACCCGATCATCTGCAGATAGATGGTGTCTTTATAGTACTGTGAAATAAAATCCTGCGCGATGGAAGCCGGCGTGCGGATCAGTCCCGCGTCGCTGGCGTAAATATCGTCGAAAACGAGGACTTCGGAAGAAGCGCCGCAGGAAACGGTGATTTTCAGCCGCTTGACGCTTTCTACCGGTTCAAACTGCGCCGCGTAAGCGGAAAGGTCGGTAAACCGGTCGGCAACGACGCTTGCCGTGTCGGTTGCAGCGTCGTACGCTTCATAGGCAAAAGTCACTGTGGTGCCGCCCGAAATCTCCCACTTTTTTGGGAACTGCACCGAGCGTTTGAAGACGTAACCGCTGACTTCGCTTCCGTTTACGGTCAGGGTCTGCCGGGTCTTTTGCATCAGGGCATGGATCGCCGTCTTCCCTGCCGCAAGCACCGAGGCTTCGTCCGCGGGATTGACCGCGTGCAGCGGAAGCGCAAGTGTCGCGAATGCCGTGCCGTTCTTTTTCAGAGTGACCGTAAGCGTCAGACTTTCCGCCGAAACGGGGGCGGTGTAGTTTCCGCTTGCCGAAAGAATTTCCGGCGCGGAAGAATCGTATTCGACGGTCAGTCCGTCAAACGAAAGGTAGTTTTTCGGGAGATCGAGATCGCGGAACACAAACGCGCAGGCGTGTTTGATATTTCCCGTCGCGCCCGCAAGATAGCAGGTTTTTCCGGTCAGGAAAAGCGACGGATCAAACGTATATACTCCGTTTGCAAGTGTGATTTTACCCGCAGCGAAAGCAGCAGCAACCTCTTCGTAGGAAAGCGCAAGATCGCTGCCGTCCGCGGCGTTGCCCAACTTGTTCGTCACCGTTTTGAAGGCGTAATACGCCGTGGTTTTTTCGTCAAAGGAAAGGACGGTATAGCAGTCGGTCGGGGTCAAGGGATCCGCATTTGCGGTCAGTCCCGCACGGGTCTGAAAAGCGACGTCTTCCGCTACCGTCGGGTAAGAAAACGGCAGATCGAAGACGATCTTCCCCGTTTTCGCCGCGGCGATGAGCGTTCCGTCGTCCGCAGTACGCGCCGTGCTGTCCACGACCACCGTGCCGTTTTCGACCACCGTCGTGCCGCGGTAGGTGTGGCGGAAAGCAAGTTCGTGTCCGTCCAGATATAATTTGTGTCCGCCGAGATCGAGATGACTGTCGGTAACGAACGTCAGGTCGGCAGAAAGGGTAATATCGCCGGTAAGCGTGATCATCAGGCGGGTTCCTTTGGCGGATACGAGAGAAGAATCGTTCCATATCCCCGTTTTTCCGTCCGCGGCAAGCGCATAGGCTTTCAACGTGTCGAAGTCGCCGGCGGTGACGTTTACGATCTGCGTAGTGTCCTTCCCGGTTTCGCCCGCGGTGATGTTTTTATCGAATGCGCCCGTAAAATAGGCGTAAGCCGTAGCCGAAAGGGAAAGCGCCAGCAAAATACAGAGGACAAGCGCAAGCGGGCTGAATTTTCTGATCTTATTTTTCATAAATCTTATAAATCTTGCGGCGCAAAGCGCGCTTTCCCTCCTTTTTGAATTTTTAGCGGCAAACCCTTGTATCAGGCAGAGTTCCGGGTTGCCGGCAAATTTTATGCCGGCAGCGGCAAATTTTTATGCGGACACGGTTACTTTAAATTTCCGTTCGTAAGTCGTGCCGTTTTCCACCACACGCGCGACAATGATCGTTTCTCTCGATCCGCCGGTTCCGCCGTATTTTTGCCCGGTGGTTCCGACGTAGCGGATATTGTACATACGGGACGGGGCGCTGTCGGTGGCAAGGTGCAGATCCTGCCCCGTGATACGGGAAATATCGTAACTGTCCGTTGCTGTAAATTCCACGCAGCCCAATCCGCCCATAGATTTGAAGTAATAGGTTAAGGAATCTTCGTCATATGTCAACTCGAAAAAGCCGTGCGCATAAGTGTGACCGAGCGTTCCTTTCAGATAAACAACCTGCCCTTTCGTGGGGGCGCCTGCCTCCCCGTTGATGGCTTTCAGAAGATCTTTCATCATATTGTCGGCGGCGGCAATGGGGTTGGCGGTTGTTCCGGTATCGACGTAGGTAATAAAACTCGTCGGTCTTGTGACGTCTTCTCCATATTTCCCGTCTGCCGGGCGGATAAAGACAAAATTGCCGTTTTCGTCGGTCATCAGGCGGTACAGACCGCCGCTGACGTAACTTCTGCCGTTGATACTCGTCGTATCGCCGCTGTAACAGTAATAATTGCCGTAATAGTTGCCGAAAAGCGCGGTGTCTTTCTTTGCGTTCGCCTCGCTTAAAATGCTTTCCATATTGACGGCGGGCGCATTTTCGCGCAGGGTGACGGCGTTAAAGACGAACTTCTTTTGCGAAGTATCGTAATTCAGGCGGTACCCGCCGCCGGTTGTGTAAGAACCGGAATATTTCGTCCCCTCTTCGTAATATTCCTGACTGCCCGAACCGGTAAATTTATAGAGGGAAAGGTTATCTTCTGTAGCCGCTATATAGGCGTAAGCGCCGTTACTTCCCGCAACGTCCTCCGCGGAAGAAACGAGCGAAAGATAGGTCACAAGGTCGGTCGTGGTGACGGAAGAAGCAGCGGTAGTATCCACCGTTCCGTCCGGCGTGTAGGTACCGTCTGTCAAAGTATCGAGATACGAAACGACCGCATTGTACGCCTGTTCTTGCGTATACGTCATTGTTCCGGAAGCCGCAAAATTCTGAGTTTTATAAGTTGCATATACGTTTTCGTTGGTATAATAGTAAGTACTTTCTGCGGTATTATATATTTCACACCAAGTATTCTGCTGAGTGTATATTCTGGCATATGGGTAAGTGGTGCCATTATAGGTCGGATTTACGAAAGTTACGGTTGGCGTCGATTGCTTGTAAAAATAGTAATGATATGTACGCGCAATATTTACTGTAAATGTCAGATAATCAACATCGGCACTTCCCTTGGTGAAATTTGCGTTGATCACCTTTCCGGTACTCTTATCGTAATAGTTTTTGGATAAACTCCGGACATTGTTGTCTATATAATAACGATAAGTTTTTGTTTCCGTAACTGTTTCTGTTACACGGTACAATCCCGTAACTCCGGATGCAAATTCCGTAAAATTACTGTTTTTACTTGTATAAAGATCCAGATAGGTGCTGCTTCCACTATAAACTTGTTCGTAACTACCGTATGCGTTTTGTAATGCGGAAAGGCTAGTATAACTCGTCGCCTTGGGTCCGGTTGCCGCTACCGAGCCGCTTGTGCCCGTCTGCTCCTGCCATCTTCTGGTTATGGCAGTACCCTGCGACATATCTACCTCGTCCACGCCCGGCACCGCGTTCACCGCTTCCAGTTCGTCTGCGCTATAAACGAGTTCAAAGCCATAACCACGGGTTCCGCCGTACGTCAACTTGTATACCGAGCCTGCAGAAAGGGACAACGGAGTCGTTCCGTCCGACCAGGTGGTTGCGACGGAAGCGTTACAATAGTAATAATTTTTCAGCAGGCGGTTCATCGCGTCTGCGGAAGAAACCGCAGTATAAACGTCGTTGCCCGGTGATTCTACGAGATAAGCGGGATTGCCCTGCTCCACGTACCATTGAATGGTACTGCCCTCCGCAAACTTGGTCAGTTGCAGATAAGGACTGTCTACCTTGGTCAACTCGTTTAAATACCGCAACCCTTCCGAAACCGTAGCGCCGGCAGCCACGGTGTACTTCGTATAGACTTTATCTTTCGTATAATAACAGACCGAGTCCGGGGCTAAAACCTTGACGTTTTTCAGCAGATATTCCACGTAATCGGTGCCCGCGCCCACACCGTGCACATCAAGATATAAAAGATCCTGCAACCGCACGTTTAAGATATCGCCGACGGAATCGATCCCGGGATTGTACGAAAAGTCCAGATTTGCCGTACCGGTCAGGCGATCGACGTTAGTCAGGCTGAGTTTGGTGTGCGTGTTCGCCGCGCCCTGCATGACGAAAGTCGTAATTTTGTTTGCCTTCCGGTCGGCGCTCATTTTGGTAACGCGGTTGAAGTAGTTATTCGCCGCGCTGGTGGTTAAAAATGCGGGAAGAACCAGTTTCCCGTCCGAAACCTTGCCGTAGACCTGATAGGTCGTGACGTTTTCAAACAGGTCGATCGCGGAAGTAGAAAAATCGAGATTGGAAATTTCGGGTACGCCGTCCGTCATGCCGGCGGTAAAACTTGCCGTCCCCTTTTTGGTATAGACAGCGGAAAGAAGATCGCCCGCGCCGTCTTCGTCCAGAAATACGGGAACGATACAACTGTTCATAAATTTTTGTGCAAAGGTTTTGGCTGACGTTTTGTACGTGGAATCGGAGTCCACACCCCACCAGAACGCCATAATACACTGCGCTTCATAATCCGAAATAAAGTCGGTGCCGTCGTCTTCGTATTTAACGCCGTTTGCCCCTTTATAATATTTTGATTGCTTCCATTGGCTTTCATTTTCCCCGTACACGTGCCATTCCCACTTCGTGGGGTCGGAATTCCAGTCCAAAACCGTTGACGTACAAGAATCCGTCGTCGCCCGGCCGGTCGTCCCCGTACCGTCCATCAGGACGTTGTTAATACCAATCTTACCAAGGTTCGGCGGGGAGTGATCCGCAGATCCGCCCGCGGTGGAAGCGTTAAACCTTTTCTGGTTCAATGCCCATTGCATTACTTCGGTATACTTAAAGTATATGGTAGAGTTGGAACCGACCATGCTTTTGACCTGATCCGCAACGGCGGTCTTGTTTTCGATGACGTGCGCGTTGCCGGTCGGCACCCGCGTCGCCTGCGCCCAAAGCGTGGCATAGTCGTCCGGGGAAATCTTGACGGTGCCAATAAGATAGGTCTTGATCGCGGCGACCTCTTCGGTGTTCATATATTCTTTGCCGTTGGATTTGACGGAGGAATCCACGCCGTCGATTGCAAACGGAAGTTCTTTCTCGGTACTTCCCGTCGCCCAGTCCAAAAGCAGGGCGAGTTTGTACGCCGCGATATGAGAATCGGAAGCGCCGCTCGTCATCCCCACCGCAAAGGAAAGTTTTTTGACGAATTGCGTATCGCGAACCAGAATATAGTCCGCCGTGTCGTTCGTAAGCAGTTTCGTTGTTCCGCCGGAAACGGTAAACCCGGCGGCGTATTCCGCCGTGATCTTAGGGAGCGCGGCAAGGCGCTCTTCCACCTCAGCCGAAACCGTGGACTGCTGCCGTTCTTCTTCCGGCAAGGAAGTAAACGTCTGGTACTTAACCGAGCTGAACACGCTGTAATTCTCAAACCCGCGATCGTCCGGCTTGATAACGGCAGGAACGTTGAAGTATAAAATGCGCGTCGGCGGATTTTCATCGCCCTGAATTTGTAAGGTGACGCGAATCCCCGCGCTGCTTTCGGAAGCAGAAAATTTGGTGGAGTCGACAGAAATATGATACCAGCCGCAAAATGCGGAAGTTTCGTCCGTTTCCAAAGCGGTAGCGGAAACCGCACCCGCAGGCTCCAGCGGCTTATACGCGATTGCGACCGACTGATAGGAAGATTCCAGATAGAAATCGCCGCGCTCGTTCTGCATGCCGTACTTTAAGCGGGTATCCAGAATGTTTTGCAGAATATTTACTTCGGACAATTTCTTTTCCACATTGGAAAACGCGAGATCATACAGTTCGCTGTCCTGCCCCAGTTCGATTAAAACGTTGACGTTTTCGGTATAAACTTCTCCGTTCCCGAAATCGCCCGTTACGGTTACCTGCGCGAAAGTATAGAAGGTTGCGGCGTTGAGATAGATCGCCGTATCGTTTCCGTCTTTATAAAGCGAAACGAAGTTATAGGCATTTTGTACCGTGTAACTCAATCCAACCAGACCAATATCCGAAAAACCTTTGTAGACGCCGGCAGAAGTTTCTTCCACCCAGGTCAGCGTGTTGGATTTATAACCCGTGCGGTAATCGTAATTTCCGCCTACGCTGGGAAGATAGACAAACGCTTCGCCGCGGTTGTCCGCGTCGGTTTTGTACACTTTGTTGAGGCGTACCGGGTTGAGTTGCGCTACCAGATATTTAAATTTGGTTTCCTTCGTTTGACTGGTCACGCGGAAGGTAAATTTGGTCTGAAACACGCTGTCGTTTACGTAGACGGTAGCGAAAAGCGTGACTGCGGTATTTGCTTTCAACACGTCCGCAAGCGTGCCGTCGGAAGAGATCGAGGCTTCGTCCGAGGACTGCCAGTCGATGCGCACGTTCTTATTTTCGATATACGTAGGCAGAAAAACGTCACAAGTGACGGGATCTGCGGTCAACTTGGGGTCGTTCGGAATATGTTGAAGTTCTTCCGTAAAAAGGGTTGCGAACACTTCCTCGTCGGCGTTTGCGATCAGGCGGAAATCTGCCGAAGCGGCACCTGCGGAAAGGGTTTCTACCCGGCTTACGCTAATCTGCGGTACGGAGAGCGCGCCGGAAGCGCTGCCATAGGTGCAGCCCGCGGGCGCGGAAACGTGCAGACTTTTGCCGTAAAACGCCATAGCGCCGAACGGATAAACGCTCTTTCCGGCGGAAAAGCCTGCGGGGAAACGTTCCTCCGCACGCTGCATCATCGCCGCTGCGGCTGCGGTCTGGTCGTAAGAAGTCAGGGTCACGAGTGCGGCGTAAAGGCTTCCTACGTTCTGCCCCTCGTCCGGCGTTTCGCTAAGCGTGCCGGTGGTTTCTGCATAAAAGTCGGCAATATGAAGCACGGTTTTTTCGCCGTTTACAACGACTGCTCCCGTAAATTCCGAAAGGTCGGCGCTCTTCATCGCGCGCGATGAAGTGAGATAAGCGTCGCCTTCCCCGCCGAAGATCAGGTTCGCGCCCGCAGAGAACAGCAGGCGATTCCCGGCAAGGTCGATTTTAACCGGACGAGTGAACGCGACGTCCGCCCCCATCGTGAGATCGGAAGCGAGGACGACGGTCTGCGTGTTTTCTAAAAGTCCGCTGTTGACGTCTGCCGCCGCTTTTTTCAGACCGGCTTCGTCCGAAACGAAAATATAGTTGCCGTAATCGGCGTTTTTAACGTAGGTGGTCAGTTTGGCGGTATAGTTTTTGTTCCATGCCGATTTATCCGCCGCGACGTGCAGTTCCAGCGCCAACGTGTGGCTTTCGGTACGCGCCGTCGCGGATTTTGCCATAAGCAGTCCGCCCGAAGTGAAACGTTTGCTGCTATTTGAAATTTCGGCAAGGGTGCCGATAAAATTTCCGTCCAGATATACGAGAATTGCAGAAGCGAATTTCTCGGTTTCAGCGTCCGTTTCCCCTTGCAGGGAAAGTGTAAATTCGTAAGCAAGGTTTGCCGCGGAGGAATTAGAGATGGAAAGCGGCACTTCCTTTCTTTCCCCGGAAGCAGAAAAAGACAGCGATACATCTTCCGCCGCAATCGAAACCGTTTCTTTGACGTTTTCCGCATTGCCGCCGATCTCGCCGCCCGTGCGGAAGGAAAACAGCAGCACGGCAAAAGTCGTAGCCGTGACGGCTAAAATGCCCAGCACGGCGAAAAATAGGGAAAATATGAAATTGGCGTTTCTCGTTTTTTTCATAGTTCTCCTGACGGTTAGTTCTCCTGACGGGGATTGAATGCGGTGGTTGCAACGTTTTAAGCGGAAAAGCAAACGTCGCAGGCTCGCTTTTTCAAAGCGTAAAACCGCTTTAGCGTCAATTAACAAGAGCGTTGCGTAAATTTTTCGTTCCGCGCCCGGCGGAAGTTGCCGTTTTTGTGCCACCGGCAAGTTTCTTTCGGGCATAAAAAAAGCCATAACCTGAAAAGTTATGGCAACCGGGCTGACTTAAAACTCTAAGTCCCTTGGCTTTGCGTCACCGCCTCACGACGGTTTTGCTATTATCATCAAATTGTCTGTAATTATGGTTTTCAGCAGTAATCAGGCGGCAATTTTGCCGCATCATATCGCAAAAGCGTTGTTTTTCTGCCTGAAAAAGCAATGCACTATGTGCGAGAAGACAGTTATTTCGTCCACCTAAAGCAACACCATATGTGCGGAAGTGTCGCCCTCGGCACTCACCTAAAGCGACTCTGTACCTACCGAAACCCTAATCATTATATAACGATGCGCAGATTTTGTCAACTTTTTTCGCGTACGTTGTGTCGAATTTCGCACAAATTTTATTAATATTCTATTCTGAATGATGAAACACAAATGAAAAATAAGTTCGAAATAAGCGCCCGGTGCATTTTTCAGACAATACAAAACAAATTCTGAAATTTCTATAGCAGGCTTCATCTTATCCCGACGTCTCTGTTTTTACAATCCCACAACTCCCTGAAATTGCAAGGGGTTACAAACAAAGAATTTGTCGAATCGTAGTATTTTTTGTCGATAAAGTATAATCCGGTGTCCGTATCGTAATAATGTCCGCGGAAACGGAAGGGGCAATACTCCGCTTTAAAACCGCTGTTGGGGCGAATATAGATCGTCTGATTGCCGAAAGCGTCGTAATAAAACTTTGCGACAACCTCTCCAAGATTTAGAATTTCCGTAACGCTGCCGTCAACAGATTTCAAAACGCGATAAAGAAATTAACGAAACTCCCCGGAAGAGATTCTCTTCCGGGGAGTTTCGTTAATTGTTTTTATTCAGCCATTCTTTTAATACTTTCTGTGCGTAAGGAACTTGTGATTTATAATCATTATTAAAAGTTCCATTTTGGGGTAAAGACAATAGTCTGGTTGCATTTTTCGAATCCATCACTACTATTGTCATCTTCTTTTCTTGAAACGGATTTTTGGATACTCTAATATATTTTTTCTCATCATTTTCATGTTTCAAGACAATTTCAAACTTTCCAACACGATCAAGGGAGTACCCGTAATCACCCAAGAAATTAAAGTCTGAAACCATCCGACGACTGTACGATTTGATATAAAATGGTTCTATAGTAACTAAAATGATCCATAGACAACCTATCCCAATCAACACCAGCACCAACGATTTAACAGCAGGGTAAAATTGCCGCAGTAAAAAATACGACCCTACAATTATTCCCGTTTCAAGAATCCCGATAATTATTTCTTTTACACCTAATTCACCTACCCCATCGCAATAGATGCCATCAAACAAAGACACTAAAGTAAGCCAAACGATAATAAAGCATTGGAACATATACATAAATGTATTCATTTCACAACGATACCCTTATTTGATCACACACAAAAGCACTACATGATATTGCCGCCAAGTGAAGTCGCCGCAATAATAATCTGCCTTTTAATGCTTAGTCCAGGAAGAGGATTCGTTAATTTATCAAAACGCGCTAAGCACACCTGAATAACCGTCTGAATCACGACTGTCTTTGCCATTGCCACAAACATTTCTTTTGTTGAGAGATCGTTTTGAATAGAATCGATCACCGAATTAACGGCAGAAAGCCCAACCTTTCCGATTCGGATAAGCGTTTGTGCGATTGCAGAACTTGACGCATACATTGCTCCAGAAGTCGCACCGCCAATAGCACCCATTCCAGTTGCTATCATCAACGAACCCAAATCAAGAGATCCAGTACCAGCCTGCATTGCCAAATTTGTTACCCCGGAAGCAATGCCACCAAGAAGAGCACCTGTTGCTACTGTTTGAGAAATTCCAACACTAACAATAGCAGAAGCAATACCAGCGGTAAGAATAGAAAGCCCTATTACCAAGCCAGCACCTATAATCAGCTTCCACCACTCCACCCTTCTCTGGGTTTTATCCAATGAAATCGGCGTTAATTCCAGCGTTGCGAGCGGGCCGGGGGCACAAATACCAAGACTATCAAAATTTCCGCCGGGGAGCGCGTAACGACTGACCCCGCCGAATACTTCCCCTACATTATACCATAACTCCGTAAAATTGCAAGGAGTTACGAACAAAGAATTTGTCGAATCGTAGTATTTTTTGTCGATAAAGTATAATCCGGTATCAGAATCGTAAAAATGTCCGCGATAGCGGAACGGGCAATACTCCGCTTTGAACCCGTGCGCAAACGCATTTACCCCGCTGACTTCCGGCCGGATAAACACAGACGGCGTGCCGAACGCGTCGTAATAAAAACGCGCCACCACTTCGTTGCGGTACAAAATTTCCGTTATGCTGCCGTCGATAGATTTTATGACGTGATAGAAGTTTTCAGACCCGGAATTTTCGATTGCGATAATACCGCAAAGACCGCTTTGATCGTAAAGATATTGCAGTTTTACGTTATCCCGCAACTCTCCGAGAATTTTTTCGCCGTCCAGCAAAAACTGCGTGGTTTCCCCGGAAATTTCGGAAACGATTTTGGTTCGCATACCGGAAGCGTTGTAGAAGTAGGAAACCTTTTTCCCTTGCGCATTTGTAAAAGAAGAAAGCGTACTGCCGCGCACCCACGCCAGCGCCGCACCCTTGTAAGAAGTCGGATTGCCGCAAGCGTCGTAAGCAATCGGATATTTTACGGAAGAATCCCGCTCCGTCACCGTCATCGATTTCAGCCGGTCGGGATCATCTTTGCTATACTCGTTGACGATAAAATCGTAATACGGCGTCTGGTTGGTATGCGCTTCGGGGCTTCCACCCGCATTGTATGCTACGGCGTATTTTTTGTTGAGAACGGCGTCGGTAAGATCGAGCCGGCGCAACGCCAGTTCGGCTTTTTGCACGGCACCGCAAGAGTACTGCTGCACCCGCATTTGCGAATTGAACGTGTTTTGCTTGTTCCACTCCCCGGTTAAAAGAGGATCGTATTCCGCGGCAAGCGTTTCGTTTACGGATTTTAAGGAACCGTCTTCGGCATAAGTAAACGTTGCGGTTTTATACGGAGGCGTATCTTCGGCGAACACGTTGACGCCGCCTTTCTTTGCATACTTGATTTCCTTTACGAAACTCGTCGTTGCGTCTTTCCCGACGTCGAGATAAGTATACGTTTCTCTGTTTGCGTATTCGGAAATCCCGGTGGGACATTCGAATACGGTTTTTTGCGAAATTCTGCCAAAATCGTCGTAAACATATTCTACGTAACAGCCGGTAAAATCGTCGTTTGCACTGTCCACTTCCGCCGACGGCGCACACAATCCCGACCACACCGTTTTTACTCTGGGGTGTAATAAAACGCTCGGGTCATACTCGACGACGACGGAAGACTCCCCGATTCCTTTCAGATAGATATTCTGACGGCGTTTGTTGAACGAATGAATCGTCGCATCCCCGGCATACGGCTCTTCCCAAATGCGGACGATTTCGCCGTCGGCGTCGGCATAGCCGTAACCGGTCAGGTCGTCATTTTCGTCGTATTGATAGAAGTATTTGAGTTCCGTCCCCGAAACGCGGTCGATTGCGGAATGTACTTTTGCCCGGGAGGAAATAAATCTGCTGCCCACGGCGCCGTTTTCCGCAAACTGCGTTTCTTCGGCAGTGGTCGCAACGCCGATCCGGTCGCGGTAGCGCACGGTAAGCAGCGGATTTTGATTGCTTACCGCATTATTGTCCACACGGAATTCCACAACCCTGCCGTAGCAGTCGTACGACGTTCGGACAGTTTCATTCGGGTTGTTGGAATAGGTAATTTGCTCCTGCGTTAGTCCAAAACTTGCTTCAACTCCCCGATTAAAGATCGTACTGCCGTTTTCTTCCGTGCCGGAATAGAACCTTTTCACTTCGCCGAAGTCGTCGTATTCCACGCCGTAAGTTGCAGAAGCCGCGTTTTGCACTTTTGCAAGTCTGCCCTGTTTGTCATAGGTATACGACGTCCGATAATCGCCCCACGTTTCCGTAAGCGACGCCGTTTTCAGCCTGCCGAGATTATCGTAAGCGTAATTGGTTTCGTTTCCCGTACCGGTAACTGCGGAAGGCTTGGGCGCAATGGACTTACTTTCCATTCCGTCCGCGTTGTATTTGGTTATGGTTTCGATGCCGCGCTCGTCGATGACGGAAGTCAGGTATTCCCCGCGGGAATCGTAACGATATTTTTTCCGGATCGTCTGCGTGCTGCTTCCGCTGCCGCGAACGGTTTCCGTTGTCAGATTGCCGTATTTGTCATAAGCGTACTCCGTCGTCACGCCGTAAGCGTCGGTTTCGGACACCTTTTGACCGAAGCGGTTGAAGACGGCAGTTTCGGTATTTTGAATCTTTTTTGTCTTTGCGGTCACCGTTGAAACGGAAGACCCGTCTGCGCCGTAAGACATCTTCGTCGTCAGAGTCATTTCGTCTTCCGTAACGCTGCTGAAGAAGTCTGCCGCGCGGAAAGGGAACGATTTGCCGGTGGAAGTTCCGATCGTCGCATTCGACACCACACACGCCTTTTTATTATTGTCATATACAAATAGGAAGGTATTATTTGCTCCCGCCATAACGGCGTTTTTGCGCGATTTTTCAACGTCCTGCTGGGTTAAAAAGACCGTCTGTTGATCGATAGCAATGGTTTGTCCTGAAAGTACGATTTGATTTACGTCATCGAGATATTCGTAAGTCGGGTCGGTTCCGTCTGTAAAAAACTGAGGGAGCGCCGAGACTTCGGTCAGGCGCATATCTGCAACGGATAAATCTCGCCCTGAAGAAGATCCGTTTTCCCATGCCCGAATACTCATGCGCCAGTATTTACCGATTCCCTGCGCAGCAAAAACCCTTTTGCAAATAAAATGCCAACCGCTGCCGGCGGTCAACTTGACGGGAATATCTGCCTGCGCGTTATTACCGTACACATAGTCTTCAACCGGAATCACAACACCACCGGGGGTCACTTCCGCATGATAATCCGACTTGATTTCAAACAGAACTTTACCATTCCAGGCTAAGTTGTCGCTTGCCTTTACCCAAGCACTGAAAATATAAGTTGTCCCGTCCTTGTCCTCTTTATTTATCTCGTAAAACGCTTTCGCCTTCTCTCCGAAATAGGACGAAATTACGGTTTTGTCCTCCTCAACCACCAAATCAGGATCCCGCCCAACGTCTGTGATCGATCTCCCGTTGAAAGCGGGTTCACTTCCCGAAACGGGCGCGGACAGACGGAAGCCGCGCGTCCCCTCAAGGTCGGGCGTGACGGATACCGTGTCGATGATCGCCCCCGACTTTACCCGTTCGACGACCGACAGCGTTTCTCCCGCCGCGTTCATCGCGTAAACGTAGCACGCGCCCTGCTGACGATCTGCATTCTGCCTGTCGTAAATATACTGCGTGGCGACCGTCTGGCAACTTTCGTAGGTGAATTCGGTCGCGCTTTTGTAGTGGGTCGCGCTTATATTGGGCATGGCTGTCAGCGCGGTTCCGGCGGCGCGGCAGGCTTTTTCAAAGTCGTTGACCGTTTGGGCAGAAGCGGTCGTAACCCCTTCGTCAAACAACACCCCGCCGAGCAGCGGTCCCGCTTCCTCATACTCCGCAAACTGCGCGTTTGCCCCGGTTGCAACGTCGGGATTGAAAGTCTGCGTCGCGTTGTACACGGCGGACACTTTCCCGTCGGTACCGTAGGCAAATTTTACGGCGGAACCGTCCGCCCCGTCGGCAGCAAGAACCAGTCTTCCGACGGAATCGTATTCAAAATATGCCGAAAGCCTGCTTCCGTACTCCGCTGCGGAGCCTTCGGCGCCCGTTTTCTTTTTCGTGTAATAGGAAGCGATCAATTCGCCTTTTTTATTATAAACGTAAGTTTCGCGATCGGTTTCCTCATAGTCGCCCGCCGCGGTCTGGGCGGCAATTCCTTCCCCGGCAGAACCGGAGCCGGCTTGCGCGGCAACTCCCAAACTTCCGCCCTGCGCGGACGAAGCCGCCTTTTTCCGATAGGCAACGGCGCTGCGCAAAAGTCCGGATTCGGAATAAGAAAATGCAATCTTCCGGTACCGCCCTGCGGAATCGAGATCGTCCAAGTCGTAAAACTCGGTCAATTTTTCGTTTCCGCTGTCGTAAGACAGAATTTTTACACTTTCTCTGTCTGTTCCGTCAGCGTTCACGCCCGTTTTGACCGCCATTCTGACCAGTCTGCCCTTGGCGTCGAATTCCATACGCGAAAGTCCGTCGTCACCCGTCAGAATATACGGGCTGCCCGTACCTCCCACGGTAAGCGTCAGACCGGCGCCCGAAGTGGCGTAATATTTGCCCGTAGCAATCGAAGCAAATTCGTGCAGATAGCCGTTGGCGTCCATATAGCGATAGGTTCCCTGCGGATTTTCGATGACGTATTGCTGAATGCCGAGTTTCCAGTTTTTCCCCGCGCAGGTTTCAAGAGAAAATTTCTCGTCGGTTTCAGAACGGTTTTTGTTGATTTCGTCTGCAAGTTCTCCTATCGCCGTCGTATAAACGTGGGAAACCGCAACGGTATAGCCCCCGCTGCCGACCGCAATATCCCCTTTCTGAAAGATCGCGTTTCCGGTGGACAGGTTGACCGTTGCCTCGCCCGCCCCACAAGAAAAGCGCATATGCGGCTGCGTTACAATATATGTTTTCATTTTTCCTCCTTTCGTCGGCTTCGGGAAAAACCGAAGCCGACTTTTCCGTATTTAAATTTCGCTGGCAGAAGTCAGGCAGACCTTGCCGGAACCTTTCGTGATCTTCCCCGCGGGGAGATAACTTCCGTCGCCCTTGACGCAGTCGTAAAACGCTGCGACCGCCGCGGTATTCGTCACGCCGGACGCATTGACGATCACGTTGTAATCGTTATCCAGCGTGCAGTCGCGGAAGGTCACGCGCCGGTACGCCGTACCCGTATCTTTAATAGTCACCGTGTTTTTCCACGCCGTCCCTCCGGAAATTTTGCAATGATCGAAATACACGTTGTCGCAATTTTCCACCGTGTTGGAACTCATCACATTGACGAGTTTACAGTCGCGGAGCACGATGTCCGTGCAGTTTTTCAGCGTAATGGGTCCGTTATCCGAAATACATTCGATATCGCAGTTCGTAAAGCCCATATTCGTCAGGTTTTCAGCAAGCAACCCCTGCCCGGCTGTCTTAACTTTCAACGTATAATTGACGTAACTTTTCAAAACCAGCGCGTTAACTTTTGCATACGGGATCACGCCGCCGATTTTTAAGATAGCTCGGGCGGAATGCGCTTCGCCCCATTGAGAAGCCTCCGTGATCTTGGCATTGATCTCTTCTGCAGTCGCCGTATCTGCGTCCACGTAAAATTCTCCGGAAGCCGCCATTTCCGCACTTTCGGTCACCGCACCGTCGTCGCCGGTCAGAAGCAGCGCCGCATTTCCCGTCTGCATACTGCCGCGCACCAGCCGCTTGCCGTTTCCGTCCAGACAGTTTTCAAAAACCAGCGACAGTTTTTCCGTATACGACGTGGATTTGACGAGCGTATCGTAGGTATTGTTAAGCACGCAGTTCGTGAAGGTCACTTTGGTGTTTCCGGACGCCGCGCCGCTCAATAGAACGGTGTTATGATAAGCGGTTCCGCCCGAAAGAAGGCAACTGTCGAAATGAATGTTGTTGCCGCCCTCGATCTTATTGGGACTCATTATATTGACCAGTTTACAGTCGCGGAGCACGACGTCCGTACAGTTTTTCAGCGTAATGGGTCCGGTATCCGAAATGCACTCGATATCGCACTCGAAAAATCCGATATTCGTCAGGTTTTCAGCAAGCAACCCCTGCCCGGCTGTCTTAACTTTCAACGTATAATTGACGTAACTTTTCAAAACCAGCGCGTTAACTTTTGCATACGGGATCACGCCGCCGATTTTTAAGGCAGCGCGAGCGGAATGCGCTGCTCCCCATTGAGAAGCCTCCGTGATCTTGGCATTGATCTCCGCCGCGGTCGAAGAATCCGCGTCGATGAAAAACACCCCGACGGAAGAACAATTGCCGCCCTGTTCCCCGCCTTCTTCTCCGGAAATGTAGAAGGTCAACGAACTCGTCCCCTTGCTGATTCTGGATTTTTTCACGCGGGAGCCGTTTCCGTCAACGCAGTCGTCCAGAACAATCGTGCCGGTGCCGTAGGCTTGGGTCGCGTCGATCAGCGTGTCGTAAGTATTGTTGAATTTACAATTTGCGAAAGTAACCGTATTCCCTTCGGCAAACGTCCCGGTTAAAAGCAAGGTCTTCTGCGGATTATTTCCGCCGGAAATGACGCAGTTTTCAAACCGGATCCGATCCCCGCCGTTAATCGTGGCAGATGCCTCGCCGTTGACGATCGTACAATCGCGTAACGTCACGTCGGTACAACTATTCAACGCAACGACCGCTCCGGAATTGACGCAACTGATATAACATTCCGTAAACGAACAGTTGGAAACGTTGTTTAATTCGATTCCCCTGCCGAAGCAGTCGTAGCGGAAAGAGTAATTGACGTTGCTTTTAAACACCAGACCTGCAAAATTGTTTTGCGTGAGCGTTCCGAAAATTTTGAGGTTTGCGCGAACTTTATGCTCGGCGCCCCATTGGGAAGCCTCCGCGATCTTTGCTTTAATCGCGTCGTTGTCCGCAGTCGCCGCGTCGATACTGAAACTGCCGAAATTCGCCAGTTCCGCGGTTTCGGTCACCGCGCCGGAATCGTCGGTCAGATACAGCCGCGCGTTTCCTGCCTGAATACTTGCCCGGGACAACTGTTTGTGCGTTCCGTCCAGACAGTGATCGAGAACCAGCGTTACATTCCCCGTGTTTTCGGAAGCGTTCACCAGCGTTTCGTATGTATTATTGAAAACGCAGTTGGTATAAGTCACCGTACTTCCCGCGGCGAACGGACCTTTCAACGTCACGACGTTGTTGGTATAGGTTCCGCCGGAAAAAACACAGTTGTCAAAATGAATTCTCGTGCCGCCGACGACCGTATTGGAACCCATACCGTTGATAAGATAACTGTCCCGCACCGTAATATCCGTACAGCCGTTCAGGTGCAGTGCGGAATAGGTAGAAACGCAATTGATATAACATTCCGTAAACGAGCAGTTGGAAATGTTGTTCGCTTCAATCCCTCTGCCGCTCGTTTCGTAATGGAAGGTATAATTGATATTGCTTTTCAGCACCAGACCGTCAAAGTTTTCGTGCGTGAGCGTTCCGAAAATTTTGAGATTTGCGCGGACTTTATGCGCCGCGCCCCATTGGGAAGCCTCCGCGATCTTCGCTTTGATCGCGTCGTTGTCCGCAGTCGCCGCGTCGATATAGAAGTTGCCGGTACTGCCGGCACTTTCGGTAACGATCCAGGTAGCGTTGCCCTTTGCGATCTGGCTTTCCCGAACGGGATTGCCTTTTTCGTCGGTACAATCGATCAGACGGACGGTAACTTTGGTGTTCGTCAGTCCGGAACCGTCGATAAGGTAGGTTCCGCCGCCGCTGAACCGGCAGTGCGAGAATGTCAGCGTCGTTTCTTTCTGCGTGTTGTCGATAAGGGTCATGGCTGCCGCCGTATTACAGGAAATTTTCGTATCCTTTACGACAACGGAAGAGCATTTTACGAAAGACAGCGCGTATTGACTGCCCGAAATTACACTGTCCTCGATCCTGAGATCGGAACAATTTGAAAACTCAAACGGCGCAGAATCTACGGCGCTCATCTGAGATTGTACGAACGTCAGTTTATTCGTATCTCCGATCGAGATTCCGTTCAGCACCGAATGACAACGGAAGGTATATTTTGTGTTTCCGATAAACTGCAGATTTGAAAGTTCGTATCTCGTGAAATCGCCGGTCAGGACGACCTTTGCCTGATGGTCGTGCGTGGTTGCCCAGGCAGAAACTTCCGAAAAGAAATCGTAAAGATCGGTCACTTCTCCCGTGGTAAAAACCCCTATCATATCTGCACGTTCGGCGGCGGTTTCTGCCCTGCTTGCTGCGGTTTGCGCCGCTGTTTTTGCCGTTTGTGCTTCTGTTTTTGCGGTATTTGCCGCGGTTTTTGCCGCTGCGGCCTCGCTTGCCGCGGTTTGCGCCGCTGTTTTTGCCGTTTGTGCTTCTGTCTTTGCGGTATTTGCCGCAGTTTTTGCCGCTGCGGCCTCGCTTGCCGCCGTCGTCGCAATCGACGCTGCCGAATTTGCGATCGACTCCTTCAGCGCGTTCATCGTCGCCGCGTTTAAAGGCGTTCCCGCTTCTGTCACGTTTTCGTCGGCACGTTCGACCTTTACGACGACGCTGTCCGGAAGCCCGGTATGCGTGCCGATAAAGGTCAGTTTTCTGTGATCGGAATTCGTACTTACCCGATCTTTGAATTCAAAAGTTTCGCTCATGTTTCTTTCTCCTTTTTTTCCGCCGGTAAATTTGGGGTCGGTCGGTAACGCCATTCTATCCGAGGAATTTTGCAAAAACAAGGTTTTGTTCCGCCCCAAAAATTTTCGCCCGCCCTTTCCTCAGAAAATAACTGCGATTCGCGTCGAAAAATTTTTCCCTCACGACGCAAAAAAAGATTTTGCAAACCAGAAAAAGACCTTTTAAAGTTTTTGCTTACTCTTTGCAGCGTCCGTTCCCTTTCGTGTTTTCTGCGCGGCGGTTGTTTTTGTCCGCCTCCGCATTTACCCATTCCCCGTTCGATTTTCTCACTCTTGACAAAAAAAGCGGCATCGGCTATAATAATCGTAAAGTAGCGCGTCCGTCCGGTTTTCGGCATTTTCCGGCAAAATTTGCGCGTTTTCGGAGAAAATATGAGGAAATTGGTTTCTTTGCTCCTTCTTTCGGCAATTTTGCTTGGTACGGCTGTCGGGCTTACTTCCTGTGGTTCGCCCGGAACCGCGTGCGGCGACTTCGTTTACAAAGTGATCGAAGGCACCAGAACTGCAAAAATTACGGGACTGTCCGATAGCGGAAAAGAGAAAGAGATTCTGGTCGTCCCGGAAACGATAGACGGCTATCCGGTTGCCGATATCGGAACCATTCGTCACGGTTTTTGGGGCAACTTCCCTTCGTTTTACGCTTCAGATAAACTGCGGCGGCTCTACCTGCCGTACCCCGTAAAAATCGTCTGTACGCCGGGCGACGACGTAAAGACCTTTTATCTTCCCGGCGGCGAGTATGACGAAGATTCGGAAATGGGCATGGCGTACTGCAACCCCTACCGCCACGGACTGACCGATTTTTCCGAGAAAACCTCGGAAAGATTGCGCGTTCCGTGCGCCGATCTGGTTTATTTTTATAACTACGACGGCGCGCCCGAAGACGGCTGCTACTGGATCGACGACTACGATAACGAGCGCATTGCCTACCCCCCGCAAAATCCTGTGCGGGAAGGCTTCCGTTTTACCGGCTGGTTTAAGGAGGCGGAATGCTTCACCCCGTGGAATTTTGAAAAGGACGTTCTGCCGCAGAAGTATTATCCCGCCACCTATTACGGCGAAAATACCAAATTCCGGATCACCCACCTTTACGCCGGCTGGGAACGAGTGAATTGAATCGAGCGAAACCAAATAAAGCGGTGCTTTGCACTCTATAAACGTCATGCGAAACGTAAAAACAGCGCCGCTTGACAGGTAAAAGCGGTACCGGAAATATAAAAATAGCGCCGCTTTGCAAGTTAAAGCGGCACCGAATATCAAAATATCGTCTTCGCTTAGCATATAAAAGCGGCACTCCTAACAAAAAACAGGGCGCCGCCCGCAGGAAATTTCCTGCGGGCGGCGCCCTTTATCGCATAAGAAAAGCCGCGGAACTACTCGTCCACGGCCTCGATCTCTTTAATCATCAATTCGTTTCCGGTCAAAAGAAAAGTGCGTTCGCTGCCGCAATGCGGACAGATTTTACCGTGCTTTACAGTGGGATAGTCCTTTCCGCAGCCTTCGCAATGGGTCACGGCGGGAATTTTTTCGATCACCACTTTGGCGTTGTGCAGAATGTCTTCCTTCTGTACCGCCCAGTTCCAGCAGTCCTCGAAAAGGTATGGCAAAACTGCCGATACCTCCCCGATTTCTACCGTGACCGAATTGATCTTTTTTACGCCGTTTTCTTCGGCAATTTTATTTACTTCTTTGATGCAGTGGAAAACCACGCCCAGTTCGTGCATTTATTTTTCCTTTTTCTGCGCTTTCTTATACGCTTTTTTGCGCTTTGCGACGAATTCGCGGTCTTCCTTGCTGTTTTTCACGAACACAATCTTCGCCGCGCGTTTCGCCATATTAGGCAGAATTTTACCGAATTTATCTTCCGCAACCACCATAGTGCTGGCTTCGGGGTGATCTCTGTGCAGCGTGATCGCCTCGAACTTACACCGCGTAGTACAAAGTCCGCAGCCGATACAGCGGTTGGCGTCCACCACCACCGTGCCGCAACCCAGACAACGCGCGGTTTCGGTCTTGACCTGTTCTTCGGTCAGGGTGCCGTGCACGTCGCGGAAGGATTTTTCGGTACCGTCCGCCGCTTCCTGCCGGGCAGAATGATCGTAACTTTCCACTAAAATATCGCCCGTATCGAACTGGACGAACCGGCGCGGGTCGCGACCGATGGTCATATGCCCGTTCTGCACGAAGCGGTGCAGACTTTCGGCGGCTTCGTGCCCCTGCGCGATGGCGTCGATGGCAAACTTGGGTCCGGTCAGGACGTCACCGCCCACGAAAATATCCGCTTGCGAAGTCTGATAGGTCAACCCGTCGGCAACCGGACCGTTGCCTCTGCCCAGTTCCACGGCGCTGCCGGAAAGCAGGGCGCCCCATTCGATCTTCTGCCCGATGGCGAAGATCACCTTGTCCGCAGGCAGGGTAAGCAGTTCGTTTTCATCGTATACGGGGTGGAATTTTTTATTTTCGTCGTAAACGCTGAGGCATTTTTTGAAAACGATCGCGGTGACTTTTCCGTCTTCGGTCAGTACTTCCTTGGGTCCCCAGCCGCAGTTTACGATAACGCCGTCTTCGCGCGCTTCTTTCACCTCTTCGCTGCTGGCGGGCATGATATCTTCGGTTTCCAGACAAAGCATGGTGACTTTTCCGGCGCCGCTGCGCGCGGAAACCCTTGCTGCGTCGATCGCGACGTTGCCGCCGCCGACCACGACCACTTCTCCCGAAACCTTTTCTTTTCCGGTGTTGGCGCGGTGCAGAAATTCCACCGCGGTGGTAACGCCGTCCGCGCCCTGTCCGGGAACGCCGGGAAGTCTGCCGCCCTGACAGCCGATGGCGATATAGAACGCCCGATATCCCTGCTTTCTCAGTTCCGGAATGGTCACGTCTTTACCGACTTCCACGCCGCACTTAATCTCCACGCCCATTTCTTTCATAATCCCGATCTCGGCGTCGATGACGTCTTTTTCAAGTTTATAGGAAGGAATACCGTAGGTGAGCATACCGCCGGCGCGTTCGTTCTTTTCAAATACCGTAGGATAGTACCCCATCTGCGCCAGATAATACGCGCAGGAAAGCCCCGCGGGACCACCGCCCACGATCGCGATTTTCTCTTTCCATCTGCCGAGGTTGGAAGCCACGACGATGTCCGGAACGTAGCGATGTTCGGCTTTTAAATCCTGTTCCGCAATGAACTTTTTCACCGCGTCGATCGAAACCGCAGCGTCGATAGTACCGCGCGTGCAGGCGTCTTCGCAACGACGATTGCAGATTCTGCCGCAGACCGCGGGGAACGGATTTTCCTTTTTGATGATGGCAAGCGCTTCGCGGTACTTGCCCTGACTTGCCTTCTTTAAATACCCCTGTACGGCAATATGCGCCGGGCAGGCGATTTTGCAGGGAGAAGTCCCCGTTTCGTGCGTGTTGATACGGTTTTTATCGCGGTAGTCCTCGTCCCACATATGTTTGCCCCAGCGGAGGGTATCCGGCAAAGGCTGCTTGGGGTATCTGACTTCGGTTCCGTCCGCCTTGCAGAGTTTCTGCCCCAGTTTTAACGCGCCCGCGGGGCAATATTCCACGCAGGCGCCGCAGGCAACGCATTTTTGCTTTTCGACGTGCGCGCGGTATGCGGAAGCCGACATATTCGGCGTATTGAACAATTGACTGGTACGGAGTGCGTTGCAGATTTTGACGTTGCAATTGCAGATCGCGAAAATCTTGTTTTCGCCGTCGATGTTCGTCACCTGATGCACGAAGCCGTTGTCTTCCGCGCGCTTTAAAATTTCCATTGCCTGGTCGTATGTAATGTCGTACCCCCTGCCCGTTTCGCGGCAGTAGTCCGCCATGTCGCCCACGCCGATACACCAGCCCTGATAATCGTCCGCGCAGCCTTCGTCCAGTTTCTTTCTGCCGTAGCGGCAGGAACAGATGGAAGCGCCCAGATGCCCCTCGTACTTTTTCAGCCAGTAAGAAATGTGTTCGATATCCATGGTGGTATTTTCCATGGAAATGGCTTTTTCTACCGGAATGACGTGCATTCCGATACCGGAGCCGCCCGGCGGTACCATGGCGGTGACGTGTTCGAGAGGCAGAAAGGTCATGCGCTCGAAGAACATGGCAAGTTCCGGGTGTTTATCCATCAACCGGGTATTCATGTTGGTGTATTCCGCGGAACCGGGCACGAACAGCGGCACCCAGTAATGTCGGTCTTCCTTTTCGTAGGTCGTGCCGGGAATGGGTCCGTCTTTCGTATACTTGTCGCCGTAATCGTATTCCAGCATGCCGAGGATGGCAAGTTTTCCTACCACGGCTTCAAAAGTCGGGTCGGTTTCGCCGTACATTTTTCTGACTTCGGCATAGGGGTATTTTTTGCGCGTTTTCATCCGGAGAAGAAGGTCCAGCGACTTTTCGCGTTCCTCCGCGGTCATTTCGTCTTCAAAAATGCAGGCAAAGCCCCAATATTCCGGATCCTCGGTCTTGATTCCCTTGAGTTTTCCGGGAAGCCGGTCGGTCACGCGGCGGACGAATTTCAAAAGTTTGGGGTTGGGATTTTGGTCGTACATGTGTTTAGGCACGTACTTTTTGCTCATTTCCGGCATGTCAGACACCTTCCTTTTGCAACTTTATCTGCTTATCCAGCCAGGCGGCGAATTTCTCGACGCCCTCTCCCGTTTTTGCCGAAATGGGAATGATTTCGGCTTTCGGGTTGCGCATTTTGATATATTCTTTACATCTTTCCAAATCAAAATCGAAATAGGGCGCCACGTCGATCTTGTTAATCAGCACGAGGTCGCAGACGGAAAACATCAGGGGGTATTTCAGCGGTTTGTCGTGCCCTTCCGGAACCGAAAGGATCATGCAGTTTTTGGTCGCGCCCGTGTCGAATTCCGCCGGGCAGACAAGGTTCCCCACGTTTTCCAGAATCGCCAGATCTACTGCAGAAAGATCCAGCCCCTTCAATCCCTGTCGGGTCATGTCTGCATCCAGATGGCACATGCCGCCCGTATGCAGTTGCACGGACTGCACGCCGGTGTTTTCCGCAATTTTTTTCGCGTCCACGTCCGAATCGATGTCCGCTTCCATCACGGCGATGCGGTATTTATCTTTTAATAAATTGATGGTTCTGACCAGCGTGGTCGTCTTTCCGCTGCCGGGAGAAGACATCAGGTTGAGAAGGAATACCTTCCGCTTTTTGAGTTCTGCGCGGAGCGCGTTTGCGTCCTTGTCGTTATCCTCGAAAATGCTGCGTTTCACTTCGATAATTCTTACGGAATCCATATGGCACCTCATTAAAACGATTGTAACACAAACGGTTTTGATTGTCAATGGCAACGGAAAATTATTTGTCGATTTTGGGTAAGGAAAGATCTTCCGTTTTGCCAAAAGTATTGACATCCCCTGCGTAATAGATTAAAATAAGCTTAAACAGATCCCCATTATACGGATATCCTGTATACACAAACAGTTGGCACCCATACCCTAATCAATTATAAGGAGAAAAGATTATGAAACGGTTTTTGGCACTTGTATTACTATCTGCAGCCATTCTCGGCAGTTCGCTTCTGTTGAGTAGTTGCTCTTCCAAAACGTATAATGGAATTTTCTATTACAAAGTTAAAAGAAACAACACTGTTTGTATTGAGTCACTTACCCCAAAGGGAGAAGAATTGCAATCGTTGACCATTCCAGACAAAATCGATGGTTATCCTGTCTGCCAAGTTGGATTTCATCCGCCTCTGCTCGACGCTTCGTTTTATTCCAATAACCTACAACGAATATATTTGCCAAATACCGTTAAAACGTTTTACATATCTATCAAGGGTAAAATAATAAGCATGAGCCCGGATACCCACGAGAAGGACTCATCATTCTACAACCCATATTTCAGCCAAATAACAGATATCAAAACAAATTATGCAGAAGTTCGCCCCAATAAATACGCTAACGTCGCCTATCTATACAATTACAGCAACGCGCCAGGTGACGGAATTTATTTATTAGACGATTACGATGACGAACCGATTTTATATCCCCCCGAAAACGCCCCTGTACGGGACGGTTACGCATTTGCGGGATGGTATAAAGAAAAGGACTGCATTACACCCTGGGATTTTACAACTGACATTATTCCATCTAAAGAATTTTATAATTATAAGGTTGTCGACAATGATGGTTACATATACACAGGAAGAAAACAGAAACTACTTGTTACACAACTGTTTGCAAAGTGGGAAAAAATTGGCTGATGCCAATCAATATGGGAAAACGTACTCCACATAAAGACCGCACGCCCCTATGGGGTGTGCGGCACTCTTTTTAATATAAAAATATTACGTCTGCCTATGGCATATTTCGCAACTTAATCCGCCCTTTTCTCCAGGCAAACCAATGTTTCGACGTGCTTCGTTTGTGCGAACATATCATACGGTTGCAGAAAAACGATCTCGTACTTGGGTGCGGGGTTGGGGTTTTTCTTCAGTTCGCCGTCAGAACGGACGAGGGTATCGGTCAGTATACCGACGTCGCGGGCAAGGGTTGCCGGATTACAGGAAATATAAACGATCCGGTCGGGCAACGCGTGCAAAAGCGCGTGAAGAACGCTCTCCTCGGCGCCCTTTCGCGGCGGATCGAGAATAACCGAAATGGGGTGCCCTTCCGCACGGATTTTTTCTACCAGCGGCGGCAGAACCTCTTCGCAGGCGCCGCAGATATTTTCCATCTTGCCCAAAAGTCCGTTGCGTTCCGCTAAATGGTTGGCGCAATCGACCGCTTCCGGAACGATCTCGATCCCGTACGCCTTTCTCGCCACCTTGGCGCACATCGCGGTCATAATGCCGGCGCCGCTGTACGCGTCGATCACGTCGGTATCGGCATTGATACCCGCAAGACGAATCGCACGGTCGTAAATCTTCTTTTTCACGTCGCCGTTGACCTGCAAAAAGGTGTTGGGTCCGGCTTCGTAAGTGATCCCGAACTCCTCGGCGGTATAGCGCGGCTTGCCGTAAATGCAGCGGTAGCGCTCCCCCGTCACAACGTTCGTATCGTCGGTATTGACGTTGATATAGCAGGAAAAATCGGGAATTTTCTCTTTCAGCAAAGACAAAAACACCTCTTCCTGCGGAAGCGTTTCGCCGTTGATTACAAGAACGATCAGCAGTTTTCCGTCGATATCGCGCACGACGACGTGGCGTAAAAGCCCTTGGCGCGTCGTTTCGTTATACCCGTGCACGCCGGTAATTTCCATATATTTTTTGATGGCGGAAATCACCGTAGCCGACCAGGCGGGGTGAATAAAACACGCGTCGATATCTACCACGCGGTGGCTGTTTTCGGCAAAGAAGCCGACGTGATCGCCCTTTTCGTCCCACACTATGGGAATCTGCAATTTGTTGCGGTATTCCCAGTCCTGATCGCTTTTGATACAGGGCGCGACCGGATAGTCGATACCCGCGATTTTGGAAAAGCAATCCTGCACGGCTTTGGTTTTATATTTCAGTTGATAGGAATATTTCACGTGCTGCATCTGGCACCCGCCGCATTTGGTGAACACCGGACACTTGGGGCGAACCCGCTCGTCCGCCGGGGTCAGAACCTGCACGATTTTCCCGAAGGCGTAATTCTTTTTGACTTTCAGTACCTTGAACCGCACCCGTTCGGTCGGCAAGGCGTACGGAATAAAAACGGTATAGCCGTTTTTCTTGATGATACCTTCGCCGTTTACGCCTAGCGACGTAATGACGCCGATATATTCCGCATTCTTCTCGATTTCCATGATTCCCCTTATCCTGCAAGAACGCCGGCTGAAACGATGGCGTTCTTAAAAAAAGCGCCGAACTTTCGTCCGGCGTTTCCTTTAATCCAAAACGAGTTCATTAAACTCCCGATACAGGTCGTCGTTGCCTGTCTTCGGCATATTGAGCGCCTCGAAAATATCCAGATCGATGATCTGATTATTTCTGACGCCGATTACGCGGTTGCCGATGCCGTTTTCCAGCAAACTGACCGCTCTCGTCGCCGCTTTTGAAGCGAACAGGCGATCGTACATCGTCGGGCTGCCGCCGCGAAGCAGATAGCCGAGGTTGGTGCCGCGAATGCTCAGTTCCGGCAACAGTTTTTCAAACCGGGTGACGTATTCGTCGGCTTTGCCGCAACCTTCCGCAAGGACGATCAGATTGGAAACCTTGCCCATTTCGCGCGTGCGGCGAATGCGGTTCGCAATCTTTTCCAGATCCATCGGCTGCTCCGGAAGAATAACGCCGTCGGCTCCCGCCGCGATTGCGGAATATAACGCAATGTCGCCGCAATGGCGACCCATCACTTCCACGATGCAGACGCGCTCGTGCGAGGTCATCGTGTCTACTACGTTTTTCATAGCGGTAATCGCGGTGTTGACCGCCGTATCGAAGCCCAACGTAAAATCGGTGTACGCAAGGTCGTTATCGATGGTCCCGGGAATACCGATGCAAGGAACGCCCTGCTCTTCGCAAAGTAACTTTGCGCCCGCAAACGAACCGTCGCCGCCGCAGACGATCAAGCCTTCGATCCCGAACTTTCTGAGCATGTCGCCCGCTTTTTTTCTTCCTTCCGGCGTTTTGAATTCCAGACAACGCGCGGTGCGGATCATCGTCCCGCCTTCGCCGACGATGCCCGAAACGGAAACCGCGTCCAAAAGACGCATATCGCCGTCCATAATCCCCTGATATCCGCGGTTAATGCCGTAAACCTGCATTCCGTGAGTCCCTGCGCTACGCACGACTGCGCGAACGCAGGCATTCATTCCGGGACAATCTCCGCCGCTGGTCAACACTCCGATGGTTTTCATAAGTAACAGCCTCCAAAGCCAAAACTTGCCTTTATAATCTTTACACTATCTATTTTACCATTTTTTCAGAAAAAAACAACTGTTTAGAGGGGCATTTCCCGCACTATTTTTTAAAACAGCAAAAAAATGCGCGGCTTTCGGCACCCCTTGAAAAAAAGCCTTTCTCTCTTATGCAAAAATGCGCGTCTTTGCATAGGAAAGCAGTCCGAATAACGCGCAAATCGTCCTTGAATTCTATTTCGCCGCAAGCGTTTTGGAAAGCGCCGCGATCTTCCTGAGACGATGGTTCAGACAACTTTTGGTAATGCCCAGCGTTTCCGCAAGCAATTCCAAAGAAGCGTCCGGATAAGCAAGGCGCGCGCGGCAGACCTCTTTCAGCCCTTCCGGCAGAGAATCCACCCCCACCGTTTCTTCGATCACGCCGATGGCAAGTTTCTGCGCGACGTAGGCGTTGACCTGCTTGGTCATATTGCCCATTTCGCAGTTCACCTGCCGGTTGACCTGATTTTGAAAGGACTTTTCCACCAGCCGTTCCTGAAGTGCGCACACGCTGCGCCCGGCACCGATGAACGCCAGAAAATCACTGATGATCTGACTGTTTTTAAAGTATACTACAAAGCCGTTTTTGCGCTCGATCAGTTTCGGGAAAAAGTCGCAGACGGCAAGCAGTTCGCAAAAGGTAGAGGCGTATTCGTACCCCGAAAACAAAAATTGCAGATGATACCCCGTACCGCTGCTGTGTTCCGCCCCCTTTTCGGGAAGGGTCGCGCTGCCGGCGCCGAGAAAAGCGCCCGCGACAAACGCGCGCTTACAGCAGTCGTTTTCCACAATCTCGCGCGGGATTTCGTAAAGCAGTCTTGCCGGTTCCTCCGCGGAAAGAAAACCCAGTTCTTTGAGAATATCGGCACAGCCTTCCCCCGTAAACCGCAGAATCAGACGCGCAGAAGCGCGCAGTTTGTCCGCCTTCAGGGCAATCTCGTCCGCCTCCTTGCCGAACATACTATGCAATTCTTCCTGCACGAATGCGGCAAGATCCTCGCTTTCGGTCTCGATCTCGAACCCGAAGCCCTCGCTGTTTTTCACCACCGAAAGCACGGCGTGCAGATAGGCGCTTAAAAACGCCACCCTGCAGCAGGCGTTCTCCCTGACGGAAGACAAAATATCCTCTTTGACAAGACCTGTAAAATTCATCTTTTCTCCTCCGTAAGACTGCGCAATCGGGCTTGCTTTATAGTTGCGTCTATAGTTATGCGGTCGGCGGGCGACGCTTCCCGCCGTAAGTCGGCACAATCTGCGCGCTGCGTTTAACGTGGCACATCGGCAGGCTGCGGTTCTCCCCGCCGCAAATCGG
>CAKQSI010000004.1 GCA_934272745.1 uncultured Clostridia bacterium | reverse complement strand
GATATCTCTGCGGCGCCGCGGTTCTTTATTTCGGTTACATCGCATCATTAGCAGCTTGCTACGCATTCCTATAAATCGGATTTACCGGCTGCGGACAGTCGATGGTTGCCTCTGCAGACGAGCGGCATAAGCAATAGTTATCAGTCAGTGCTACTATTTATCTCGAACAGAAACCGATTACCTTAGCAGTAAAGGCGCCGTATAGTCCGGTGCCTTTCTATATATAAACCACGCCCCGCCCGGATACCCGGGCGGGGCGCACGTTACTTTTTATCAGCGATTATCCGGAAACAGATCCGAAAATCTCAATCACTCAGTCTCTGTTAGAGGGGCTGGTCTTGAAATCATCGCCGCGGACGGGGTTTGCAACACGGGTAACCGTTGCGGTTTCTGCGCCGCTTGCAATTGCCGCGTCAATCGCGTCGTTGGTTTCTTTCAGCGAGGTCAGGAAGAAGAAGCCCTTGTCGTTATCGCTCTGGCAGCACCAGCTCCATTCGGTTCCGAGCGAATGTTCGTCGCCACGATCCGCAGGAAGCAAACCGGCGTGGTCATAGTTCCAAAGCAGGGCCAGCGGGTAGTGCGTTTTAATCATCGCGTTACCGATCGCGTCGATACCCAGCTTCTGATCCGCATAGGTGAAGTCATCGCCGGCTTTACCGATCGTTCCTTTACCGCTGGAAGGTCCGCATTCGCCGATATAGCAGGTCTTGTTCATGCTTTTGCCCATTTCCAACATGTGATTCATATATTCTTCCCAAGTCGAAATGCTGATCTTGGAAGAAAGAGTTCCGACGAAGTCCGGATTGGCGGTCTTTAATGCAACTTCGCTTGCATATACGTGCCAGGAAATGGCGTTCATGTTGCCGGGGTTGAGAATTGCGGCAATGGCAAACTGCTGTTCCTTGGTATCGGTACCGCTTGCGGTTCCGACCAATGCCGTTTCTTTCGTCAGCGACCATTCGGCAGTTCTGTCCGTACTGCCTACCCATTGACTATACTGTCCCTGACGATAAACAGCGTCACCGTTGGAGATGCAGCGATGATGTGTGTCAGCCGCTTCGATCGTCTGAATCCATTTGGTATAGAACCAGTTCATTGCCGCGGCAGTCATCATATCTTCGGCATTGGTTCTCTGCGGGCGGCTGGAACCGCTGGGCAGAGAGTTTGCGTTGACTCCGATTTCGCAACCGAGGTTCAATTCGTTGCCGTACTCCCACATAAACAGCGCCGGGCTGTCTTTATAACGGTTAACGATGAAGGTCGTATATTCCATCATAAACTTATAGGTCTTGGAGTTCGGATCGAGCAGAGCCATTTTGGTCGGTTCATCGAACAAATCCTGCACGGCAGTACTCCACCAGAAGGACGGGATCAGACCGATACCCACTTCTTCGCACTTTTTAACGATATCGTCCAAAGCGCGAATATAAGAACCGTAATAATTGGTGAACACACCGTAATCTCTGGAATAGAAGGGCATCATCGAGAAACGGATGGCTTTTACGTTGTAGGAAGCCAGCAAATCAAGGTTCGCAAGCGCAATCGAGGTGTCATAATTCGTCTTGGGGCTGACGCAGGAAGCGAGCAAGCTGAAGTAGTTGACGCCCATACCGTAGAATTCTCTGTCGTACAACATCGTTTGAGACTTCACGCTTGCACTGACCTGCAGACCCAGAGTCGCGCCTTCCAGCGTTCCGCTTTCAGGAAGCAGTTTCGGGCTGATTCTGCTTTCTTCGGTCGTCGTGTAAGTCGGCATCACGATATCCGCTTTACCGTCTACGTACGTAATGTTGTAGTTGTCGGAAACTGCACCGCTGACGGTGATCGGGTATTCAGCGGTCGTGGAGGTTCTGGTAAATTTGTAAGAAACCACCAGTTTGCCGACGCTGTCACGCGTATCTTCTCCGACAAGCCCGCTGAAGGTAATATCAGCGACGATGTCGGGAAGTTTTTCGCCCTGAATCAGGGTGTACTGAGGAGCGGTAATGACCAGATCTACTTTTTCGATCGTCAGTTTTGCTGTTTTCGTAACGCTCTTGCCGGTCTGTCTGTTGGTGATATACGCTTTCGCCGTATAAGCCTTCACATCCTTACCTACGTTATTTTCATACGCAATGGTGTACAGCGTTTCGGGATATTCGCCTTCAACGACCAGACTCTGTTCCAGACCGTTGTAAGGAACCGTCTTGTCGGCGAAAGTAACGTTTTTCAGGTTTTCAGCGTCGTCATCGGAAACTTCTTGTTCTTTATAGATGACCAGTCTGACCTGTTTCTGCATTGCCGCTTTATAGTTGGCGGTTTCTGCAGCGTTAACGAATACGGTATAATCGCCGATTTCTTTCGCGGCGGCAATTTCCGTGTTGTTTTTCACGATCTTGAAGGTCAAAGACTGTTCGTTGTTGTTCATCGAAGCGCCCGCAATAGTCTTAATGCCTTCTTCCGTAACCGTAGCGACGTCAACAGATACAGAATCGGGAACGTTGATGATGCCCTGTGCCTTTTCGATGGTCAGTTTCGCGTTCAGCGTAAGCGTCTTGTATCCGGTAGCGGAAACCGTAACGGTTGCGTTATAAACGCCGACGTTTCTGGGCTGTTCGACAACCGCACCGGCAGCGTCCTTATATTCGATGGAAACCTGAGCGTTCAAAGCGTTGACGACTTCCACCTGCGGCGTTCCGGTCGGGTTGTAGGTAACTACGGTGTCGTTTACAAAAGTGGGGAGCGTACCTTCCACAACGGTAAGCGTCATCGTTTTGGTAGCCTTGCGATAACCGTCTGCCGAAATGGTGGCGACAACGGTATACGTGCCGATTTCCGTAGCGGTTGCGCCGATTTCCTTTCCGGAAGCATCTTTTACAACGTAAGTTTCTTCAACGAACGCGCTGACCGCGTCGTAAGAAATTTTAGGAACCGCATTGCCGCCGGTATAACCGACAGTCAGACTTTCCGGATATTCCACGTTGGTGAAATCTTTATCGACCGCTCTGGTTTTAGCAACCAGATGAACGTCCTTTTCGACGGTGAAAGTATACTCTTCGTTATCGTCTACGATATCGTCCTCGTTGCCTTCTTCCATCCAGTACTCAAATTCCTGACCGTTGACTTCAGTATATTTGATGGTTACTTCCGTACCCTTATCGAACTTGCCGGAAGTTTCTCCAGAGGAAACGATGGTTCCGCCCGTTACCGAAACAGTAAAGGAACCGCCTTTATTTCCTCCGCAAGCCGAAAATACGCAAAGCGAAAGGGTCAAGGAAAGTAAAATGATTAAAAACTTTTTCATTCATTTTCTCCTTAATGATTGATAATAGACACGAAATCACTGACGGACACGTCGGATTTCGTAAATTTGGTTTTGGAACGAATAATGATCGTCTTTTCGGCACCCGCTTCCACGTCGAAATAATTATCCGAATAAAGCGCGTGTCCGTTTTCGAGATCGAATACAACCGTACGCAAATAGTCGTTGGCTTTTACCGTAGCGGAGATCGTAAAGTAGCCGTCCTTCTCTTCCACCTTGCCGAACGAAACGGTATAATCCGCTTTGAACGCGACGTTTTTCCACATATGCGGGAAATAGGTCGTATCCACGGTTTCGTCCGCTTCGTATCTGGCGAAGAGGTAACTGTTCTTTTCGTCTTTTACTTCGGCATTGCCGATCGTAAGATTGGTATTTGCGGCAACGGTTACGTTTTTCAGCGATTTTTCCCAAAGGATTTCGCCGTTTAATCTTTTCTGTCCGTAAGTTAAAGTCCCCGTATGAGGCTTTAACGAGTCGTTCTGGATCATCAGAACCTGTTCGCCGTTTTTGTTCTGAATGTAAGCGACGTTTAACAGACGGAACGCGCGTTTCATCGAATAATACGCCATTTTACATTCGAGATAATAATCGACGACAGCCCAGGTGCCGGTCGGCCAGATATCGGAATACATCCAGTTCATAAAACCGGAATTGTTCCATTTGCGACTTCTCGAATATTCGATTTCCGTCCGGAGCGTTTCCGCCTGAATGGTCATCGATTTGATGATAAAGTCGTCGATACCTTTGAAGTCCCCGAAAATATCGCGTGCCGGGATCTTTTCGTTGTCGACAAAGGTCAGTTTGCTGTCCGAATACGGATTGAAACGGAAGCGGTCGATCCACACTTCGTTGGTCGGCCAGACCTTGTCTTCCGGCAGGAATTTCAGGAAGGACTTTTTGCAGCAGGGCCCCATGACCGCGCATTCCGAACTGAACGAGATTTCGGTGTTTGCCACTCTCTTTCTGAATTCGGTTTCGTAATTATCGGCAACCCAACTGCTGGAATGAGATTCTCCGGAGTTGTTGTCGTTCGCGACGTCGGTAAAACTGCAGGGGCTTTGTCTTGCGTAAGGACGCGTTCTGTCCAGCGTACCCACCAGACCTTTCAACGTGGTGTCCACGAAAAAGTCGCCGTGCTGGATCATCAGACCGAAAGCACCCGTCTTTTCGTTGCCGCCGCACCAGTAGACGATGGAAGTGTGCGTGCGCAACCGTTTCAGATTGTATTCGCAATCCAACAGGGCAAGGCGCACAAACTCCTCGTCTTCTTCCGGCATATCGGCGCAGGCGAACATAAAGTCCTGCCAGACCATGATGCCGAGTTCGTCGCAAATATCGTAGAAAATATCCTTCTCGTAAATACCGCCGCCCCAGACGCGCAGCATGTTGAAGTTGCCGTCTTTTGCGAGTTGAATGAGTTCACGATATTTTTCGTCTTTTACGACGCCGGTGAAACATTCGATGGGAACCCAGTTGGATCCTTTACAGAAAATATTTTGTCCGTTGACGTTGAGCGTATAACTGAAAGCCGTTGCAGAAGTGGGTTCTTCGATCAGTTTGACTTCGCGAAGTCCCAGTCTGCCCTCTCTTTCGTCCAATTCCGCGCCGTTTCTTAAAAGAACGACCTTATAAGAATAGAGGTTTGGATCGCCGTAACCGCTCGGCCACCAAAGCCAGGGATTTTCCACCTGCATGGTGACGAAGTTTTTAGCGCCCGTTACCGGAATTTCGGTCAGATAGCAATCGCTTTCGTTTAAGGGAGCGTTCGGCTCCTTTGCGATCATAAACTTCAGCGTGTCGCTGTCCCTGAATTCCGTATGCGGTTTTAAACGTACGTTATAGTTGAGGTCGGCAAAAAAGGTTACCTGTCCGTTGGTTCTCGGCCAGTAGTTTACCGTGTCGATGACCGTCGCCGGTTCCGCCGTCAGGAAAACTTCCTGCCAGATACCGTAACCGGGAAGGTTCGGTGCCCAGTCCCAACCAAAGTGACATTGCGCCTTTCTGACAAACAGTCTGGGAACGTTGAAGGTCGCAAAATAGTCTCTGCAATCGAACGTATCCATCTTGTTCAGCGTGGAATGAAGGACGATTTCCAGCGTATTCTCCCCTTCTTTGACAAAAGGCTTGATATCGAAACGATACGCAACGAACATATTTTCGGTAAGTCCGACGTGTTTGCCGTTGACGTATACGTCGCTGTAAGTGTCAACCCCTTTCAGATTGACGAAAATTTTGTCGTAAGAAAGGAAGTCTTTTCCGATCCGGAAGGTTTTCGTATACGAAAAATCTTCTCTTAAGATCCAGAAACTTTCCTCGTAGTTCATCTTGATCCACGGATTTTTGATAAGACCGTTGTCATAAAAATCGACGGTTACGTCGCCGGGAACAGACGCCGGATATTCCTTATCGGTCCCTACTTGTTTGAATTTCCACCCGGTATCTAAATTTAACTTCAGCATATACACTCCAGAAAATTGGATAAATCAGTTTTTAATCGGTGATCTGGTTGAGTTTTACCGTAACGGTAATGGTAAGTTCTGCAGCCAGATAGTTTTCGGATTCGGCAACCGTCAATTTGACAGTATGCTTGCCGATTTCTTTTACCTTTTGAATTTCAACCGTTGCTCCGTTGCTGGCGATTGCTTTTGCAACCAGATCGGCATTGGAATAGAAGAACGTCTGTTCCGCATCTGCCGTAATGGTAACCGCGGCTTTGGCAATGTTCATCGAAGTGCTGACAGTGTAATCGTCGTAACCGTCTTTCTTTATGGTTGCACGCACGGTATGTTCGCCGGCGTTGATCATTACATTGTTTTCGTATTCAACGGTTGCCCCTGCGGGAAGTCCGGTCAGATACAGACCATGTTCTTCTCCGTTATAAGTCGCACTGTGATTTTCATCCAGGCCGACAGGAACCCAACTCATTGCCGCAATTTCTTCATCGGTGAACTTAAGACCACCGGAAGAACCGCCGTCGGAAGTTACCTGTACGGTGACTTTTTTGGAGGCGGACTGATAGTTTGCCGTTTCAGGCAGACTGATAATAACGGTATAATAGCCTTCCTGATTGAATTTATTTGCCGGAGAGAAGTGCAACGCTTCGGTTAATTCGGGAACTTCCTGATTGTTATACGTAACGCTTGCAGAGATTGCCTCGCCCGCTTTTACCTGCTGACGAGCGCTGGCATCCACTCTGGGTCTCGCTTTGCCGATCGTAACCGACTGCGTGATTTCCTGCGGTTTATGCTGCGACTTCAGGAACTTTGCGGTGACGGTGTGAACACCGGCTTCCGTAAAGGTGGGAGCATTATCCTTTCCTTCCGCAAGCAGGTTGCCGTCTTCGTCGTAGAACAGAACCGAAATATCGTCCCCCGTTGTGGTTACGTTAAATCCGTGTGCCTCTCCGTCATACGTCACACTTCCGCCAAGGAAGTTTTGTCCCGTAAGTTCGGTAAAATTATTGACGTCGTAATCCGCATAGGAACCGCCGTTCAGCATATAGAACTCGGAAATGCTGATTTTGGAATTCCATTCTGCGGCATTCTGACTATAAGAATAATCGTCGTGCGTCCAAAGAACGACCGATCCGTCGGCAGTTCTCTTATCAACCTGCACGCCTTCATTATCGATATCGTCGTAAGGCATTTCATCGTAAACTCTAAGAACGTGAACCATCGTCTTACCGTTTACAACTTGCGTTTCGTCGCCTTCTTTCGCATCGAGTCCGCTCATCCAGACGTCGATCAGCATCGCGTCGATACCGTCTCCGTTATCAACGGAAAGAGGTCTGAACTGGCAAAGCAGCGTGTGTTCCTGTTTGTTCCAGACGTCTTCCAGTCTGACTTCGCGGTACAGATCGGGAATCATCGAGTGGCAATCTTCGTTGATGCCGTTTTTGTAAACCGCCTTCGTCGGGTTCGTGGTCGACCAACGATAATAGTTGTGGGAACCGCCGTATTTGTATCTTCTCAGGGTAAGACCGGTCTGATAAATACGACCGTATTCGCCTTCCGGATCTTCTTCTCTCGCTTCGCTTACGAGCGTTCCGTCGGGAAGCGTTGCTTTTCCGTCCGTACCGATGACGTTTTCTTCGGTAGCAGGTCCTTTTTCACCGTCGAAGCAGAGGTGATACGGATATCCGCCCTGCGAAGACCAAGGAACCGAAAGGTTGCCCCAGACAGAACCGACCTTGGAAGTATTGCCAAATTCAATTCCCCAGAACTGCGAAGTTTCTTCGCCGGAACCCGTAATGAATTCATTGGGATTGATGTTTTCGTTCGTATCGATTTTGAAAGTCATCAGGAACGTTCCGTAACCGTATTTATAGTTTTTCAGAACGTGTCCGCCCATGCTCGTAGGATACATCGTAGCAGTACCGTCGTCTGCAATTTTCAACGCACCTTCGGAAGCAATCCAGGACCCTTTGTACGCGTCGCCGAATAAGTTTTCGACGTTTGTGCAACTGCCGCCGGTTCCTCTGTTGTTGCTGACGAAATCCTGATAAACCTGGATTGCGTTGCCGGCTTCGTAGTTGCTGTTCTCACTCCAGTGATCGCGATTATCTTTCGCTGATACCGACAAAACGGCAGCAGAAAGCGTAAACGCAAGCGCCAGAGATAAGAAAACTGTCAACATTTTCTTCATTTTCTGTTTCTCCCTTTTTATTTATTTGAACAAACAAGACGCATGCCGGAACTTTTCATAAAAACACCGTTTTTTTCATAAAAAGTGCACAATCGAAAAACGTTCGATTTTTTCCGGCATTGCGCCGTGCTTGTTACAACCTGAAATTTTGCCGATTATTCTTCGCCGATACGAGGCGTGTTGGCGCGCATCTCGACAAACTTGTTGAATTCGTCCGTCCACCAAGTGATCAGATCTCTGTACGTATTGTCGAATCTGCCGACCATTGCCGCACTGAGTTTCGTAATCGACGAGCCAGCGGGAATTTCTTTTGCAGACCATGCAAGACCGCGGATATTCTGATATTCGTCGCCGAGATCTTTATTCGCTTTTACAAGATCGGTCTGCGTATCCGCAAGTTTCGGCATATTGAAACCAGACATAACGCCGGGTTTGGTTCCGCCGTAAATGTTACCGTCTTTATATACCTGCGTCGGTCCGAACCAGCATTTAAATCCGCTGACTTTCTGATATCTCGCTCTCTCCACATCGTTGTAATCGCTCCACATATAGTTACTGATATACGCGTTGCCGAGAAGCAGGAATCTGCCGGAATACGGGTCGTTATCTTTAAACGCCGCTTTCTTTTCTTCGGGATAATCCCAGGTCGTGACGCCGTCCTCGCCGACAGTCTTAACCCAGTGTTCGCCGAGAACGCCGTATTCGCACAGTTCGTAGTTGGTATAATTGCCGTCCGCATCTTTGGTGAATTCCCAATCGATATAACGGGTAATGAGGTCGAGCTGCGTGGAGTTTCTGAACACAACCATACCGGAAAACGCGGTAGACTGTGCGGCAAAGCCGTTCACTACCCCTTCATCGGTGGCAAGAGGCGCCAAAACGATACAGTCGTCACCGTTGGAACTCTTCATCATCCGGCTCTGCGTAATCAAAGAGATGTTGTCAGGCCAGGAAACCATGACAATATTTTTACGCGCATAGAAGTCGTTGCCATCCGAACTGTTGGGGTTTTCGTACCACAGTTTTTTATCCTGCAACATTTTTTCGTATTCGAGAAGAGCAATATATCCCGCAGTCGAATACGAAGGAACGATACGGTCGTTGGCAGCGTCGTATTCATAACCGCCGTAGGAGGTTCCGCCGAAGACCGGGGTAATCGTGTAGTCAACCGACCAACCCGAAGCATTTAACGGACGTTCGATCGTGCCGATCAATGCTTTCGAGAGTTCCAGCACCGCAGTGAACTGCGAAATCTTCATGTTTTTATAGTCATCGTTCGCGATGTCGAAATATTTCGACAAATGCTCCGGATCGTCAAATTCATCCGCAGGGAACGCTTCGTTAAACATGTTGATATATTCTTCGATTCTGGACGCCTGAGCCATGCCGTACAGAGAATCCAGCATGGTGCCGTTCATCAACAGCGCCCATTTGGAGTTGACGTCGATACCGGAAACGCCTTTCAATTCACCGTTATACACGCCGGTATAATATGCCGATTTGTACGGATCGTACTTATAATATTCGGTACGATAGTTGACTGCGTTTTCAAGCAGATAATCCAGTTTCTGGGACATATCCCCTTTCAGGTATCCGTCGATCGGGGAATCGCTGCCCCAGTGGTTTACCATCAGGTCAATCTGATTGCCCGCAGCAAGTTCACCGGAAACCTTGGTACCCAGAGTCGAAGTCGAACCTGCTTCGATAACGAGGTCGATACTATAACCCGTATCGTCTTTAAACTTCTTTTCAATCGCAGCTTCAACAACGCTGTCGTACGTGCCGGCAGTTTTGTTGTTTTCGATATAAGCCACGACTTTATCGTTGTCTCTGACGTTGGGTGCCGCTTTGCCGTACCATTCCCATTCACCGTAAATGGTGACGCCTTCCTTTTTATCGGGAACGGTATACGAGAATTTTGCATCGGTAGAAAGCGTATTGCCCTCTTCATCCGTCCATTTTACAAATCTGTCGGGTTTTCCGTCTTGCCCCAGTTTTTCAACCGCGGTAATTTTAACGGTCTTTCCCGCGTCAAATTTGGAAATAGACTTTTTGTTCGCGAACGTACCGCCGGAAACAGAAACCTGTATTCCGCCTTCCGTCGAAGGTTTCTTGCCGCAACCGGTCAATGCGCCGCACAAAAGAAGCGTCAGCGTCATGATCCCAACGACAAGAATACATGTGAATTTTCTTTTCATCGGATTTCCTCCTGTTATTATGTTTCGCCGAATGCAAAACGCACCCGGAATCAACCTTTGACCGATCCGACCATAATACCTTTTACAAAGTATTTCTGCAACATCGGATAAACCAGCATAATCGGGGTAATGGTAACGACGATGGTCGCCATTTCACCGACTTTACTGTTAAAGACGGGCTCTTTACCGATTTCATTCTGGCTTCCTTCCAACATATCTTTCAACCATGCGGAAAGAGGCATCATCGAGTTGTAATGCTTGGTATCGATGTAAAGACGGGGACCCATCCAGTTGTTCCACGCGCCGATTGCGGTAAACAAAGTTACCGTTGCAAGAATCGGCAGCGACAACGGCATAAAGATCGTAGAATAGATGCGGAAATGACGACAGCCGTCGATTTTTGCCGCTTCTTCGATTGCCGGAGAAATGGTGTAGAAATAACTCCGGATCAGAATCATATTCCAGATCGACAAAATGCCGGGAAGAATAAACGCCCAATAAGTATTTTTCAGTCCCAGACGAATCATCAGGACGTAACCGGGGATCATACCGCCGCCGAACAACATCGCGAATACGATGATGTTCATAATAATCGATCTTCCGACAAGGTCGCGCTTGGAAACCGAGTAAGCGACAAGCGAAGTACCGAGAACGCTGGCAAGCGTTCCTCCGATCGTAATGATAAGCGAGGATTTAAAAGAACGCCAGATCTGCCCGCCTGCGAACAATTTTTTATATGCGTCGACCGAAAGTTTTTTCGGGAACAACGAATAACCGTTTGCAAGAAAAGCGTCGCCGTCCGTAAACGAAGCGATTACAATCAGGTAGAACGGTACGCCGAAACACAGACCGAGCAGCGTAAGGAAGATATAGTTGATAACGTGAAAAACTCTTTCACCGGTAGAAGTACCTGCTATCATATGCCCCTCCTTACCACACCGACTGCGCGCCGAGTTTGCTGGCGGCGTAGTTGGTCGTCAGAATCAGCACCAGAGAACACAGACTCTGGCAAAGACCCATTGCCGAACTGACGGGATATTCGGAAACCGCACCGCCCATGACGTTACGGTAAATATACGTACCTAAAAGTTCGGTTTTTTCACGAACCGCCGCGTTATCGCCGACGATGGTCATCGCCTGTTCGACGTCGTCGCCGAAGACCGAGCCGACGCTCATGATGAAGTTGATGGAAATAATTCCCGCAAGTCCCGGAATCGTGATATGCAGGATCTGCTTGAACCGGTTCGCGCCGTCGATCATCGCCGCCTCGAAAAGCTGCGGGTCGATCGAGGTCAGAATCGCAAGGTAGGTGATACTCGAATACCCTACGCCCTTCCAGATGGAAGAGATAAGCAGGATCGGCCGCCACACCCCCGGCGTGGAATAGTACGCTATTCCTTCTCCACCGAAAAATCTCGCTACTTTGTTGAAAAGACCGGAGTCGGTTTCGAGCAGGATCTTAATGATACCGGCTACGACGACCCAGGAAATGAAGTTCGGCAAGTACGAAATGGTCTGGAACACACTCTTGAATACTTTGTTGTTGACTTCGTTGATCAGGATTGCCAGAATGATCGGCATCGGGAACCCCACGAACAACTTGAGAGAAGAAAGAATCAAAGTATTTTTAACGTACTTCATAAGACCGAACGCCCACATATACTGGAACTTTCTCCAGCCGGCGAACGCGTTTTTGCTCGCGTCGAACATCGAATACGTCAGATCGTCGTAATTGATGAACGCCAGATAAAGACCGAACATGGGACCGTAAGCGAAAATAATCAACGAAGCCATACCGGGAAGCAGCATTGCGTACAGTTCCCAGTTATGGATGAAGTAATTCCACTTACGTCGTGCACTGGACGGCGGAACGTACACGGCGACTTCTGCGATTCCCTGCTGGTTTTCCGTTTGCTCGAAATCGGAAACGACTGCGGTTTGTTCCGTCATTGTTTCTTGACTGTCCATTATTTACCTCCTATGAAATTGTTGCCGATATAAGCCCTCGGCTGCCTGATTTAGACGCGGGCGTTGTCCGCGTAAAGCGGAACGGTGGCAGAGGTTCTGCCGGTATTTCCGATAAAAAAGGTCGCTGCCTTTGGCGTTCAACGAAAACGCAAATCGACGCAAAGAGCGGTTCCAGACCCGCGCTCTGCTGCACGCAGTGAAAATTTTTGTCGGCTTTGCCGGAAATTTTTGACCACTTCCCGACAAAGGTAGAAATGAAAAAATCACAGTACCGGAAAAAATCCGGTACAAAAACAATTCTGAAATAAACGAATGCGAAACGTCCGTTTCGTGAAAAAAGGCGACTACAAGACATAGTACACCCTTTATTCCATTCTCTGCTATATTGTAGCAGATAATCTGAAATAAAACAAGTACCTGCAAAAAATTTTTTAACTTTTTTTCTATAAATTTTTTCTGTATTCTATAAGTATTTTTCTTTGAAATTCCGTACTTTGGCAAGGCACTGCAGTGTTTTATTTATGAAACGTTTAATTGCATGTCGGACAAATCTTCCACGAAAATACCGGCAATTTTTACTGTAAATATTTTAACGCCCGACTGCAAAATTTTAATCGGTATTTTTTATAAAGAAAATCGGAGTTTATCTTTCGGCGTTCATCGGCATTCGCCTATCTCCGAAGCGCCGGACTATCCGGTGGTTTCTTTATACAACATTAGCCTATCTCCGAACCGCCGGGCTAACCGGTGGTTTCTTTATACAAAAACGCCCGCCCGCGGCATAGCCGCGGGCGGGCGCCCTGCATATTTCAATCAGAATACGAATTCCGATCAAAAAGACGAAACTTTAACCTGATTGAAACGCCTTCTCACCGGAAATGCGAGCATTTTCGGTGAGAGATTGTTTGGTTTTGATTACGCTTTTACTTCGACAACTTTGATATTGTCGAGGCGAACTTCGCCCGCCAACTGCCACAAACGGAAGTAGATATAATGCGTTCCGCTTTCGGTTGCGGTAAAGGTGAAGCCATCAAAATGATTCCAATCACCGGCAGTCAGATTCGACCAATCGAGTTTGGGAAGTCCGTAACTGCTGGGATAGGTGGCGTTATCCGTATAACCGTCCTTTTCTTCCCCGTCCTTGCCTTCGCTGGGTTTTAAAACCTTAACAAAATGATTTGCACCGTCAATTTGCTGCAGGTTATCCGCGCGATAGTCAAACGTAAGCGTGTAGGTTTTGCCGGATTCCAGAGTTACGGCAAAGTACGCGTCTGCCCGATCGAAATAATCATCGCGGCTCAGCGTATCGGAATGGCTGGCGCCGACGATCTTCAGCGAACCGGTACCATCATTAGCGGTAGCGGTGTTATCGGCGTCGAAAGTGTACGTAGCGTTGCCTGCATGACCGGTTTCAACCGTAGCCAAAGCAGCGTCGCTTGCAAACGTTTCGTTCAGCGGATCGGTTTCGGGAAGAACTTCGTTCCACTTTGCAGTAAAACTGCAGTTACCGGGAACCGTGAATTCCGCGCCCGCTTCGTAAACCGTGCCGTTCAGATCCCAACCGGCGAAGACGTAACCGTCTTTCGTCAAAGCGTCGGGAAGCGTGATCGTAGCATTTTCGCTAAGGTTTTCTTTCGTTTCGACAGCCGTTTCGCCGTCCATGAACTTCACGGTATAAGTCTTGACGTTTTTGCTGACGGTAATCGAGGCTTCACCGACGGTCATCGTCAAAGCGCCGTCATTGTAAGTAGCGACAATTGCTGCATCGCCGATACCGGAAATCGAAATCGTGGTTTCGGAAGTCACGGCATAAGTGATTGCGTTACCGTCGTAAGTACCTTTTCCTGCGCCGTCAAGAACCAGCGTGTGGGTCGCATCCTTGTATTCGCCATTGAATTCGGTCATCGAAGCGGCTTTTTCGGGAGCCGCGGGCTTTTCGGCAGGAATGTTTTCCACGTTTTCGTTTACTTCGGTAACCTTAACGTTATCCAGCCAGATGGTACCGGCAAGACCGTAAAGTTGGAAGTACAGAACGTATTCGGCGTCTTCGGTAGCGGTAAAGGTTCCTTCGGTATGATCCCAGTTTTTGCCGGAGAGGCAATCCCAGTAAATCGCTTTGAAGGTAACAGTGCTGGTAGCATGCTCGGCATTCAGCGAAGAATTGAGCACCTTGGTGAAACAATTCGCGCCGCTGTTTGCCATGTTGTCTGCACAGAAGTCAAATCCGACCTTGTAGGTTTTTCCGGCTTTCACGTTGAAACCGAAGTTTATGAACGTAGTCAGACCGTCGGTACGACCAAGTTTATCCAAAGTCGCAAGTCCCTGAATTTTCAGAGAACCGGTACCGTCGTTGGTCGCAGACATCGTTTCGTCACAGGTGAAGGAAGCACGATTTGCTTCTTCCCATTTCGATCTGATGATGGAAAGCGAGTTTGCATCTTCAAACGTGCCGTCAACCAAGTCGCCGTTGTAACGGACGGAAACGTTCTTGACGTAGATAACACCGCTTCTGATACCAAAGCACTGCATTGCAATGCCGTAAGTACCGGAAGTTTCTACGGTGAAGTTCTGCGTCATCTTTTTCCAACCAAAGGTGGTATTAGTATCCGCATTCATCGGGAAAGTAAGGTGCAGCACTTCGGAATTCGCCCAAAGGTTGCCTTCGTCAGCGCCGATACGCAATCCGGTTACGTTGCCGCCGTTCAGCACTGCTTCGTGTGCAGCAATATAGTAGGTTGCAGTATAGGTAACGCCTGCCTTCAGTTGCAGACCCTGACTGATCCAACCGTTGCCGCCTTTTTCACCTTTGCTGAAACTGATACCGTCTTCGCCAAAGGAGTATGCGAGATCGTCGTAACGAACCGTCCAACCGGAACCGTTGGCGAGTTTTCCGTTGGTAACCAGTTCGCCGCCGTCAATTGCGTTGGGGTTGACAGCCTTCAGCGAAAGTTCGCTGATTGTAAACGTCGAGTTGCTGATACTCCATGCCCAGAAAGAAAGTTTATATTCGCCGTCAGCGTCGCAGGTATAGGTAATCTTTAAAGTTTCACCATTATAAGTGCGTTCTTCACCCTGCGGGCAAATCATAACCTCGTCAGAAACCCGATTAACGAAACCGCTGCCGCTAGTACCATCTTTCGTAATTGCATATGCAAGATAGCAACCGCCGGCGTTGTCAACTTTCACATTTCCTTCCACTTTCGCAGATAAAACATAAGTTACGCCTTTCTGCAGATTGACACCAATGGCAGCGTGGCGGTGTGCACCGGTAGCATCTGCCCAGTTGAATTGTGCAGAATTTCCATTAGCCGTCCAATCATGGTCACCCCAACCAGTAGCCGTCCAGGTAGAAGAATCATAAATAGTATCGGCAAGCAGTTCGCCGTAAACCAGTTTGGTCAGGATTGCGGTTGCGGTAGTATTCGCGTCAACGAGAGTGAATTTGGCGCCAACGGCGAGAGTCGCGTCGCCGATCTTCCAACCGTCGAAACGATAGCCTTCGGGAATCTGATCTTCGGTCAGGCCGATCATTTCGATTTCATCGCCGACGAAAACGTCTTCGATCGTTTTGATCGTCGTTTCGTTTGCGGAGAAGTTAACGGTTGCAGGAACCTTATCGGAGTAAACCGAGAACGTAACGGTCTTATCCAGTTTCGCACCCTTCGCGTTGGTGAAACGAACGATCAGCGTGTATTCGCCAACTTCGGAAGCGGTGAAAGAATCTTCAAACGTTTCGGCACCGTCGAGTTTGTACTGGATGGTGATGCCAGTGCCTGCGGAAGCACCGTTGTAGGTAACTTCGGTAACGCCATCAGCCAAAGTGGCATTGGCGTTTTTCGCAACGATCGAGCTCGCTTCGTCTGCGGTCAGGAACTTCGTCGACTTGTCTTCCGGTTCGTAACCTTTGGCATAGCAAGAGAATTCGTCAAACAGGAATTCGTCAAAGCTCGAGCGGTTGGTATAAATAAATTCGTAGCAGCCGTCGGCAGTTGCGATGAATTCGATCTCAAACTTCGTCCAGCCCTTGTCTCCTGCGGCAAGAACTTTATTAAAGAAGTTTTCGGATTCGAACGACGGTTTCACGTCGTTCGCGCTGACGATCTTCATGTGCTGATCGCCGTTGCTGAGATCGCCGTGAACATTGGTATAGGTGTACCAGAAGCTGAGCTTGTAGGTTACTCCGCCCTGCAGATCCATCCAGAAACGCATACTGGAAGGAAGACTTGTCGCGCTGAACGCCATCGTTCCGTCTGCATAATAAGACTTATCGACGAGTTTCGCATTGTTTGCTTGATAGCCCCAAATCTTTCCGCTGTTATTTCTGACATCTGCAGAGGAGAAAGATCCGCCGTTGTCAAAAATCTGAATATCGGAAGACAAAGAACCATTGAAGATAAATCTGTTATCAGTCAGAACAGCTTTGTAAACCGCTTCAAACGTAACGTCTTCCTTTACTTCGAATTCGGCGCCTGCCGCATAAGTGGTGTCGTTCAGTTTCCAGCCGCGGAAGACGTAGCCTTCTTTTGCCTTACCGGCAGGCAAAGTGATTTTTGCACCGGCAAGAATGTCGGTCATTGCAAGGTCGGTAAGTTCGGCTTCACCGTCCACAAACTTAACGGTAAGTTTCTTCGCGTCGGGATCGCTTACGGTAAAGGTAGCGGTCTTGCGATATTCCTTTGTACCGCTCGTGAAGATGACGGTCAGGTTGTAAGTTTTCGCAGCGGAAACTTTCACTTCGGAAACCGGAGTTTCTGCGTCGTCGACGAGGTAGGTAATCGTAACGCCGTCAAGAGTAGCGGAAGCGCCGTCATAAATCGCAGAACCGTCGGTAAGAACAGCCGCTTTGTTTTCTGCCGTAAACTTCGAAACTTCGTCGTAGGTGAAGTACTTATCGGCTTTGTTTTCGGTCGGTTCGTACCCTTTCGCATAGCAGGTGAATTCGTCAACCAAGAATTCTTTCGCAGTGGAACGGTTAGAGAAGATCAATTCGTAGTAAGCGCTGACGTTCGGCGTAAATTCTACTTCGAACTTCGTCCAGCCCTTGTCTCCGTTCGCAAGAATAACAGTGTCGTAATCGTCGCTTTCCTGCGCGGGAGTTACGTCAGACGCGCTACGGATCTTAAAGAACAGATCTCCGTTGCCCCAATCAATATCCTTCATTCCGGTATAAGCATACCAGAAACTGACTTTGTAGGTCACTCCTGCCTGCAGGTTCATCCAGAAACGAACGTTGCCGGAACTCATGCCGAGGCTGAGCGCTTTGGTTCCGTCGGCGTAGTAAGATTTATCGACCAAGGTCGACGCTTGTGCGTTGACATAGCCCCAAATTTTGCCGAGATTCGCTTCGACCGCTGCGTTAGTGAAAGCCCAGCCGCCGTCAACCAGATCAACGGTTTCGAACGTGCCATCGAAGATGAAGCGGTTATCGGTCTCGATCTCTTCGTAAGAAGCTTTAACAGTCGTGTCGCCGGTAACCGGGAACGTATAACCTTCTTGACGGAGAGTGGTATCCTCACCGATCATCCAGCCGCGGAACACATAGCCGGTTTTCGCAGGTCCTGCGGGAAGAGAAATTTCGCTGTTTTCGAGAATTTCTTCCATCTTCAGATCGGTAAGTTCGGTTTCGCCGTCGAAGAACGAAACGGTGTGTTTCGCAGCGTCGGGATTGATGACGGAAAGTTGCGTGGTAACTTTGTAATCTTCGAAACCTTCCGCATGGAAGATAACGGTCACGTTGTGAACGCCGTAAGCGAGAACGCCGACTTCGTTCACTTCGACTTCGGAACCGTCAACCAGGTAAGAAATCGTAGCGCCTTCGAGCGTGGTGGTAGCGGCAAAGTCGTAACCGCCCAGTTCACTGTCGCCGTCTACCGCGCCGGAAGGAACGGTAACGGTGTTCGCCATATCGGTCGTCCAGGTAGTCTTGTAACTTGCGTAAGCGTTCTTTTCCATTACAACGAAGTGGTCGAACCAAACGCCGCCCTTGACAACGCCGTGCATCTTCCAGAAGATGAAGAAGTCGTCGTCGTACGGAGCAGTCCATTCAAATGCAAAGGTTCTCCAACCCTTTTCGCCGGCCAGGCTGCCGGTGCTGTAGTTAAACGCAGAACCGTCCAGATCGCCTTCGGATTTAGATTGGATGCTGTTGCCGCTATCAAACGAACCGCCGACTTCGAAATCATTGGACGACATTGCGGCAAAGCTGATGACGTAAGTCACGCCGCGCTGCGCGCTGAAAGGCATCTTCATCTGAGCGCTACCGCTGCCGGAGAACTTAACGGAACCGGTGCCGTCGGCAAGATAAGAAACAGTGCCGTCGTATTCACGAACAAAACTATCGCCCCAACCGCTAGTAGGATCGGATCCCGCAAATTCGCCGAGAGGCGCCATGTTGCCAGTCTTGACGGGAACGTAGGTCGCAACGAATCTCATGCCCAGTTCCTGATCGGTATCTTCGGGCAGGTCGAACGAAGTCTTCCATTGGCAAACTTTAACGGGATTTCCTTCGTTATCCAAAAGCTGCCAGCCCATAAAGACGTATCCGTCTTTCTTATATTCGTCCGCAATCGTAAAGGTTTCGCCCGGACGACGCAGGTCGGCAATTTCGGTAAGTTCGGTTTCGCCGTCTTCCGCATAGTACTTGACAGCAATCTGCGGCAAGGTCTCGTCGATCACCGTAACGTTGATAATTCTGTAATAATCGGGAGTTGCGCTGTCTTTATGCGCAATCACTTTCACTCTGCCACGGAAAATGCCGCCGTTGGGGTTAATCTTCGCTTCCGCAGCCGGAGTTCCTTCAAATTCCGCGTCGCCTTCGGCAACCAGATAGGTGAAGGTTACGCCTTCTTCCGAAGTGGTCGTAGTATAAGTATATTCACCGTTGGAAACCACGCTGAAGTCTTTCGCGGTGATCTTGGAGTAGTCGTTCCACTTCCAGTAATCGCCTTCTTCGGGTTCTTCGCCGATAACGTACGCCTCGATTTCGTCGAACCAGACAGTACCTCTCACCATACCGTTGGTTTTGATGGCAATGCCGTAATATCCGTCTTCGGTAACGTAAACCATCTGAGATTCGGCTTTCGTCCATTCGGTCGGAATCTGAGTCAGAGTCTTGATCTTGGTGTGGGCGTCCGATTCCGCAGACTTCAGGTCGTTGGGAACGCCGTTTTTGTCATAACTAAGCCCTTGGGGATCCACCAGGAAAACGTGCGTGTCGGGGGAAGCGCCGGTCTTGTAATCCGAGGTCGCACGATACCAGAAGGTTAACTTGTAATAATATCCTGCCTGGAGATACATTACTCTGGTCATGTTACCGTTGCCGCAGGTTGCGTCGATACGAAGAGCGCCCGTTCCGTCAAAGTGGAGCGAGTTGTCGTAATCGATGGAAATCGTGCCGTCCTTTACCCAAGTCTGCGCATTCCAGCCGAAGAGGTCGGACAGGTCGGTCGTAGCGAACGAACCGTCTTTCATCGCGTTGTTCTTGGGAACGTCTTCGCCGTTCTGAACTTGGACGTAAATGGACACGGTTGCGGCCTTGCCGCCGTAAATATCGTTGGTTGCGGTGATATCCAGTCTGACTCTGCCGCCGATGGTGTATTTGTACTCATCCGCGTTCTCGATCAGTTCGGCAACGGTGATCGCTTCCGTTCCGGTAATAAAGTCGCCGGAAGCATACGAATAGACTTTAACCAAAGCCGAATTGGTGATATCACTCGGAGCGAACTGCGGATAGCCGTCCACAGCCGTGTTGGACATAATCTTGAATCCGTCGGGCAAGGTGCAGTTGTGACCGACAAATCCGTCGATAGGATTCGCTTCCGAACCACCATGGGTTTCCGCATCATAAACTTCGTCGTTGATCATAAATACGGGGCTTGCCTGTTCGTCGGTAAGACCGGTGATGATCATCGTGAAGGTTTTTTCGCCTGCGTTGTAGTTCTTGGTAGAAGCAACGGTCAGATGGAATTCCTTCGTTCCGACGGAACTCATACCGTCGTTACCGGAAATCGCACCGCCGCTGGAGGTCGAAACTTCCAGATATTTTACGGAACCATCCGCTTCAAACGTCTGGGTCGCATCGCCGATCCATTCTACTTCCGCTCTTTCGATCGTCAGCACAGCGGATACTTCGCACCACAAATCGCCATATTGCACCAGAATATCGATCGTATAAGCGTCGGCGTCTTTGTATTCCGCATCGGGTTCGTTGTACTCCCACGCATCCTGCAGTTCTTCAGGGAAATCGGGAGCGATCGTCTGATGTTCACCGTTATACGTTACGGTTTTATCCGTAAAATGACGCTGACACCATGCCTTGAACTCCTCCTTCGTCATTTTGTCGAAGTCGGGATGATCGTCATCCGGCGACGGCGTCACGGTCGGCTCCGTAGTCGGCGTCACGGTCGGCTCTGTCGAAGGTTTCGTCGTCGGCTCCGTAGTAGGAGTCTGCGTCGGTTCCATCGACGGAGAAGGTTTTACGGTAGGTGTGCTGGGCTGTGTAGTCTTCGAGGGCTCCACCGTCGGCGTAGACGGAGAGGTCGATACAGACACAGACGTAGAAGGCGTCGGATTAACCGGCGGCTTCTTCGCACATGCTGCCGCAGAAAGGCAAAGTGCTAATGTCAACATCAGTACGAATGCCGTTGATAAGATTTTTCTCATCATTCTTTTCTACCTCACATAATTTTTATTTTTTTATTTTTCAATAAAAATCGTAGTTACCGCGGGAAACTTACGTGCTTTCGCGCGCTTTTCCCAAGGGAAAACAGTCGCTGTTTTTGCCATCGGACGAAATGTTAAAATTAATTTAACATTTCTGCGATTATTTAAGGAATTTAACATTACAAATCGTAAAATGTTCACATTTTGCAAGTTTTTCGATAAAACCAGACAAAAAACGACATAATTCACCCTTTTTACAGAAGAAAGTATAACACAGGTTTTTGGTGTTGTCAATATTGTTTGATAAAATTATTGCCTATATTTTATGGCAAATTGCCAAAAAGCACACTTTATTGCGTTCTGTATCGCCGCTTGTCCTCCCGCCGCAAAATAATGCACGGAATTTTCATTCGTTTTTTCAGAACCCCGCCGAATATCCGCTTCCGGATCCCGGCGCAACCGATAATTGCAGATTTTAAAGTCGCAACCGTTCCCACCCGTCACCCCTTTCCGATTTTCGGTCCCTTTCCGTCACCCCCCTTTCCGTCACTGCTCCTCTCCGTCACCGCGTTGCCGGAGGTCGCCGTATTGCCGGAACGGGATCTCCTCCTCTTTTTCGCGTTTTTCGCCGGCATACCCATTTCCGATCCTATATTATATATAGTCGCGTTTCCGAAAAAAATTGCGCGAAAAATTACGGCTTCCGCCGAAAGCGAAAGCCGTTGCCCGTTTTATATCGTTTTATTTTGTCTTATCGGGTTGCATTCCCCGCCCGGCAAAATATATTTTTGCCGCGAAGCAGAAAAACCTCAGTCCCGCGCTTTCCCTTCCAGAATATAAGGCAGAGCCTCCATCAGGTCGGTCGCGCGCGAAGAACACAGGGACGCCACGCCGCTCTGGTCGATATTACCCGTGGTCAGCCCGATCACGTTGTATCCCGCAAGTTTGAGCGACAGAACGCCGGCGGAAGAATCCTCGATTCCCACCACCTTTTCGGGTGCGGAAGCATTCAGACCGATCTTCGCCAGTTCGAAATACAGCCACGGGTGCGGCTTGGCGCAGACTTCGCCGAGCGTTCCCACCCTGCCTTCCTTCTGGAAGCCGGCGTTGATGATACCGTCGTAAAACCTGACGGGATCGCCCATGTTCAGTTTGCGGAATGCGGAGACGATCTCCGGCATGGCTTTGTAGTCCAGTCCGCTGGTCACCAGCCCGATCTTAATACCGTTTTTCTTTACTTCGGTCAGGAATTCTTTTAAGTGCGGCGCGGGAGTAAAGGCGTTGACGTTGCCGCGACCCGCCATGATCTCGCTCATCTCGAACTTCGTGATACGGTGGTAAATTTCCATCGCTTCGCCCAGTTCTTTCCCCTCGGCGTACTTGTGAATGCAGTACATCAGGTGATCCGCGGTGGAATGCCCGCTGACGAAAGGAACGTCCGCATTTTCCAGCGTAAATTTGGGATCGTGCAGCAGTTCCTGCACCGTTCTTTCAATGATATAGATCCAGAATTCTTCACTGGTGACGGTGGTTCCGTCCAGATCCATCAACAATACTTCCGCCTTGGGCGAAAAGACCGTTTCTTTATAGGGATAAATAACGGGAAGCCCCAGTTCGCTTTTTACGTAGCAGAAGTCGCCGCCATCGCAGGCGATAAATTCCGCCTTTCTGTCCTTCGGGGCGTAAATACCCTTGACGCCGTTGAAGCCTTTTTTATAGAACCCGTCGCCGCCGACCGCCAGTTCGTCCATTTTTCTGAAATCGCTTTTCATTCGTCCGTCTCCTTTTTCGGGACGGAACCGGAAAAAGCCGCCGTCCCCGTTATTCTGACTCTTTGATCCAGAAGGAATCCAGCGGATACGCCCGCGCCCCTTTCGCGGTATTATACACGCTGACGCACTGGGAGTATTTCGTTATATCGCCGGAAATGAACGCGCTTGCGTTGATCCAGCCATAGCGGATCTGTTTTACCTCGTCCACCTCTTTCGGCAGTTCGGCGTTATTTCCGAACAAGACGATATACTTCCCGTCCACTACTTCGGGGCGAACGTCGATCCATTTTCCTTTGGAATTGAGAATCTGGAACCCGGCAGCGCCGTTGAGCGTCAATCCGGAACCCACGTTTTCGCATTCTATTATAACATCTCTTCCGCGCTTTGTCACGCTTTTTACGGTGGGAGAAGTCAAAGTTCCTTCCGCCGCAAAGAAATTTTTTGCAAACGCGTCGGCACTGCGCGTCCCGACCGGTTCCTTTTCGTAGGGGTGAATACCGTAATTGCCGCCCCCGCCGGTATTCAGCGAATCTTCGGGATATATCTGCGCCGTGGTAAGCCCGGTATCGACGCTGGAACTGTAGCAAAGCCCATCTACCAGCGTGCAGGCGCGTTTATGTTCCTCTCTGCAGCGCGCGTACGCGTCTTCCCCCGACGCCATGCGGGGCATACCGACGGTGACGAACTTCAGATCTTCGTTTTCAAACTCTCTTCTCCAGCCGGTAACCAGCGCGGCAAGGCGTTCGGCGTAATGATCGTAATCACCCTCTCCCTGATACCACATAACGCCGCGGAAGGTCATTCTGCGCGTCTGATACAGCGTTCCGTTGAAGAACGCGCTCCCTTTCAAAAAGCGATCGTCCCCCGTGTACCGCTTGGTATAGCCGGCGGAAATCATCTCTTCGTTCTCTTTTTCGGGCGTCCAGACCGAAATTCCCGTTCCGCCCATACAACCGGTCACGATACCGCAGGGAATGCGGTACAGGTCGTACATTTCGCGGATAAAGAAATATGCCGCGGCGCTGTATCCGGATACGGAACCTCCTTCCGCCTTACTCCAGGAAAGACGAGGCGCACCGTCGTCGTCCCACGCGCGCGGGGCGTCGGTCGCAAGCGGCATGATGCTTGCAAGGCGAATTTCGTCGTTTTTGGAATTTGCGATCTCTTTCGCGTATAACTGTTCCCCGCTCGGGGTCAGGCACTGGCTCATCGACCAGCCCATATTGGACTGTCCGCTCGCAAGAAACAATTCTCCGAACGCCACGCCCGTAATTTCGGTATATTTTCCCTCTTCCGTCACGATACGGAGGGTATAATCCGTCCCGTAGCCTTGTGCCGGGATATACCCCTCGAAATAATCGCCGTCCACGGGCAGATAGGTCGTGCTGCCGCCGAGCGTTCCCGAGTGGTAGATCTGTACTGCGACAAGACTGCCGGACGTCTGCGTTTTTCCCCAGATGCGGACGGGCATTTTTGCCTGCAGCAGCATATTGTTTGCCAGAATTTGCGGCAGTCGGAAGGCGGATGCTTCCTTTTTTGCGTCGTCGGGAAGCGCAAATCCTTCGTATACGATTTTATCCGCGTTTGCGGAAGAATCCGCTTCGATGGGATTGACGCGTCCTTCCCCTTCGTAAACCGATTCGGTGATCCCGTTGCTCACGATGGTATAGTCCACTTCCGCAGTCGCCGAAGCGTAATTTTCGGTTTCCGCAACGGTAATTTTTCCGTGATACGTTCCGGGGCGGTAAGCGTTACCCAAAGGCGCCTCCGTCGCTTCGTTATGATTAAGCGAAACGCGGAGTTCGGGATAGTAGCCCGTGCAGAGATATTCCTGATCGGGCGAAACCGTAATTTCCGTTGCCGCCTTTTTCACGGTGAACGAAACCGTCTTCCGGTAATCCCTGTAGTACTTTGCGATGATCAGAATCTGCGCTTTATACTCCCCGGCGCGGACACATTCGCCGTGCTGCGTCACTTTATCGCCGGAATAAGAAACGCTGACTTCCGCCCCTTCCGGATAGCCGGAAACCGTAATCTCTTTCGCGGTGCCGTCGTAGACCGGCTCGCCGACCTCGATACCGATAAGAGAATCCAACTTGCCGTCCACGATGATCATTTTCCCGACCAGCGTAAGCGAACGGTATCCTTCCGCGGAAATAACGGCGGTTACTTCGTAAGCACCGGGAACGACGGCTTCTTCAATCGCGTTTCCTTTTTCGTCCTTATAGGAAAAGGTAACTTCCGCCCCTTCCGGAGCGCCGGTCACCGTCAAAGTTTTCGCCGTGCCGTCGTACCCCACGCTGAGCCGGTTTTTCATTTCTACGCCGGTCATTTCCTTGCCGTCTTCGGAAGGCGAAGGCGCCGTAGTGGGTTCGGCCGTAGGCGTATCGGTGGGCGCCGAAGTAGGCTGTTCGGTCGGAACGGTCGTCGGCTCTATGGTAGGTTCTTCGGTAGGTTCTGCCGAGGGTTCTTCGGTCGGCGCCGTTATCGTCGCTGACGGCGTAGCGGAGGGTTTCGGTTCGCCCGTATTTCCGCAGGCGGCGCACGTCAGAAACAGCGCCGCTGCGACGACGGAAACCAATAATATGCGAATAGCTTTCATATTTGCTCCTTATTTTACATGCAAAACGACGGCAACGCGGGCGATCTTCACGCCCGCGTCCGTTTTAATTTTAGCCTATGGTAAGCGATCTTACCTGCAGGTTGCTGTTTCCGTTGGTCAGTACCTGATTGGCAAGGATCTTCGCCGGGGTGGCGAAGTAGTCTTTCCACCAGGTATCGTTATCGACGGAAATGTACAGGTAACTGGTCACTTTCAGCTCGTCGTAGAACACAAGATCGGTGCGCTCACTGTAATACGGAACCCAGGGGTTGCCGTCTACCCACATATAGATACAGACTTTGGAGATCTTTCCGCTTGCGTCCAGTTCGTCCACGACCTGATACGAAAGGGTGTGGTAGGAACCGTGGATCCAGTCGTTATTGTTCGACCAGACGTTGAAGATGCCCTGTCCGGCGCCGCTGGTACTCATCAAAAACGCCTGATTTTCATTATCCAGCGGGTGCATACGGAAGGAAAGACCGTTGTACCACGCCGCGTCCGACGATTCCGCGCGGAGCGGCAGGAAGAACAGGCTGCCCGCCGTCGCGTCGTTTACCGTAAATTCGATATTGACGCGCGCATTGTACTGGCGGATCTTTTTATTGAATCCCAAGTCGTCCCAAAGGGCTTCGTCCTCAACCATATTGCCGGTATAGCCGACCGTAATTTCGTTTTCGCCGAGAACCACTTCGCCGATCTTATAAGTCAGCGTCATGGTACCGAGAACGTCCGGCGTAAACGTTTTCACGGTTTCGTCAAGACCCTTGACGAGATAAGCGCCGTAATGCGCGGTCAGTTTCACCACCGAGGAAAGATCTTCTCCCGTCACGTTGTGCGTCACGGTATATACGGGGACGTTCAGCGTATGAAGAACTTCGATCTGTTCGGGAATAATACCCGTTTTGATGGTCAGGTCGTCTTTTTCGATCGCGAGAACGGTAATCGTCACGACACGTTTCTGCGGGAGATATCCTTCTTTCTCGATCTTGACGGTCAGAGAGTAGACGCCCGCTTCTTTCACGCGGAACACGCCGTCCACGAGTTCGAAATCGTAATAGTACGAAATCTTGACGCCGGGAATATCGCAGACCGCCTCGTAAGCGATCTCTTTTCCCGTTTCGGCTCTCGTGAGATCGTCCGCCTTGATCGCGGCAAGCATTTCGTCCGTCCAGTCTTCTCCGGTGGGCACCTCGAGAACGACGATCGTAACCGTTTTGACCAGATTATTATAGTTCGTCTTGCTGACGCGGACTTTGACTTCGTACGTCCCCGGTTCGGTATATTGCGGCGCTTTATTCGTGTAGGTTCCGCCGTTTACGGAATACATCACCATCGCGCCGGCGGGCTTGTTTTTCACCCGAACGACGCCGGTTTCGCCGTAATCGAAGGTACCGCCGAGAATTTCCACGTCCCGCATGGTCGCTTTGGTGATCTGCAACGCCACGTCGAACGCAGCGTCCTCGAAATTCGGCGCGGAAACGGTGACTTTCGCGGTATATTTTCCGACCGCGGTCGGTTTATCGGTCAGAACTTTTCCGTCTTTATCGTAATATTCAACGGAAGAAACTGCGGCTTCTTTTAACGATGAGGTCATGGAGAAATCGTACTCTTCTCCCCATTCTACTTCCACTCTGTCGGTAACCGAAGTCAGATAATTCTGAGAATTTTTCTCACCGAACGTAATCGAAACGAGATGGAAGCCTTCGTTGGTGCTGGCGATGAGGTTTGCGGGATCGCGGAAATCTTCGCGCCAGAATTGGTGATCGCTCGTAATGGTCACGTAGTCGTCGTTTCCGGATTTCATCAGCACGCCGTCCGCCCAGGTGTAAATGCGCAGCGCAACGAGGTTGCCCTCTTCGTCCAGCACGTCTTCCACCTGATAGGAGAAGTTGTGGTAGTACCCCTTGAATATGCTGGAGGAGAACATATTCGTCAGCGAAGCCGCGCCGCCGAACACTTTATCTCCGAGCGGGATCATCAGGAAGTTGTCGGACGCAGACGGGCGGAAACAAAGTCCGTTGTAGAAGACGATCTGACCGGGGCTTAAGCAGCGCATCGGAATGGAAACGATGCTGTTCATGCTTTCGTCTACGGTAAAGGTCAGCGTTACGCGCTCGTTATAACTCGTAAAGCCCTGATAGATCTTGTTGTTCCAGTTTGCCGTATCTTCGAGAATATTGCCTTCGTATCCCGCATGCATTTTGCAGGAACCGATCAGTACTTCTTTATAGTAATATTGCAGGTCGTAAATACCGGCAATCTTGCTGGTAAAGGTGGCGGTATCGCCGGAAACTTCGCCCAGATAATTTGCGCCGAGATAAATCTTAATCTTTACCGCACTCTTCACGTCTTCGCCGTAATCGGTCACGGTGTAGGTCGGGAGCGCGAACGCTTCTCTCGCGTCGCCGTAAGAAACTTCCGTGATCTCAAACGCGACGTCCATGCGTTCCACCGCAAGAATTTCTTTGCGATAGACCTCCGTTCCGCCGTATTCGTAGGTTAAGACGTAAACTTTCTTTTCGGAGAAGAAGAACTTATTCTCTGCCCTTTCGCCGTCGATAAACAGCGTGGTCTGCACGGCTCTATCCGCATACTGCGCGGAAATGCCGGGCACTTCGTTTTCTTCGTTCCAGATAAAGTTTTTGGGGAATTCCGCCGTAGCGCGGATGGAATACGCTTCGGTGCCGTCCAGATAGATCTCGCGGTTGGACAACGGATAAGTGGGAACATTCAGCACCACCGCGGGTACGAGATATTTGGAAGGATCTCCGTTTGCGGTTCCTGCCGCAACCGTATAATCGATGACTTTCACGCCGTCGATCCAGCACACGACCGAAATACCGGTGAAGTTGCCCTTTTTGTCAAAGACGTCTTTTACCGTATAGCGCATGACGTGTCTGGCGTTGGGATCGTCAAGGAAAGCGCTCATATCCGCTTCCGAAACGGTGGATTCGCAACCCACGCAAAGGCGCATCTTGATCGCCGTGCCGGGATCGCGATAGAAGTCGAACGACAAGCCGTTGAACCATTCGGGGTTGGCGGACTTTTTAATATCGCCGCGCAGCGGGAAATACATATGCGACCCACCGGGAACGCCGAGGAGAACACCATTTCCGCCGTACCGTTATAGAAACGGTAATTTGCGAGCGCGACGTTGCCGGCGCCTTCGTGTCCTTCCGCCGTCGTCCAGGAAGATTTTACCGCGTCGCCCTTGACGCCCACTTCCACGCTCACGCTGCGTTCGGCAATCTTTTCGCCGGCGAAACAGAAGACCAGCTTATAATCGCTGCCGATGATCTGCTTAAAGTTGCCGGTATATTCTTCGCTGTACGCGCCGTACACGGCGTAGGCGACAACGCCGGAAGAAATATCCACTTCGGTTTCGCCGTCCGTACTTCTCATCACGTAGCGGTACGCCGGGAATGCGGTCGTTTCGCCCGTCTTGGCGGTCAAGGGACCTTCTTCCATTTCAAATACGTATTCCGCAACGAAATCGTAAACTTTGATATTGCGGTAGCCGAGCAGATCTTTTCCCACGTAGAACTCGAGGAAGAAATCTTCGCCGCGGTCGGGCGTAAACGCGTCTTTCACCGTGATTGCGGTGCCGTCCGCGTAAACGACTTTGGTCTGCAACTTCGCGGTGACATCCGCACCCTTGTACAGGGCGGAAGCATTCGGCAGTTTGTATTCCATACCCTTGACGGCAAAGGTGCCGGTGGATTCGTCCACGGTCAGGGTATATTCGTCGATTCCCGCTTCGCGTTCGGTATAAACGCTTGCGGACTTGATCTTTTTGAACCAGAACTGGTCGAGCGGCCAGCCCTCTTTTCCGTTTTTGGTATTGAACACGCATACCGAATCGGCTGCGGAAGTCATATCCGGCACGTAGCGCGAATAGTTGGAATAACCGTAACGGATCGAGACGGGGTTTCCCACTTCGGGCGCGGAAACGACGATGGAGTTTTCGGAAAGGAGCTCAGGCAAAGCGTTATAATATCTGCCGTCTTCCCCCGCAATATCGAAGCCGCCCAAACCGCGCAGCATAAGGCCGGAACCGACGTTATCGAAAGTCATATAAACTTTGGCGCCGTCCACGGAAATGCTTGTAAGTTCGGGACCCGTCCAGGTTCCCTGTCCGCCGTAGAACAGTTTGATAAAGGTATCCGCCATATGGCGACCGACGGACTCTTTCTGGTAAGGATGGATGCCGTCGCTGTTAAGATTATCTCCGTCGGCGCGGAATTCGGGATACAGTCCGCTGTCCACGTTCGTGCTGTAGATGAGGTTATCGATGATGGTCGTAGCGTATTTGTGCGCTTCACGGCACAGATAGTAGGAATTTTCGTTGACGTAACGCGGCATGCCGAAGGTGGCAAACAGCATTTTTTCGTTATCGAAGTCTTCACGCCAGCCCTCGATCATCAATTTCAGGAGGTCGGCGTAGTTCTGGCTGTGTCCTTCGCCCTGATACCAGATAACGCCGCGGAACGTGAATCTTCTTGCGGGATAAATGGTACCGTTGTAGTGTTTGCAGCCGGCGGAGTTGGGATCGTCCGGATCGTCCGCGGGCGTCTGTCTGCCCGGAACAAGCCCCTGATCCATCGCCGTCTGGTAAGTTTCGGTATTCATCCAGGTGTAAATCCCGGTACCGCCCATACAGCCGACGACTACGCCGACGGGAATGCCTTGCGATTCGTACTTTTCGGCAAGTTCCAAAGCAAAGAAGTAGGCAGCGGCGGAATAATTCCCGACCGTACCCGGGTTGGCGTAGTTCCAGCCGGAAGAAGCCTTGACCTCGTCGTATTCGGTATCGCTGTATGTACGGGTAATGGAGAACAGACGGATGTTTTCGTTGTAACTGTTCTGAATAATATCGTCGTACAGGCGTTTCGATACCGTGCCGTCGAAGCATTGCCCCATCGTCCAGCCCATGTTGGACTGACCGCTGGCAAGGAACACTTCGCCGAACGCGACGTCGGTAATTACCGAAGCCTGCTTTGCCGCATTGACAAAAGTCAGCTGATAACCAGTTCCGTACGGCGTTTTGCCGAGATAAGTTTCGAAATAGCAGACGCCGTTGCCCTGATCTTCCGCAGTTCCGTAATAAACTTCGCGGTAGCCGGTAGCAACGTTTTCTACAATGACGGCGACGCCGCCGGAAACCGCCGTTCTTGCCCAGACGCGGGTTGCGACGTTTCCTTGCAGAATCATCTTGTTTCCGATCATCTGCGGGAAGGTGAACGCGCCCGTTTTGACCGCGTAACCGGTAATATCCAGAGTGGGATTCTTGTTTACGAGATCCGTATGCAGATTATTCTCCGCTTCTGCGGGAAGCACGATCTCGCCCGGGTTCTCTTCTTCCGCTTCATAGTTGAAAGAGGAACGGATGATGAGCGTGACTTCCTTTTCTGCCGCAAGGTAGTTTTCGGTTTCGTGCGCGGTGAGCGTGACATGATAGACGCCGACGGCGGCGTAAGTCTTTGCTTTCAGTCCAAGGTCGGTTTCCGTATGGTTCAGGGTCGCTTCCGCGGCGTGGTATCTTCCGTCGTAGTCGAACGTCTGCATAGGTTCGGCGTTGATGACCGCCTTCGCTTTTTCTACCGTGACCGAACCGGTCAGCGTTTTGTCCTTGAATCCTTCGCGGGAAATTACGGCGGTAACGGAATATTCGCCGGCAGTTACCATTTCCGGAAAGGTTTTGCCGCCCTTTTCGTATGTGTAGGATACGTTATCTCCGGAAAGCAGCCCGGCAATTTCGGGAACGTGCGCGCTGCCGTCGTAAGTAAAGGGATCGACGCTCAGCGTCAAGCCGGAAAGTTCGGGCAGTTCGGTCGGCGGAACCGTGGGTTCCTGCGTAGGTTCAACGCTCGGCTCCGTTGTCGGCTCCCCGGTCGGCTCGATCGTGGGCTCCTGCGTAGGTGCAACGCTCGGTTTGACCGAGGGTTTTTCGGTGGGTTCAACGCTCGGCTCCGTTGTCGGCTCCCCGGTGGGCTCGATCGTGGGCGCTCCGGTGGGTTCAACGCTCGGTTTGACCGAGGGTTTTTCGGTGGGCTCAACAGAAGGCTCCCCGGTGGGCTCGATCGTGGGCTCCGTTGTCGGCGCTGTGGAAGGCTCGACGGTCGGCTCGATCGTGGGCTCCTGCGTAGGTTCAACGCTCGGCTCCGTTGTCGGCTCCCCGGTGGGCTCGATCGTGGGTTCCACGGTCGGATTCTCCGTAGGGGTAACCGTGGGCGTTTCCGTCGGCGCCAAAGTCGGCTCCACGGTCGGCGTGGCGGGCGCGGATACCGAAGCGGACGGCGTAACCGTAGGCGTCGGATCCTTCTTCCCGCAAGAAGCAAGCCCGACCGCCAAAGACAGCGTCAGGATTGCCGATAAAAGTAAAACGATTATTTTTCTCATACAACTTCCCTCCGGAATTTGTTTGGCGCATGCCCCGCCCCGCAAAAATATGCCGCTTGTAAAAAGCGGGCAGACTACGCCCTATGTCGATTTCATTGTAATATTCGGAAAATTCTATGTCAATATTTTTTCTCGGAATCGTCCAAAAACAAACAAATATTATTTTCCCGCTTTCGCCAAAAGTTCGGGAAAGCCGCTTGTTTTGGCGACGGTACGACTAGCTTTTCGATCTTTCCGGCGTTTACGGCGCGAATTCCTTTAAACTCCCGGATCTCTGCCACTACCGTTTTTACGGCATTTTTCACTGCAATTCTAATATAACACATTTCTATTTCCGCTGTCCATAGCAAAGATAAAGGCTTTACTGTCAAAATTTAAGGTTTTTCGGTTTTTGAGATATCATGGTTTCGGTTTTCGTTTTATCGGAATCGCTCGGTAAAATAAGGAAAAAACAGCGGATGACCTCCGGAATAAAAACAAAATCCCTCTGCGAAAAACGTGCCGGAAAATAAAAAATTGCCCACCGGCTCAGCAGGCGATTTTCTTTAGAAATTTCCCACCGGCTTTGCCGGTAAGTTCCTTTATACAATGAAAAAACGTGCCGGATTTTGCGGCACGCTCTGTAGTATTGATTGTCCGGCGACTGCTTTTTTCTCATTCCTTTGCCGCGTTTTCCGCAGCCGGAAAATCGAAGGAGGCAAGCCGCTTTGCGAGATATTCGACGTTGCGCACCCGGATCTCGGTATCGTACGCGGTATGAATATCCGGAAAAGAATATACCCTCCCCTTTTTATAAAACGCAGCGATCGATACCCCGCGGGAAAATTCTTCCGCCTCGGTAGAAAAGGTTTCGCCCGCCTTTTGGGAAAAGGCGTAAAACTCCTCTTTTTCAAGGTGAGAAGCCAGCATATCCGCCGTTTTTTTGTTTTGTCTGCGGTAATAAAGCACGCCGAACCGATCGCCGTTTCCCACGCAGTCCAAAATCACGACGGGGATTCCGGCAAGCGCTTTATACCGTTTTTTCAGCAGGCGCACGCCTTTCATGCCGCATTCTTCTCCATCTGTAAAGGCAAACGCCGCGCCGCTTTGCCCCTGCAGCAGTTTTGCCAGCCGGAACAGACAGCAAACCCCGGACGTATTGTCGTTTGCGGACGCAGGCGAAGGCTTTCTTGAAACGAAAATGCTGAGGATGCTTTCTTTCACCAGACGAAAAAAGCGCCTGAACGCACTGCCGCCGACCACCGACGGAATGCGGAACAAATTCCGCGCCGCCGTATCGTAATGCGCCGTAAACAGCACGCGCGGACGGTCGAAATCCCCTGCAAGTACGTTTTTCCAGCGCTTGTTGCCCTGAATCCGGCAGGAAATCCCCTCTTTTTGCAGACTTTCCGTCAAGAACGTGCGGAATTTTTCTTTCTCTTTCGCCGTTTTCCGCACGGCGTACGTAGAAAGACACTCTTCTGTAAAACTCATTTTCCCCCTCTTATTCGGTGCAAAAAACGGCGGGCGTCGTCCGCGCCAAGCCAAAGTCAACGAGGCAGACAATTTTACTTAAATACGCGCCGCCGCGTGAAGCAACAAGTTCCACTTCTTAAAAAAGCGCACCGCCGCGCGAAATCTCTTCGTAGTAAAATCGCTCCGCAAAAAACGCCCTCTTCCGCCCCGCTTATTCTTCCGTGCCGAAGCGGTAAAAAATCGCGGCAGACGTTGCGGAAACGGTAAATTTTTTTCCCACGCTCCCGCCGATAAGTTCGGTAACGGGAACGGGAAACGCCACGTCGTAGCCGCCAAACCCCACGTTGACCGCCACGCGCACGGCGTCGGTTCCCTTTCTCCGCTCAAACAAAAGGAATTCCTTTTCTTCGATAAGCGGTCGATATTCCCCGTCCGCAAACAACGGAATTTTACGCCGCGCCGCGCCCAGTTTCGCAAAATAATTTGCAAGCGACAAGTCTCGCTCTTCTCCCCACGGGTAACACTTGCGGCAGAAAGGATCTTCGTACCCTTCCATACCCACCTCGTCCCCGTAATAGAGGCACGGAAGTCCCGGCAGCGTATATTGCAGCGCCGCGGCAAGCTTCAGTCTGTTCTCGGTTTTTTTAAAGCGGTCGTCGTCTAAAAGAAACCTGCTCCGTTCGGCTTTATCGGCAATTTCCACCCCGGAAAGCACGGTCAGCGCCCGGCAGGTATCGTGTGTGGAAAGGCTGTTCCACAGTACGTCCAGCACCTCTTTCGGGTAGCGGTCGATCAGGCGCCGCAGCACGCGGAAAACTTCCGTAAGGTCGCCCTTTTTTACCGCGGAAAGAATCGCGTTTTTCAGCGGATAGTTCATAACCCCGTCCAATTCCTTACCGTGCAGATAGTTCCGGCGCTTGCCGTAGGAAATTTTATCGTCCGCTTCTTCCCACACTTCGCCGATCAGAAGGGCGCTGCCGTCGGTATTTTTCACGCGGGAGCGGATCCTTTCGATAAAATCGTCCGAAAGTTCGTCCGCAACGTCCAGCCGCCAGCCGGAAGCGCCCAGTTTCTGCCACTTTGCAAGCACGCCGTCCTCCCCTGCAATAAACGCGCGGAAAGACTCCTCTTCGTCCTTTACCGCGGGCAGAATATCGATTCCCCACCAGCAATCGTACTTGTCCGGATAGGAAGTAAAGGTATACCAAGAAAAATAGGGCGACTGCCGGCTTTGGTATGCGCCGACACCCGGATAATTTCCGTATTTATTGAAATAAACGCTGTCGTCCCCGGTGTGGTTGAACACTCCGTCCAAAACAACCGAAATGCCGCGCTTTTTCAGCGCTTCCGCCATAGCGGAAAAGTCCTCTTCGCTGCCGAGGAGGGGGTCGGGCGCACGGTAATCGCCCGTATCATAGCGATGATTGCTTGCCGCCCGGAAAATGGGATTGAGATAGACCGCCGTTACGCCGAGTGAAGCGAGATAGTCCGCTTTCTCCGCAATCCCCATAAAATTCCCGCCGAAAAAGTCGTTATTCGGCACTTTTCCGTTCACCTTTTCATAGCGCGGAACGCCGTCGTTCCAGTTACGCAAGACGCGATTTTGCGGCACGGGCAGATCGCCCTTTTTATGAAACCGGTCGGGAAATATCTGATAAAACACCCCGCCTTTCCATTTTTGCGGCGTAGAGAAGTCTGCCAAAGACACCGTCAGATGAAAGTCTTTCCCACCCTCTTTTGCACCGTAAAACCGGCTTGCGTTTTTTATCAGAAAGCGGTCGTCCTTGCAGGAAGCGGACGACTTATCGCGCCGCCCGAAAGATTCGCTCCCGCGCCCGGACAAAGGCTTCTCGTTGGATAATTTATCGTCGGAATCGGGAAAATGATCTCCGCACCCGTCCGAAGAATTGCCGTCCGCACCGTTTTCCGCGCCGGATTCCCCGGATACATAGCCGCCGGTATCGCCGTTTCCCGCGCAAAACGCCTCGTCTTCGCTCAGTCCGAAGGACTTACCGTCCGCGAAAAAGCGATAGAAATACAGTCCCGGCGTATCTACGGACAGGGTAAACGAAAAACCGCCCGCTTCCCTTTGCATGGGATAGGTTGCGCCGCCGTCCTCTCCGTCCTTTTTAAGGAAAAGGGCGCAATCGCTTGCGTCCGTTTCTGCAAAAAAGCGCACGGGCTGATTGCTTTTCACCCCGCCCGTGACGCTTTTATATTTTTTTTCTAACGGAAAGAAGAAAAATCTTTCCATAGTTACTCCTTATCTTTCAGCGATTCCAGATGCCAGATGCGTTCCGCATACTCCTTGATCGCGCGGTCGGCGGCGAAAATACCGGACGAAGCGATGTTTCTCAGCGACTTTTTCGCCCACAGCGTACGGTCGAGATACTCCTTGGAAATGCGATTTTGCATTTCGTCGTACGCGTCGAAATCCGCCAGACACATATACGGGTCGGCAATGGGCGACGCAGTCAACAGGTAGTTTGCGATATCCTGAAAACTCTCCCCGTTGAACCCGCGGGAAAGCGATTCTACCGCTCGTTTCAGGCGCGGATTGTTCTGCAGAAATCTGCTGGAAGAATAGCCGGAATTCCAAAGATCGGTCACTTCTTCCGCAGTCATGCCGAAGATATAGATGTTGTCTTTGCCGACGGCTTGCTGCATTTCGACGTTGGCGCCGTCCAGCGTGCCGATGGTCAGCGCGCCGTTGATCATAAACTTCATGTTGCCGGTGCCGCTGGCTTCCTTCCCCGCTTGTGAAATCTGCTCGCTGATCTCGGTTGCCGGCATCAGCGTTTCCGCCATGGTCACGCAGTAGTCTTCCATATACACAACGTTGAGTTTCTCGCGGATTTTGGGCTGTTTTCTGATTTCTTCGGAAAGACACCATAAAAGTTTAATGATGCGCTTTGCCATAAAGTAACCGGAAGCCGCCTTTGCCCCGAAAATATAGGTCTTGGGCAGAACGTCGAGATCGGGATTATCCTTGAGGTCGTTGTAGACCGCAATGATGCGAAGGGCGTTCATCAACTGGCGTTTATATTCGTGCAGGCGCTTTGCCTGAACGTCAAACACGCTCTTGGGATCGATTCCCTTGATTCCCTTCTTTGTTTCGGCAAAAGAAACAAAATCTTCTTTGTTCAGTTCCTTGATGATATTCAGCCGTTCGAGAACCGAAGCGTCGTTTTCAAATTTATGGAAGTCGGACAGTTTTTCCGCGTCGAGATACCAGCCGTGACCGATGGTTTCGTCTAAAAGCGCGGAAAGACGCGGGTTGGACTGATACAGCCAGCGGCGATGCGCGATCCCGTTGGTGACGTTGGTGAACCGTTCGGGGAACACGTCGTTGAAGTCTTTGAAAATGCTGTTTTTGATGATGTCGGTATGGAGAGCGGAAACGCCGTTGACGCTGTGCGAACCGATGACCGACAGGTTTGCCATGCGAACCATGCCGTGCGACATGATGCTCATGCGTTCGATTTTATCCCAGTCGCCCGGGTATAAATGCCACATATCTGCGGAGAAGCGCTGGTTGATTTCCTTAATGATGGAATAAATACGCGGCAGGCGACGTTCGATGAGGTCTTCGCTCCAGGTTTCGAGCGCTTCGCTCATGACGGTGTGGTTGGTATATGCCACCGTGCGCACCACGATATCCCACGCCTTTTCCCACGAATAGCCGTTTTCATCCATCAAAAGACGCATCATTTCGGGAATACAAAGCGCCGGATGGGTATCGTTAATATGGATTGCCGCAAGATCCGGCAAGGTATCCAGACTGCCGTAACGGTGCTTATGGTCGGCGAAAATGTTCTGAATAGACGCCGAAACCAAAAAGTATTGCTGTTTTAAGCGCAGGGACTTCCCTTCCGAATGGTTATCGGAGGGGTATAAGACTTTGGAAAGCAATTCCGCTTCGTTATCGTCCTGCATGGCGCGCATATAATCGCCTTCCGAAAAGGACTTCATATCGAAACTGGAACGGTTACGCGCGTGCCACAGGCGCAGTACCGAAACCGCCTTGCTGTCCGCGCCGGAGATCATCATATCGTAAGGAATGGCTTCGACCTCCTTGCAGTCCACCTGATGGATCTTCAGTCCGCCGTCTGTCCATTCTTCTTCCACTCTGCCGTCGAAACGCACGATAAAGCGCTTATCCTGCCGCTGGGTCAGCCACACTTCTCCGCCGGGCAGCCACATATCCGGCAATTCGGTCTGCCAGCCGTCCACAATCTTTTGTTTGAACAGGCCGTAATCGTAGCGGATAGAATACCCCATTGCGGGATAATCGCCGGTTGCGAGCGCGTCCATAAAGCAAGCGGCAAGACGACCGAGTCCGCCGTTGCCCAGTCCTGCGTCCGGTTCCATTTCGTAAAGGTCGTTTAAGGTATAATTATAGTCCGCCAAAGCGCTTTCAAACGCCTTTTTAACGTCCAGATTATACACGCTGTTTTTCAGCGATCTGCCAAGCAGAAATTCCATGCAAAGGTAATAAACGCGCTTTTTCCTGCCCGCTTTGACTTCCTGATGAAAGCGTTCCCGCTTTTCCAGCATCATATCGCGGATGCACATCACCACGGCTTTGTACATCTGATCGGCGCTTGCCTCTGCGGGCGAAATGCCGTAATAACGGCTGAGTTTGCCGGCGATCATGGTCTTGACTTCTTTTTTGGTAAGTTTATCTTTCATGCGTCCTCCGTAAGTAAGGTCCCCGTATTCGCTCGGAAACGCCGGAGGGCAATTCTCTCCGGCGTTCCGCTTTTGATTTGTTATGATATTTGCGGATTTTGCGCTTTTTCTTACGTGCTTTTTTGCGCCGCTGCGCATCCGCCGCCATCTTGCTATTTGCAAAGCCGGATATTTTCTGCCGGCGTCCGCGTAAATTTACCCGAGCAAGGAATGGTACATTTCTTCGTAAGCCTTTGCCGAGCGCGTCCACGAGAAGTCGCACTTCATTGCAGCGGTGCGGTGCGCCGCGCGAAGAGGCGCGTTGAAATGATCGCGTACCGCCATTTTGATGACGTAAAGCATATCGTGCGCGTTATAACTTGCAAAGGTATAGCCGTTGCCGCCCCATTCGTTGAAAGGCTGAATGCTGTCGTACAAACCGCCCGTTTCGCGGACAATGGGCACCGCGCCGTAGCGGCAGGCAATCATCTGCGAAAGCCCGCACGGTTCGGACTTGGACGGCATGAGATAAAGATCGGCTGCGGAATAGATCTTGCGCGCCATATCCTGATTAAACGCCGTGATCGCCACCATTTTTGCGGGGTATCTTGCTGCGAGTTCGCGGAAGAAGTCCTCGTATTCTCTCTCTCCCGTACCGAGCATAACGAACTGTACGTCTTCCTGCATAATTTCTTCCGCAACGCAGCGGATAAGATCGATGCCCTTGTGCGAAACCAGACGGGTGATCATGCCGATCATCGGAACGTCGCGGACGGGCAGATTGAGCATTTTTTGCAGTTCTTCCTTACAGGTCGCCTTTCCTTCGGGATGGTCGGCATTGTAGTGCGCAAAAAGGCAGGGATCGGTTTCGGGATTGTACGAAGCCACGTCGATCCCGTTCAATATCCCGGTGATTTTGTATGCGTTGGAACGAATAATGTGTTCCAGACCGTGTGCGAAATATTTATCCTGAATCTCGTTTGCATAGGTCGGGCTGACCGTCGTGACCTTATCCGCCGTGACGATGGCGCCCTTCATCAGATTGGTGCAGCCGTCATAGTCCAGCATGGAAGTGTACGAGAAATCGATGCCGAACACGTCTTCCAAAATGGCGCTGTCATACTTGCCCTGATATTCGATATTGTGAATGGTAAACACCGTCTTGATATCGTGATATTCGGGACGCGCGCCGTAGTTGGTCTTGAGGTAAATCGGACAAAGCGCCGTCTGCCAGTCGTTGCAATGCAACACGTCCGGAATAAAGTCGATATGCGGCAGCATTTCGAGAACGGCTTTGGAGAAGTAAGCAAAACGTTCTCCGTCGTCGTAAAAGCCGTAATAGCCGCCCCGCTTGAAATAGTATTCGTTATCGACGAAATAATACACCACGCCGTCTTCTTCATAACGGAACACGCCGCAGTAAAGGTTTCTCCAGGAAAGAGGAACGTTGAAACTTTCGACGTAAGTCAGCTTGTCGCGGTATTCGGGCTTCATTCCCTGATACAGCGGGCAGACGACGCGCACGTCGAACTCTCCCTCTTTTGCGAGCGCTTTGGGCAGCGAACCGATGACGTCCGCAAGTCCCCCGGTCATAAAGAAAGGCGCGCATTCCGAAGCGGCGAAGAGAATGCGTTTTTTGCGCGTCACCGTAACTTCGGGAGCGATTTTTTCGATCTCTTTTGCGGCGACTTCCACGGTCGTTTCGGCTGCCGGAACTGCCGGTTTTGCGGCTTTCGGAGTTGCCGCTTTAACGGTCTTTGCCGCCGGCTTTTTTGCAGTCTTCTTTTCTGCGGCGGGTTTTGCTTCCGCTTTCGCGGCGGGTGCAGATTTCACTGCGGGCGCCGCTTTTTTAGCAGCAACTTTCTTAGCCGCAGGTTTTGCTTCCGCTTTTGCGGCGGGAGCGGTATTCTTTACGGATTTTTCCGCTTTTTCGGCGGCTTTTTCCAAAACTTTTTCCTCTTTTACGGAGGCGGTTCTCTTTTTCAACGTTTTTTCTGCCATAAAATTTAAGACCTCCTTAGTTTATGCTCTTGCATTTTTAGCAAGATAGAAGGGATGTTCGTCACTGCCGGAAAGAACGCTGCGTTCTTTTACCAGCACGTTTTTATCGGTAATAATGCAATTCACGGTGGCATTTTCCAGCACCTGCGTGTCCTGCATCAAAATAGAATTCTTGACGACGGATCCCCGTCCGACTTTCACGCCGCGGAACAGAATGCTGTTTTCCACTTCGCCCTCGATAATGCAGCCGTCCGCAACCAGCGAATTGCCGACCACGGAGAAGTTGCCGTATTTGGTAGGCGCGGAATCGCGCACCTTGGTATAAATGGCGTTTTCGTGGAAAAGCGCGTCGCGCACTTTTTCGTCCAGCAGTTCCATACTCGCTTTATAATATCCCATCATCGAATCGACAACGGATACGTAACCGTCGTAACGGTAGCCGAACAGCCGCATGCCGCGTTTGCCCTTGGTCAACGCCTGCAGGAAGTGGTGATAGCCGTGCGTTACGGCGTCGTTGATGAGGTTGATGAGGAAAGTCCTCTTCATCACGAAAATATTGAGCAGATAATTGCGCTTTTTGTTGCTCTGCCCCGTGACCCCGCTTAAAATTTCGGTCACTCTGCCCTCATCGTCCAGACGAACGACGTGGCTGTGCGCGTCGTTGACTTCCGCCGTCGTGCGGTAGACCATGGTGACGTCCGCCGCGTTTTCGATATGCGCTTCGATAACGGGACTATAATCCATGGAATACACGCAGTCGCAATCGGTCATGACGACGTATTCTTCGTAAGAATGGGTCAAAAATCCGGAAATGCCTTTCAACGCTTCCAGACGGGTTTCGTAAAGGCTGCCGCTTTCATTGGAGAAGAAAGGAGGAAGCAGCACCACGCCGCCGTTTTTGCGGGCAAGATCCCAGTCTTTACCGCTGCCGACGTGATCCATCAACGACTGATAGTTGTTTTTGGTAATGACGCCCACTTTGGTGATGCCGGAATTGACCATGGAAGAAAGCGGAAAATCGATCAAACGGTATCTGCCGCCGAAAGGAATGCTGCCCATGGTTCTTCTTGCGGTCAGTTCGGGCAGGTTCGCGTCGTGAATATTAGAAAAAATAATACCGAGTGCGGACATATCAGTTGCCCTCCTTGCTTTCGTAATGATCGACAATGGCGCCCGCTTCGACCGCGGCACCCTCGGCGATCACGCTGTCACGCCCGACAACGGCAATCTTCGACCCGTCGTTATCTTCGCCGATGACGGCTTTCGCGCCGACGGTGACGTTTTCGTCCAGAATGGAACATTCCACCTTGGCGCCCTCTCCGATGACGGTACCGTTCATAATCACGCTGTTTTTTACCACCGCGCCGCGCTTTACAACAACGTCGCTGCCGAGAACCGAGTCTTCCACCACGCCGTCGATCCGGCTGCCGCCGATGACGATGCTGTCGGTAATTTTGGCGTGTTTACCGACGTAATGCGGGGGCGAAATGGGGTTTCTGGAATGAATTTTCCAGTCCGCACGGCTCACGTCGTAAGCGGGCGCGTCCCCCAGAAGATCGCGGTTCGCCTGCCACAAAGACTGAATGGTCCCTACGTCTTTCCAGTATCCGGAGAAACGGTACGCCATCATCTTTTCGCCCGCTTTCAGCATGGCGGGAATGACGTTTTTACCGAAGTCTTTGGAAGAATCCGGGTCGCGGTTGTCCGCTTCCAGATAATCGTAAAGTTTCTGCGTTTTAAAAATGTAGATTCCCATGGAAGCCAGATTGCTTTTCGGCTGCTTGGGTTTTTCTTCAAACTCGTAAATGGAGTCGTCTTCGTTGACGTTCAGGATACCGAAACGGGAAGCCTCGCCGATATCCACTTCGATCGCGGCGATGGTGCAAGCCGCGTCCGACTTGATCGCGCGGCGAAGCATTGCCGAATAATCCATGCTGTAAATATGATCGCCCGAAAGAATGAGGACGTATTCCGGTTGGAACTGGCGGATAAAATGCAGGTTCTGGTAAATGGCGTTTGCCGTGCCGAGATACCATCTGGAACCCTCTTTCGCCTGATAGGGCGACAGAATATGCACGCCGCCGTACGCGCGGTCGAGGTCCCACGGCTGCCCGTTACCGATGTAGTCGTTGAGAATCAGCGGCTGATACTGCGTCAATACGCCCACCGTATCGATGCCCGAATTGATGCAGTTGGACAGCGTAAAGTCGATAATTCTGTACTTCCCGCCGAACGAAACCGCGGGTTTTGCGATCTTTGTGGTCAGAGAGTACAGCCTGCTGCCCTGCCCGCCCGCAAGCAACATCGCGATACATTGTTTCTTTCTTATCATATATTTACTCCTTCGTTTTGAGGATTTTTTTGAGATACAGGGCGGTAAGCGGCGGCAGATCGACGGAAATATAATAATTACCGTCGGATTTTTTCTTCGCCGTAAAGGAACGTTTTTTAAGTATTCCGCTTCCGCCGTATTTTTTCGCGTCGGAATTGAGGACAACGGAAAACTTTCCTTTCCCCGTTTTAATCCAGTAATCTTTGCGCGTCGAACCCGAAAAACTGATAACCGCAATCACTTTATCGCCCGCGTAATCGGTACGTTCGAACGCGACCGCGTTGCTGTCCGCGTCGTCTACGATCAGCCAGGTAAATCCTTGCCAGGAATCGTCGATCTCGTACATCGGCGGATTGTCTTTATAGAAAAAGTTGAGATCTCTGACGTAGGTCTGCAACTTTTTATGTTTTTCGTACCTGGTCAGGAAAAACTCCAGCCCCTCTTTATAGTTCCATTCCTTAAACTGACCGAATTCCCCGCCCATAAACAATAGTTTTTTGCCGGGGTGCGCCGCCATAAACGCATAAAACGCGCGGAGCGAAGCAAATTTATCTTCATAACTGCCCGGCATTTTATCGAGCAGAGAACGCTTTCCGTGCACCACCTCATCGTGCGAAAGCGGCAACACAAAGTTTTCCGAAAACGCATAACACATGGAAAAGGTCAACTTGTTGTGTACGCCTTTCCGGAACAACGGATCGGTTTCCATATACGAAAGCATGTCGTTCATCCAGCCCATATTCCACTTGAAGTTGAACCCCAGTCCACCGAGATAGGTCGGCTTGGTGACCGAGGGAAACGCCGTGGATTCTTCCGCGATCATCAGCGCGTAAGGATAGGCGGAAAACACCGTTTCGTTGAGCGCTTTCAAAAACTCGATGGCTTCCAGATTCTTATTGTCGCCGTAACGGTTGGGAACCCATTCGCCCGGTTTTTTATCGTAATCGAGGTACAACATGGAAGCGACCGCGTCCACGCGGATCCCGTCGATATGGTAGTTTTCAAAATAAAACATTGCGGAAGAGGTCAGAAAATCGCACACATAAGGATTGCCGTAGTCAAACCGCATCGTTCCCCAGCTTTTGTGCTCCCTTAGGTCCGCCCTGCCGCTTTCGTAAAGAGGAGTTCCGTCAAACTCGTAAAGTCCGAACTCGTCCTTGGGAAAATGTGCCGGCACCCAGTCTAAAATGACGCCGATCCCCTTTTTATGACATTCGTTGATAAAATACATAAAGTCGTGCGGCGTGCCGAAGCGCGACGTCACGGCAAAATAACCGGTCACCTGATATCCCCAGCTGCCGTCGAACGGAAACTCCGATACCGGCAGAAGTTCGATATGCGTATACCCCATTTTGACGACGTAATCCGGCAGAATTTTAGCAAGTTCGCGGTAGGAATAGGGGTCGCCGTTCGCTTTTTTTCTGAACGAGCCGAGATGTACCTCGTAAATGTTCATGGGGCGATGATAAGGCGGGTTTTGCTTCAGCGCCTTGAAATACGCTTCGTCCTCCCACAAAAACCCGGAAAGGTCGTAGATTTTAGAAGCGGTCTCGGGCGCGGTTTCGGCATGGAAAGCGTAAGGATCGGCTTTGAGTACCGATCTTCCGCCGTGCGTGACGCAATATTTATAATTATCGTACACCTTAAGACCGGGCACGGTCAAAGTGAAATCCGTCCCCTGTTTTTGCATGACGTTTTTTGCGGGATCCCAATCGTTGAAATCCCCCACCACGCTGACGGTATCCGCATGCGGCGCATACACGGTAAAACGGACGGCTTTCCCGTCCGAAACGAATTTTGCCCCGTACTTTAAATATGCCCTTCCGAACGCTTTGTTTTCTCTAAGTCTTTCCAAAAGAAACACTCCTTACCGTAATTTTCGCTTTTGTCTGTTTCTCCGTTCCTATTATACCTCATTTCTTCACGTTTTTCAAGGGGGTAAACGTCATTTTAGGGTAAAAATTTTGCCCGTTTTGCTTGCAAAATTTTACATTTTGCGTTATCCTAATCGAAACAAGCGTCATTTCGTATCTTTTCACCGCTAAAGGAGCCGCCATGCAACAACTCAAGCCGTCTACTTCATACAACAATTATAAGGACTTTCCGGATCTTTTTATCGTCAGCGTGGGAAGAGAGGGCGAAAATCCCAAACACAGTTTCGGACCCGTCGTTTTTCACGGTTACGTATTTCAATATCTCGTTTACGGTCAGGGAAAGTACCAGATCGAGGGAAAAACTTACGATATCCGCCGCGGCGATATGATGCTGATCCCCAAAGAACGCGTCGTAAAATACGAAGCCGATTCCGAAAACCCGTACAGTTATTTCTGGGTACATTTTGACGGCAATCTTGCGGAAAAGCTGTTAAGAATGACTGCGCTTTCCGCAGACGATCCCGTCGTTTCTTACAACAACGACGCGATCGCGTTTTCCATGGACAATATCGTAAGAAATATTCACCTGAACAATTTGTCCGCAACGGTTTCCGCCACGGGCGAACTTTATAAACTGTTTTCCGTGTTAGCAAAAAAATGTACGGCGTGCGAACAGTCCACCAACAACGTCCGTTCGGAATATATTCTGGAATCCATGCTGTATATGCACGATAACTTTGCGCGGGCGATTACCATCGACGAAGTGGCTCGCCACGTCGGTTTGAACCGCACCTACTTTTCCACCCAGTTCAAAAAACAGGTAACCACCACCCCGATCGATTATCTCAACGCCTACCGCATCGGCGAAGCGGTCAAAATGCTGAAAGACACCAACCTTTCCATTGCGGAGATCGGCAAGCGCACGGGGTTTGAAAACCCGGTCAGTTTTTATCTGGGTTTTAAAAAGCGCATCGGCTGTTCGCCAAAAGAATACCGCGCTTCTCTCGAAAATATGGAAAAATATTTAAACGAAGCCGCAATCGAAGCCTCGCGGGAGGAAAAACTCATTCCGCGCAACGGCAAGCCGAAAAAGCCGATCAGCGTTACCCGTCAGACGCCGGAAGACCGCGACGACGAGGGTCAGGCTTAAACGCGGCGGAAAACCGGCGAAGAGTGCGGCAGCGCGGAGAAGGGCGAATATCCCGCTTGATTCCGCGCGGAGAAGAGCGAAGTTTCCCACCTGAACGCAAACAAAAAAGACGCGGCGGCGCGGAATGCCCGGCTTGCCGGTCTTTTAACGGAACATCGATTTTCAATGGAATACAGATTTTTGACGGGAGCCGCGAAGGCTCCCGTCTTTCGTTTCTTTATAAAAAGGCTCCCGTTTTTCGTTTCTTTATAAATAGAGACGCGGCGATTTTTATAGAAATTCGTTTAAAACCGAAACCTGCGCCGCGGCTGCGCCGGGTTTTAAAAATAAAACCATGCGCCGGGTTCGCTTTCCCCTTTAAAACAAAAATGCTCGCCGGAATTTTTCAGCAGGCGGAATTCTTCCCGTCCGTGAGAGAACGTTCCCTTTTATACCGTGCGAGCGCCCGTTGGTATCTGTCGGAAAGTTCTAACATATAACGCTGTTTTGCGGCGTAATCGAGCGTTTCGTAACGCTCCTTTTCCGCAAGGCGACCCAGAATATCGGACACTTCGCCCGAGCGGTCGAGAATATCTTTGACCTTGCCGTAAAACGCCGTTTCTCTGCCGTCTTCTTCCGCCGTGCGCGAAAAATACGCGATCGCTTCCGCACCCGATACGCCGTTTGCTCTTGCCCGGGCAATCTCTGCCCCGTACGTCTGCCAAAAGCCGCTTTTCAGGCGCGCTTTCGCCTCTTTTGCAGCCATTTTTAAAGTTTTTTCTGCCATAGAATTACTCCTTTTCAACAAAAAAATAACCCGATAAGACCGTAACTTTCTACGGCAACTTATCGGGTGTAAAAACTGAATGAATTATTTAGTTTTTGGAACTTCTCTTTCTTGCGGCTTCGGACTTCTTTTTACGTCTTACCGAAGGCTTTTCGTAATGCTCTTTTTTGCGAAGGTCGCTGATGATCGCGTCTCTGGAGCATTTGCGTTTAAAACGACGCAGCGCGTTTTCCAGCGTTTCGTTTTCGCCGACTCTGATCGTGGACATTTATTCACCCCTCCTTCGCCCAATGCGTTTATTCCGGGAAGTATTATACAAAATCGGGGCGGCGTTGTCAACCGATTGCAAGCGCTTTTTAAGAAAATTTGTCATTTTTCTTCCGCAAAATCTGAGCCGGTACCGGTTTTTTATCGCGATCATTCCCGGCGCCTTGCCGGAAAGGAACTCGCCGCGCCTTGCCGGAAATTCCCGGCGCGGTTACCGGAAAATCTTCCCCGGCGCCCGACGGAACAACCGCCGCAGCGCTGCCGGATAAACCGCTATCGTACCCGTTTCCGATATCCTTCCGGAAAGAACTGCGTTTTCCGCTTTACGCGGGCTGCCAGCCCATCTTTTGCCCGGCAAGAATATGAATATGCAGGTGCGGCACGGTCTGCCCCGCGTCGTCGCCCTGATTGATCACCAGACGGTACCCGCCCGAAAGTCCTAACTGCTCGCTGAGCGCGGGAATCTTTTTCAGGCATCTTGCAACCAGAAGCGCGTCTTCGTCGGTCATTTCCGCCAGCAGTTTGAAGTGCTTTTTCGGCACCAGAAGATAGTGACGCTTGGCTTTGGGTTCGATATCGGCAAAGATAATCATATCTTCGTCTTCGTACGCAACCTTTGCGGGGATTTCGCCCGTCGCGATTTTACAAAACAGACAATCGTTCATAGTATTTCTCCTTTTTATTGATAAAAGCCGGGATTTTTCCCGAAAAATGATGGACGGAAACCGGAAGCTTTCCCGGCAAAATTGATGATATCCGGGTGATTTTTCTCCCAAAAACGGCAAAAAACCACCCGACCTTCCCGATTTTCCCGGCAACTGCTACCGGATTTTTCGTTCAATCTCTCCCACAACGGCGTCCGCTTCCGCCTGCTTCAACGTGACCAGATACACGCCGAGCGGCACCCTGCCCGCGACTTTTACGCGGATATAGTTGCCGGTATAGCCGAACGTATAGCCGTTTTCGCACTCCTCCGCGATCCATTCCAGAGATTTGCCGAGGTGGGCGTTCGTCCAGCGGGAAGAAAGTTCGGCGGAAAGGCGCATCATGCGATCGTTGCGCTGTTTTTTGACCTCTTTATCGAGGTCGGGCAAAAGCGCGGCTTTCGTCCCCTCCCGCGGGCTGAACGGAAAACAATGCACGGCGGAAAACGCCGCTTTTTCTACCGTTTTATAGGAATTTTCAAACTCCTCTTCGGTTTCGGTGGGGAAACCGGAAATGACGTCGGTCGTGATCGCCGCGTCCGGGAAATAAGACCGGATGAGCGCTACTTTTTCGAGGTATTCCGCGGCGGTATAATGACGGTTCATTCCTTTTAACACGACGTCGCTGCCCGATTGCAGCGAAAGATGAAAATGCGGCGCGAAGTCGTACAGGTTTTTACAGGCGGTCAGAAATTCGTCGGTTATCACGCGCACTTCCAGCGATCCCAGCCGAATACGCGTTTTCACGTCCGCAATCGCGGTCAGAAGCTGCGAAAGTCCTCCCTCTTTCACCCGGTAGGCGGAAAGATTGATGCCGGTCAGCACCGTTTCGAGCGGGGTAAGCGCCAGAATTTCCTTTCTGATATTTTCAATCTCCCGGCTACGCTCCCTGCCGCGCAGGTACGGAATGATACAGTACGAGCAAAAATTGTTGCAGCCGTCCTGTACTTTTACGTCCGCCCTCGCGCGGGAAGTGACCGCCGGGGGCAGTTCGTCAAAGGGTTCCGCTTCTTTCTGGTCGCGCGGGGAATCGGCTATGATTGCGGAAGGCATTTTACCCGACGCGATGTTTTTTACTTCTTCGATCACGCGGGACTTGCGCCCCGTGCCGATAACGAACGCCACGCCCGCTTTGTCCGCAAAATCCCGCGGCGCCTTTTCGGAAGCGCAACCCGTCACCACTACTTTACACTGCGGAGAAAGTTTTTTTACCCGCGCGATCGCCTGCCGGGATTTTTTTTCGGCTTCTTTCGTGACGGCGCAGGTATTGAGAATGTAAATATCGGCGGGAAAAAGCCCTGCTTCCGCGTCGAAACCGGCATTTTTCAAGCCGCTTGCGATGGAATTGCACTCGCTTTCGTTGACCTTGCAACCGAGCGAAAACACGCAGATCTTCATCTGTTCCACTCCCCGAGCCGGTACGCGGCAACCGCAAGCAGCGAGATCGCCGCCGTTTCCGCGCGCAGAATGCGCCTGCCGAGCGTTACCGAACGGTACCCGAGCGACAGCGCAAGTTCCCTTTCCTTTTGCGAAAAGCCACCTTCGCTGCCGACAAAAAGCACCGTTTCGCCCGATAAGTCAGAAAGATCAAGCGGCGTTTCTTCTTCAAATTCGCAGGCGAAAACTTTATTTTTTACGCCCGAAAAGGCGTTCAGCGCTTCGGCAAGCGGAAGATATTCCACGGCGGGAAACTCCGCCCTGCCGCACTGTTTCGCCGCCTCTTCCACAACGCGCGTCAACCGACCCAGTTTATTTTCGCTGACGAACGCGCTGGAAAATTCCGAATCGAACACCACCACGCGGGAAGCGCCCAGTTCGGTCGCTTTCTGCACCACGAGTTCGGTTTTATCCCCTTTCAGAAATCCGACGGCAAGCGTGATTCCGGTCTTGGGCTTGCAGGGGTTTTCCGTCCCCGGCGCAAGGCGCAGAATCATACGCTTTTTTTCCACCCTTTCCACAGTGCCGGAATAATCTTTCCCCGCCCCGTCGGAAACCACCACTTCGTCCCCGGTTTTTAAGCGGAGGACGTTTGCCGCGTGGTTATATTCTTCCCCTTCCAAGGCATATTCGCCCGCAGTCACGTCCGGGGCGAAAAAACGGCGCGCGCCGCTCACGATTTTTTCCTCAGCGCAAGAGCGTTCCATTCCCCGCGCGTTCCGGCGCCTATCGGCTCCATACCCTTTGCCGTAAAGCAGGACAAAACGTCCTGTTTTCTTTTATGAATAATGCCGCTTAAAATGAGAACGCCGCCCTGTTTCACGTGGGAAATCAGCCCGTCCGAAAGCCCGATCAGTACGTCCGCCGTAATGTTTGCCGTCACGACGTCGCCCTTTTTATCTTCCTCGTCCGGAATGCTGCCCTGAAATACGGTGCAGATTTTTTCCACGCCGTTATTTTTTACGTTTCTTTTTGCGGAAGTCACGGCAACGTAATCGATGTCGCTCATCGTGACGCGTTTCGCCCCGAGAAGCGCCATGGAAATGCCCAAAATTCCGCTGCCGGTGCCGACGTCAACCGCATCGTCCCCCGGGCGGATATATTTCTGCAACAGATCGATACACATGGCGGTGGTTTCGTGTTCGCCCGTGCCGAACGCCATATTGCTGTCGATCTTTACGACGTGCTCGTTCTCCTTTGCGGCGTAGTCGATCCATTCCGGACAGACGACGATTTTTCCCATCGGAATGGGGCGATAATGACTTTTCCAGATCTCCCGCCATTCGTCGCCGTCCACCTCTTTCTGCGTGGTTTCCAAAGATCCGCAGGATAGATTTCCCGCCGTGCGCGCACGAAGATCCTCAAGATCGTTCAGAAGTTTCGGAATGGTTTCCACCGCCGTATCTTTGGGAAGAAAGCACTTGACAAGCACTTCCTCGGAGCCGTCAAAAAGCGCGTCGTCGATGTAATCCCATTTGGGATTTTTTTCCTTTTTGAGCATGATAAGATCGGCAGGGTCGGAAATCGCCACGCCGTAATTTGCATACCCCCAGAAGAGGTCGGAAACGAGATCGGCACACTCTTCTGTGGTGTGCGTCGTAACTTCGATAAACTGCATAGTTGCTCCTAAAAAGCCGGCTTTTCTTTTAAAGACGAAGCCGACCGTTCCATTCCCGTTTATTTTAGCATATCGGGGGAAAAAAATCAATTTTTAAGCGATCTTTTCCCGCGATTTTTGCGCTTTGGGGTGTTTTGCCATCTAAAAATGGCAGAACCGTTTATCTTATCGCCCCGAAAACAGTACCATTTTAATTCGGAAACAACGATTGACCAATTTCACACAAAAGACCGCACCGGAAATTCCGGTACGGTCTTATTTTTTCGTATATATCGGGCATGATTCCCGGGGCTGCATTGCCGGGCAATTCTCGCTGAAACAACGAGCCCTTCTTTTTCGCCGCCCTATCGCCTATATAACGCCCTTATTTGGAAGCGTACGGATCCACCCCGTAAAGCGCGCTCATGTTGTCCTGATAGGCCTTGATCTTGGCGTACTGCCGGGCGTCGAGCAAGGGCTCCAGCGCGTCCAGCGCCTTTTTCTGATCTTTTGTGATCGACTTCGGCACTTCCACCACAACGGTAATGTACATATCGCCGCTGCCGATTCTTCCCTTAACGCCTTTGCCTCTTGCGCAGAACATTTTGCCGCTCTGCGTTCCTTCCGGAATAGCGTAAGAAAACGCCTCGTCTACGCCGGGAACCAGCACCTTGCCGCCCAGAACCGCCGTTTTATAGGAAATGGGCAATTCCACATATAAATCCGCACCTTTCCGCTTGAACAGTTTATGCGGCAGCACGTTGATGATGATATTGAGGTCGCCGCACGGTCCGCCGTTTAAAGACGCTTCGCCAAAGCCGCGCTTTTTCAGAATATTGCCGTTGTCCACGCCGGCAGGAATCTCGATCTTGACTTCGGTTTTCTTCTTGATATACCCCTTACCTTTGCAGTCGGGGCAGGCTTCTTTGATCTTTTTGCCCGTTCCGCGGCAAGCGTCGCAAGGACGAACGTTGACCGAACGGAAGAACGAATTCTGCGATACGAACTGCACCTGACCGGTACCGTTACATTTGTCGCATTTGACGTATTCCGTGCCGTTTTTCGCACCCGTGCCCTTACAGGAAGCGCAGGGTTCGTTTCTCGTATACGCAACGTCGCGCACGCAGCCTTTCACCGCGTCCATAAAACTGATGGATAGTTCGATGGTGACGTCCGCGCCTTTCTGCGGCTGCGGAGCGCCGCCCTGCGACGCCCTTCCGCCCCCGGTAAACTGGCTGAAAATATCGCCGAAAATATCGCCGAAATCGAACCCCGCGCCGGAGAATCCTCCCCCGCCGCCGAAGTTCTCAGCGCCCGGATGATCGAGCGTATAATCGTACTGGCTGCGTTTTTGCGGATCGGAAAGCGTTTCGTTCGCCTCGTTGATCTCTTTGAATTTTTCGGCGCATGCCGCGTCGTTGGGGTGCAGATCGGGATGATACTGTTTTACCAGTTTGCGGTACGCCGCCTTAATCTCGTCCTGTGACGCGGTTTTTGCCACGCCCAGAATTTCGTAATAATTCTTTGCCATAAAATTTCCTTTTTTATAACGGAAAACCGGCTTTCCGCTTACGCGGCAAACCGGCACCGGGACGGGTGAAACGACGCTTTCCCCTTGGCGGAAACAGAGTTACCCTCTCCCGCCCTCCGGGAAGTCCGCGCGGTTTCCGTTTTGCCCGAATACCGCGCCGGAGCAACGCCCCGGCGCGGAGATTTTATTTTCTGTTCGTTATCCGGCGAAGGTCGATCCGCCAATCCCGAAAGACTTTTCTTCAACCCGAAAGGTTAGTTTGCCTGACCTTCGGTGCCGTTCGTTCCTTCCGGACCGGCCTCGGCGCCCTGCGCCTGCTGATAAACTTTAGCGAAGATCTGCTGCGATTCGTTGGTCAGACGTTCGGTCGCTTTCGCGATACGATCGTCGTCGCCCGAATTCAGTTCTTCTTTCGCAACTTTCAATTCTTCTTCCAGTTTGGCTTTGTCTTCTGCGGTCAATTTGTCGCCAAGGTCGTTCATCGACTTTTCGATAGCGAAGATCATGCCGTCCAGTTTGTTCTTGTTTTCTACCGATTCTTTGCGCTTTTTATCTTCTTCGGCATACATTTCGGCTTCTTTTACCGCCTTGTCGATGTCTGCTTCGGAAAGGTTGGTGGAAGCGGTGATGGTGATGTTCTGCGTCTTGCCGGAAGCGACGTCTTTCGCTTCTACATGAACGATACCGTTCGCGTCGATATCGAAGGTGACTTCGATCTGCGGAATGCCGCGGGGAGCGGGCGCAATGCCGTCGAGAGCAAATCTGCCCAGCGTTTTATTGTCTTTCGCAAACTGGCGTTCGCCCTGCAGGACGTGAATATCGACCTGCGTCTGGTTATCTGCCGCCGTCGAGAAGATCTGCGACTTTTTGACGGGAATCGTGGTGTTTCTGTCGATCAGTTTGGTAAACACGCCGCCCAGCGTTTCGATACCCAAAGACAGCGGGGTGACGTCCAGCAGAAGGACGTCTTTGACTTCGCCCGAAAGGACGCCGCCCTGAATAGCCGCGCCGATAGCGACGCATTCGTCGGGGTTGATGCCCTTGAAGGGTTCCTTGCCGGTGGCTTTTCTTACCGCGTCCACGACTGCCGGGATACGGGTGGAACCGCCGACCAGAATGACTTTGTCGATGTCCGAATACGACAGACCGGCGTCTTTCATCGCCTGCGCAAGCGGCGTCAGCGTAGCGTTGACGAGGTCTGCGGTCATCGCGTCGAATTTCTGCTTGGTCAAAGTAACCGCGAGGTGCTTCGGACCGGTCGCGTCCGCCGTAATGAACGGCAGGTTGATTTCGGTAGAAGACATACCGGAAAGTTCGATCTTGGCTTTTTCGGCGGCTTCTTTCAATCTCTGCATTGCCATCTTATCGCCCGAAAGGTCGATACCGTCGGAATTTTTGAATTCCGCAACCAGATAGTCCATGATCTTTTTATCGAAGTCGTCGCCGCCCAGCATGGTGTTGCCGTTGGTGGCTAAAACTTCAAACACGCCGTCGCCGATTTCCAGAATGGAAACGTCGAACGTGCCGCCGCCGAGGTCGTAAATGATGACTTTGTGGCTGCCTTTATCTTTGTCCAGACCGTAAGCAAGCGCGGCTGCCGTCGGTTCGTTGATGATACGCAGGACGTTTAATCCCGCAATCTTGCCGGCGTCTTTGGTTGCCTGACGCTGGCTGTCCGAGAAGTATGCCGGGCAGGTAATGACCGCTTCGGTCACTTTGTCGCCGAGGTACGCTTCCGCATCCGTCTTCAGTTTGGTCAGGATCATTGCGGAAATTTCCTGCGGGGAATATTTCTTGCCGTCCACTTCCACTTTATAATCGCTGCCCATATGACGTTTAATAGAAATTACCGTACGGTCGGGGTTTGCCACCGCCTGACGTTTTGCAACCTGACCCACCAGTCTTTCACCGTTTTTCTGAAACGCTACCACAGAAGGAGTCGTTCTGGAACCTTCCGCATTTGCAATAACGACGGGTTCGCCGCCTTCCATAACCGCTACACAAGAGTTTGTAGTACCCAGATCGATACCGATAACTTTGCTCATAATCTATAATCTCCTTTTTCGTTATTTTTAAATTTATATGAAAACGCCTTTCCGGTTTCCCGGAAAAATCGTTTTACGCTTTGTAAACCGAAACCTGCGCGTACCGGATGATTTTATCGCCCAGTTTATACCCTTTGGTATACACTTCCGCGATGGTGTCGTCTGCGGCTTCGTCTTCGGTCGGCACCTGCATTACCGCTTCGTGAAAGGCGGGGTCGAACCTTTCGCCCTTTGCCGACGTTTCGGTAACGCCTACGGCAGTCAGGACGTCCGAGAAACTCTTTTTCAGCATTTCCAGACCCTTTAACGTGCCTTCGTCCACGTCCATTTTCAGCGCCCGATCGAGGTTATCCCCGATGGGAAGGATCTTGACGACCATTTCCCCGCGCCCTTCCTGCAAACTGTCCGTGCGGAGTCTTGCGTTGCGCTTTTTGTAATTATCGAACTCTGCGGCAAGCCGCATCCATTTGTCTTTATAGTCGTCCGCGGCTTTTTCGGCTGCCAGGAGTTTTTCTTTGGTTTCTTTGCTCTCCTCGCCCGATCCGGCCTCGGCTTTCGTCTTATAATATTCTACAAGGCTCCGGAGTTGCTTTCTCGTCATCTCCTCCAGCGGAATTTCTTTTTCTTCCGCCGCGGGGGGAACGGTTTGTTCTTCCACAGCCTCGTTTTTTACGATTTCTTCACTCATTTCAATAATCCTTCCAGAATTTTTCCGACGTTTTCCAGTACGGTGATGACCTTTTGATAATCCATTCGCATGGGTCCGATCACGCCGTACGTCCCGAGATTCACCCCGCCGGAAGAGTACGTTGCGGTAACTACCGAACAGTCGTCCGAAAGCCCACCGTCCGCGCCGATCTTTAAGTTGATCTCGATCCCGCCGTCCTGCTCTTTCAGCACCTTTGCAAGATTGTCTTTGTCCGAAACGACGGTCAGAAATCCGCGGATCTTATCGACGTCGAAGTATTCCGGCTGGGCAAGGATCTTATCCTCCCCTTCCATCACGACTTCTCCGTCCGCCGCGCAGTACTTTTTGATGACTTCCATCACGCTGTTGAATACGTCGCGGTAAGCGCCGAATTCCTCGGTCACCTGCGCTTCCACTTCGGAAGTTTCCGAAAGGCGTTTGCCTTTCAGCAGCCGTTCCAGCATTCTGGAAGCGGAATCCACGGCTTCTTCGGTCGCGGTTTCGGGAATGGAAATGATCCCGTCTTTTAAGATACTGCTCTCGGTGACGATTAACAGCAGCGCGCTGCCCTTTTTGATTTTTAAAAGGCGCACCGTTTCGATTTTTTCTTCCGGGTTGAGGTTGGTCATGGCGACCGACGTGTAATCGGTCATATCGCTGATGACCTTGACCGCGTTTTTGACCACCTGCTCCAGACTATCGGCATGCAGACTCAGCACGTTTCTCATGTAATCGAGTTGCGCTTTGGAAAGATTCTTCCGCTGCATCAGTTCGTTTACGTAAAATTTATAGCCGAGCGGAGAAGGAACCCTGCCGCTTGAAGTATGCAGGTGGGACACGTACCCCATTTCTTCGAGGGCGGAAAGTTCGTTTCTTACCGTGGCGGAACTGACGTCCGTCAGGTAATTCTCCGTAATGCTTTTACTGGAAACCGGCGTGGCGGTCGCGATATATTCGTCTACCAATACTTGCAGAATCTTCTTTTTTCTCGGCGATAACGACATCTTCGACCTCCTTTAGCAGCAAACCTGTTTGTGTGTTAGCACTCTTTTGTATTGACTGCTAAATCTGCCCATATTGTATTCCATTGATTTGCCGTTGTCAAGCGTTTTTCCCCACTTTTTAAATTTTTTTTGAAAATTTTTTTTACCGTCCTGTTGCCGCCAAAATAATGAAAAGAAAAGTCCGCTTTCCCCGCAATGAAGAAAACGAAAGCCGTTTCCCTCTCCGCAACGGACAGAAGCGTTTCTCGCCGGACGGATAGAAGCGAACGTCCTCTCCCCTCCGATATAAAAAATTAAACGGCTTCGCTCCGGCAGAAGGGCAAAAACTATTTCCTGTGTTAAGCAAACGCCCGCCCGGCAGGAATGCCGGGCGGGCGTTTGCTATCTATAATGATTTACTATCTATAATTATATATTCTTATTATTCTACACCCCGAAGCTTCGGAAAATCATACTGTCTCACACCCCGAAGGCGTGCAAAGTTATTGTTGCAGCCCACCTCAAAGCCACGGAAAAATTGCGCGAAATCACAGGTGCAGAACTTCGATATTTTCCATCGCGCGGGAGATCAAGCCCTCGACGTCCAGTTTTTCTTCCGCTTTCAGAACCTTGTCCATGCGGGGTTTGATCAGCGGATATTGCGGCAGAAAAACGGTACAGCAGTCTTCATACGGCAAAATGGAAGTTTCGTACGTGCCGATCTTCCGCGCGATCTCTATGATCTCCAGTTTATCGAACCCGATCAGCGGACGGAAAACGGGCAGCGTCACCACGCTGTTGGAAGAATTGATGCTTTCCACCGTCTGACTGGCAACCTGACCTAAGTTTTCGCCCGTAATCAGCGCCCCGTCGCCGCGGCGGCGCGCCAGTCGTTCCGCAATACGCATCATAAAACGGCGCATCATGGTGATCATCATCTCTTCCGGGCAGCGCTCGTGAATGGCCTCCTGAATTTCGGTAAAGGAAACAATAAACAGATTGACCCCGGCGGAGTACTGCGATACCAGCCTGGACAGATCGATGACCTTTTGTTTCGCGGCTTCCCCCGTGTAAGGGAAACTGTGGAAGTGAATGGCGTCCAGCCGCATGCCGCGCTTTGCCAGCATATAGCCGGCGACCGGGCTGTCGATTCCGCCGGAAATCAGCAACATTCCTCGTCCGGAAGACCCGGTGGGAAGTCCGCCCATGCCCGCTTCGGAAGCGGCGTAGACCAGCGTTTTGCCGTTTTCGCGAATATCCACGTTGACGACGGCGTCCGGATGATGCACGTCCACCTTCAAACCCTTGCGCCGGGAAAGCAGCCGTCCGCCCAACTCTTTGGAAACTTCGACCGAAAGCAGCGGAAAGGTTTTATCCGCGCGGTTGGTTTCCACCTTAAACAGCCCCTCTTCCGGGCAGACCGCAAGCGCAGCCTGAAAAATAGCGTCCATGTCGGACGGCACCATTTCGGCAACGCTGATCGAATGAATGCCGCTGACCTTTTTCAGAAGATCTTTCAATCGCGCGAGATCGCTTTCCGCAAAGTCGGTCACGACGTAGCGCGACTGCATTTTTTCGGTGCGGTGCGGAACGCTTTCCAACGCCTTTTCGATGTTTTCCAGCAGCAGGCGCTCGAAATAGCCGCGGTTTTTGCCTTTTAAGAAAATCTCGCCGAAGCGAACCAGAATTACTTTTTCCATTTGGTCACCCTCATGATCTTTTTGAGTTTATTCGCACATTCCACCAGTTTGTCGGTAGCGGTCAACACTTCGTTTTCGGTCGTCTGATAGGAAAAACTCAGCCGCAGTACGCCGTCCGCAACGCCGTCCGCATAGCCGCACGCCTTGACGACGTGGGAAAAGCGGTTTTTCGACGAACAGGCGGAGCCGGTACCGACCAGAACGCCCGCTTCTTCCAGCATGTGCAGAAGCACTTCTCCCCGCACAGGACCGGCGGAAACACTGAGAATGTACGGCGACGAATCTTCCCCCGAAATGATCAGAAAGTCGTTTTGCTCCAGATACTCCGCCGCGCGCCGCTTAACCGCGGCAAGGCGTGCCGCCTGTTCTATCAGCGTTTTTTGGCGCGCCTCCACGGCAAACTGCATGCAGCGGATACCGAAGACGTTTTCCGTCCCGCTCCTAAGGCCCCCTTCCTGCCCGCCGCCGAAGACGAGCGGCGAAACCGAAGTTTTATCCGAAACGTACAACGCGCCTGTCCCTTTCAGCGCGCCGATTTTATGGGCGGAAACGCTGTACAGGTCGATCGCTCCGTCTAAATGCGTTTCGATTTTACAAAACGCCTGCACGCCGTCGCTGTGAAATACGCAGTCCGGCGCGATCTTTTTGACCTCTCTTGCAATTTGATTCACGTCGTTGATCGCGCCCGTTTCGTTGTTGACGTGCATGACCGAAACGAACGCCGTATCGCGGTCGATTTTCGACAAAAGATCGTCCACGTTTACTTTCCCATGCGCGTCGATCTTTGCAAAATCCGTTGGGACGCCGCGGCGTTTGAGTTCCGCAAACGACGAAAGGACGGCGGCATGCTCGCCCTCGGTCGTCACGCATTTGCCCTTTCCCGTATGACAGAAAATCGCCGTATTGTCCGCCTCGCTGCCCGAAGCGGTAAAGATCACTTTACCGGCAGGACTTCCCAGCGCGGCTTTTACCGTATCCCTTGCGGAAGTTAGTTCCGCCGTCAGTTTTACGCTTTCTTTATACTTTGCGGACGGGTTGAAAAACCGTTCGGTAAGATAGACCGAAGCCTGTTCGACCGCCGCCCCGTCCGGACGCGCCGTCGCCGCATTATCCAAGTAAATCATAATAAGGTAATTCCTTGTCTAAAATCGCGCGACCCGTAAATTTTACGAGATTTGCAATATATTCTTTGGTACATTCCATTGCCAGCACCACCGTGCCGTAAGCACCCGTATAGGAAACGTAATAGCCGCTTTTCCAGGTTTCGGGCTTGTTGGGAGAAAGAATCTCCACTTTGTTCTGCGGGTTTTTCGTAAGCGCGAGATAGTCGGACGAACCGTACTTGCCGATCTTTCCGATCTGCGCCGCCTTGACGTCCGCCGCCAGTTTTCTCGACCGTTTGCTGAGGACCTTGACGATCTTCATCTCCCCGTTGACGAGAATATAGTCGAAATCGTACACCAGACGGTATCTGCCGAACCACAGCGCCGCCGCTACCGCGAGAATGGCAACGCCGGCAATAACGTATCCGGCAAACGCCCCGGGCGAAGTCGTCCAGAACCCGAGAAAACCCACGTAAAACGCAGGCGCGACCAGAATGACCGCTGCCGCCGCGCACAGAACGCGCAGCGTTTCCTTCTTTCTGGAGTCACGCATCTCCACGGTTTCTTCGTAATACAGATCCATAAAAATCGCGCCTCCTTATTTCAACTTGGCGATGGTTACGCCGTGTTCACCCTCGCCGTATCTGCCAAAGCGGTATTCCTTGATCTGCGGGTGATTTTTCAGGTGTTCGGTCACGGCTTTTTTCAGCCTGCCGGTGCCGATCCCGTGAATGATCCGCACTTCTTCCACGCCCGAAAGCACCGCCTGATCTAAAAACGCGTCCAGATCCAAAAGCGCCTCGTCCACCGTTTCACCCAGAAGGTTGAGTTCGGTCTTTACTGCGGCGGGCGCCGAAGTTTCCCGGGATACGGTGACGGAGTCGCGCTTTTTCTCCTTTGGTTTTACCGCCGGAGCGGAAGAGCCCGCCGGGACGGCAAGCACAGAGATTTTGACCGAAAGTTTCATCTGCCCGACGGTCACCTGCGCTTCTTTTTTCTTTAAGTTGACGCTTTCTACTTTACCGTAAGCGTCCATGCTCTTGACGTACACCTCATCCCCTGCTTTGAGTTTCGCAGGATCGGCAGGCACGATACGCGGCGTAGAAACGGCGCTTTGTTCGGCGGCGAAACGCAAGTCTTCCAACTTGTTGCGCGCGGTACGCGCCGTGATCAGATCCCCGCCCGAAAGTTCTTCTTTTTTATAGATCTCCTCGATTTTGGAAAGGAGGTCGTCCGCTTCGTACAGCCGTTCGCCCACCATGCGTCTTAATTCGATTTTGGTAGAAGCGGCAAGTTTTTCCCGCTCCTTTTCCAGGCTTTTTCGTTCCTCTTCGGCTTTTTTGTATTCCGCTTCCGCGGCTAAGCGTAAGTCGGTCAGTTTTTCCCGCTCCGTATCTGCGGCTTTGCGGCTTTCCTCCGCCTTTCGCAATACGTGTTCAAACGCCACCTTTCTGCCGGAAAGATTGTTCGTCGCCGCGTCGGCAATTTCTTTGGGAAGTCCCAGCCGCTTGGCAATCTCGATCGCGTTGCTGGAACCGGGCAATCCGATATTGATTTTATATACCGGCGCAAAGGTGAAGGGGTTGAATTCCATCGAAGCGTTTTCGATACGGTCGTCTTCAAACGCGAATTCTTTCAGCGCCTGATAGTGCGTGGTGATGATACCGCGCGTACCTTTATCGAGAAGCGCTTTGATGAGCGCCAGCGCAAGGGCGCTGCCTTCTTCCGGGTCGGTACCCGCGCCGATCTCGTCGATCAGAATCAGCGAGTTTTCGTCCGCCCTTTTCACGATGGAAACGATGTTGGTCATATGGGAAGAGAACGTAGACAGGCTTTGCTCGATACTCTGCTCGTCCCCCACGTCCGAATAGATCCCCGAAAACACGGCAAGTTCGGCTTCCGCCGCCGGGACGAATAATCCCGTTTTTGCCATAAGCGAAAACAGCCCCACCAGTTTGAGCGACACCGTTTTTCCTCCCGTATTGGGACCGGTGATCAACAGGTAACGATTGTCTTTACCGAAACGGATATCGAGCGGGACGACTTTTTGAGGATCGATCAGCGGGTGTCTGCCTTTTTTGATATCCACCGTACCGTGACTGTTGAGTCTGGGCGGCAGGCTTTTGGTTTTATAGGCGTAAGTCGCTTTGGCGTTATAGACGTCCAGTTCTTCCAGAATGTCCATATTACGGACGAGTTGGGGCGCCGTTCTTCCCACCCGATCGGAAAGTTCGGCTAAAATGCGGTCGATTTCCGCTTCTTCTAAAAGGGTTTGCAATTTGAGTTCGTTGTTGAGTTCCAGCACCACTTCGGGTTCAATAAAATAAGTGGAACCGCTTTGGGACTGATCGTGCACAAAGCCTTTGACGCTGGATTTATATTCCGCCTTGACGGGAATGACGTACCGGTCGCCGCGCATGGTGACGATGGCGTCCTGCAGATATTTCGCGTTGTCGCGGTGGATGTACGACTGCAGTTTTTCGCGGATATCGGCGTTGAGTTTTTTGATCTTATTGCGGATTTCCGCCAGTTTTTCGGAAGCGTTGTCCGCCATCTGGTCTTCGGAAAGAATCTTATCGGTAATGTCCTTTTCGGTATAAGGGTCTGCATACAGCCCCGCCGCAAGGGTTTTCAAATCCTCGATAAACGGATCGTCCACGGCGAGAATAGCGCTCCGCGTCACGCGCGAAGAACGCAGCAGTCTTGCAAACCGCAGAAGGCTTTTCATAGAAAGCGTTCCGTGCAACCGCAGCCGCTCGAACTCGTCCGTAAACGAGTCGAAAAATTCCACCTGTCCCGCGCCGTAGGTATACAGCAGTTTGTCCGCCTCCTCGGTGTAATGCAACAGGCGCGCCGCCTCTTCAAAACTTGCGGCGGGTTCGGTCTTCTTAATCCGCTCCTTGGCGGAAGCAAGCACCGCGTATTCGGAAACGCGTTCCAGAATTTTATCGAATTCCAAAGTTTTCAGGAGTTTTTCGTCCATTTTTCGGGATCTCCGTGTCGGTTTGTTTTTGTTGTTTTTTCGGGCTGTCTGCCGGGTATTTTCGTCCGGGTTAAATTTTCCCGGCGGATTCCCCTGCTATTTCGTGCCGGCGCTTATTCCACGCCGCGGCGGAAATGTCCGGAAAACGCCGAAGAAAAGACTTGTTTTTCCCCGCCGGAAAGGAGCATTACAGAAATTTTTTTGCGTTCTTCCGCAGGGACGGCGAGAAAAGAATACAGTTCGTTCCAGTTTCCCCGCTGGTAAGACAGCGGCAGATTATTATAAATTTCAAACCGGCAACCGTTTAAGCGGTATCTGCGCACGGGGAACGTGCGCCCCTCCTCGTCTTTCATAAAAAACGCGCCGGTGATTTTGCAGGTCTTACACCTCTGGCGGAACGGGCAATAACAAAGCAACATCAGCCGCACGCTGCCCATGCACAGGGCATAAGCGGAGCCGTCCATAATGTTTTCGATTTCGCCCATCGAAAGTTCTTTGGAAAGGCAGATTTTTTCCGCCCCGGCGGCTTTTAATCCCGCAATATCCACGGTGTTCGTCGCGTTGTTTTCTTCCCCCGCGAACAGCGGAAGTTTTAACCGGGCGGCAAACTCCGCGCCGTAGCCCCCTTCCGAAAAGACGCCGTGAAAGCGCTTGACGTACGGGTATACCACTTCGGCGTCGCCGTCCGTAAAATAGGCGGGCAAAAACAGGTATTTATCGCCGGCAAACCCCTCCGTCTGCCGGAAAAAGGCGTCGATTTCCGCCTGATTATGATAGTCGTTGGGCGCAAAAATCAGGTCGTTATAAGCCTCAAGCGGAAAATCAAACGTATCCGAAACGACGGCGCGGCGTTTTTGCCGTTCCGTTTTATTCGCCTGTACGAAGCCTGTTATATCGCCTGTCGTCAGCGCGCTTGCCGTTATGGCGCCCGTGCGGGAATCTGTTGCTGCCCGAGCGGTGCCCGTTGTTTCCGCCGGATTTTCGCCCGCATAGGAACTCTTTCCGCATACCTCGCCGCGGATTTCGGATAGCAGCGAAAGTCCGGCGCTTGCCATGTCCTCTAAAACGAACTCGGCGCGTTCCCCGCGTTTTTTCGCGCGGAGGGCGGCAAACAGTTTATCGTACGCTTCCCGCCGCATGGCGTTTAAGGCGGCTTTGGTCATAAACAGGCCGGCGCCCACGCGCACGCGGAGCAGCGTGATTTCCACCGGAAGTCCGGCGGTCTTTTGCATTTGTTCGGAAACGCCCGCTTTATCGAGCGGCGCGTTTTCGGCAGGGAAAACGTCTTTACTTTCCGACGAAACCTCCGTTTCGCCCGAAAGCAGCGTCAGCGTTGCTCCGTCTTTGGTAATTTTTACGGTCAGTTCTACGGGGAGCAGGCGCTTTCTTTCGGCAAGTCTGGCTTTCAGCCCCGCGTCGGTCGTCAGGTGCACGCTGTCCCCCGGGGAAACCTTTCCGCCGAAAGAAACGGTAAACCCGCCTTTTTCGGGCGCGGAAGCAAGAAACACGGCGCCGCCCGTTTCTTTTCCGTCGCAAAGGATCTTGAATCCGTCCCCTTTCTTCCCGAAATAGCGGGAGCGGACAAGCGCCGTTTTGCCGCGCACTTCCGCAACCACCCCGATTTTAACGCCTTTGTGGCTTTGCACTTTATCCGAAATCAGATTTTTGTCCTGCCCGAACCAGTACCCCTTGGAATAATCGCCGCGGTTATAGGTCTTATAGATGGGTTCCGGATCGCCCGGTTTTCCGTCCAATAGGGCGCGGTAATAATCGGTCGCGGCGGCGACGTACTCCTCCCGCCGCATTCTGCCCTCGATTTTGAACGAGGTCACGCCGGCGTTTTTCAGCGCGCTGATCCCGGTTTCGCCCGCAAAGAGATCGGACAGGGAAATGGCGTAGGCGGGTTCGGCAGGAACGCCGCCCGTGATAAACGTGTATTTTTTCCGGCAGGGCTGTTTGCATCTGCCGCGGTTGCCGCTGTTTCCCCCGACAAACGAGGAAAAATAGCAGTGACCGGAAAAAGCAGTACACATCGCGCCCTGAATAAAGGCTTCGGTTTCCGCTTTTTGGGATATGGCTTCGATATCCGAAAGAGGCAGTTCCCGGGAAAGCACTACGCGGGAATAGCCGGCGTTTTTCGCCGCCTTTGCAAAAAAAGTGTTGCATACGCCCGCCTGCGTGGAAAGGTGCAGTTCTAAAAACGGAAAAACCTCTTTCAGCATTTTGCCGAAATAAAAGTCCTGTACGATAAAGCCGTCCGCCCCCGCAAGGTACGCGGAAAGCACGGCTTTCAAAACTTCAAAAAGTTCCTCTTCCTTGATTACGGTATTGACGGTCACGTAAACTTTCACGCCGAATAAAGCGGCGTAATCCGTCGCTTGTTTTAATTCGTCGATGGAAAAATTTCCCGCGCTGCTGCGCGCGGAAAAATTTTTTAGTCCCAGATAGACCGCGTCCGCTCCGTGGTTGACCGCGGCATAAAAACAGTTGAGATCGCCCGCAGGCGCTAAAAGTTCCGTCATAGCACCATTTTAGCACTTTTTTTGCAGTTTGAAAAGGAAAACCCGCCGCATTTTCGCATTTCTTATGAAATTTCGGGGAGTTCCTGCCGGAAACGGCGGGGTTTTTCAGTTGAAATTTTACCGTTCGCCGATCCTGCAAGCCGCAGCGCTCCGCAATGATACCCCGGCAGCGCCGTGCCAAAACGGCGACCCGTTCGCCAAAACCTCGGAAGTTTCCCGCCCCAAGCCTGCCGGCGCTCCGCAATGATCCACCGGCAGCGCCGTGCCCGATCCTGCAAGCCGCAGCGCTCCGCAATGATACCCCCGGCAGCGCCGTGCTCAAGCCATAAAAAAGAGAGGCTGAAACCTCAGCCTCTCTCGTCGATCATACTTTTCACTTTCATCAGCCGGACGGCTGCGGCGCGTTCGTTTTCATCCAACTTGCTGCGGACGTAGGCGATGGTTTCTTCCAGATTGGGAATCATCACGTATTCCAGCGCGTTGACGCGGCGCTTGCTTCGTTCGATTTCAAACGAAAGCATTTCCGCCGTTTTTTCCACCTCCGCAAGGCGAAGCAGCACTTCCACCGCGCGGGAAACGTTTTTTACCGCACGGTCGGCTTCTCCCGGGATTTCGGTAAAGGCGTAAGGGTATTCCGAAGATTCTTCCCGCTCCTTTACGGTGATTTTAGGGACTTCCACGCTCATGACGTAGCCGGTGGAAAACTCCGCTTCTACCCCGGAAGAAGGCATGGAAAACGCCTTTTCCGCAGCGGCAAGCGGAATGAGTCCCCGCGCCATGCCGAAGTCTGCCAAGGACCCCGCGAGAATGGCTTCCGCCTCGTCCCGCAGACGTTTGTTTTCCTTGATCAGCGCGGAAAAGCGGCGGATCATTTCGTCGGTCTTATCCTTTAATAATTTATGCCCGCGAACGGCTGTGGAAAGCCGCGTTTTCAACTTTTTCAGTTCCATTCGCGTGGGGTTGACGTTCAGTCTTGCCATAAACCCCTCCGTCAGTTTTTAAGATATTTTTCGATATACTTTTCTTTGATACGCTTGAGTTCCGCACGCGGCAACAGGGACAAAAGTTTCCATCCGATATCCAGCGTTTCTTCGATACTGCGGTCGGCGGTAAAGCCCTGCGAAACGTATTCCCGCTCGAACTCCGCGGCGAATTTCGCGTACAGTTTGTCGGTTTCGGTCAGCGCCGCGTCGCCTAAAATGGCGGAAAGTTCTTTGCACTCTTTTCCCCTTGCGTACGCCGCAAACAACTGATTCATGGTATCGGCGTGATCCTCGCGCGTTTTGCCGTCGCCGATGCCCTTGTCTTTCAGACGGGAAAGGGACGGGAGCACGTCGATGGGCGGATTGACGCCGCGTTTATAAAGTTCGCGCGAAAGAATGATCTGCCCTTCGGTAATATACCCAGTAAGGTCGGGAATGGGGTGCGTTTTATCGTCTTCGGGCATGGTCAGAATAGGAATCTGCGTGATAGAACCCGCTTTGCCGCGGATTCTGCCCGCGCGTTCGTACAGCGTGGCGAGGTCGGTATACAGGTAGCCGGGATAGCCGCGTCTGCCGGGAACTTCCTTTCTGGCGGCGGAAACTTCACGCAGGGCTTCGGCATAGTTGGTGATATCCGTCATGATGACGAGGACGTGCATGCCGAGGTCGAACGCCAGATATTCCGCGGCGGTCAGCGCCATACGCGGGGTTGCGATACGTTCGATGGCGGGGTCGTTCGCAAGGTTGGTAAACAGCACCGTACGTTCGATCGCGCCCGTCTTTTTAAAGTCGTTGATGAAATATTCCGCTTCTTCAAACGTAATACCGATCGCGGCAAAGACGACGGCGAATTTCTCGCCCGAACCCTTGACCCTTGCCTGCCGGGCGATCTGCGCGGCAAGTTCGGCGTGCGGAAGTCCGCTCATGGAGAACACGGGAAGTTTCTGCCCTCTGACCAGCGTATTCAGTCCGTCGATGGCGGAAATGCCCGTCTGTATAAACTCGTTGGGGTAATCTCTTGCCGCAGGATTGATGGGGCTGCCGTTGATGTCCATTCTCTTTTCGGGAATGATGGGCGCGCCGCCGTCCCGGGGGTTGCCCATGCCGTCGAATACCCGTCCCAGCATGTCTTCGGAAACGGCAAGCGACAGGCTGCGCCCCAGAAAGCGCGCCTTTGCGGTGGAAATCTTCAAGCCCTGTGTGTTTTCAAACAACTGCACGACGGCTTTGTCGTCCACAACTTCCAGCACTTTGCCGCGGCGCACTTCCCCGTTTTCCTGCACGACTTCTACCAGCTCGTCGTACTTGACGCCCTCGACGTTTTCCACCAGCATCAAAGGCCCGACGACCTCTTTGATGGTTTTATATTCCTTATACATTCTGTTCTCCTCCCGCCGTCAAAGCCTTCATTTCGGCGGAAAGTTCCGCTTCGATCTCGTCAAACGCGCCGTCTACGTCCTTTTCTTCGATATACTTGGCTCTGCCGATCTTTTCTTTTGCCGGGCAGGAAAGCACGTCGTCAAGCGCCGCATAGGAAGCCACGGCTTTGTTGCCGAGGTCATAGAATTTCTTCACCAGACGGAGAAGGCGCAACTGCTTGTGCAGCGAAGTATACGTGTCGGTTTCGTGGAAGGCGTTCTGATGCAGATAGTCTTCGCGCACCATTTTCGCCGTTTCCATCGTCATACGATCTTTATAGGAAAGCGCGTCCATACCGACCAGTCGGACGATTTCGTCCAGACTTGCTTCTTCCTGCAGAACGTGCATGATAAACGCGCGGAGTTCCATAAAGTCTTCCCCTGCGTTTTCTTTATACCAGTCCGCCATGCGATCGGCGTAAAGCGAATAACTGATCAGCCAGTCGATCGCCGGGAAGTGCCGCTTGTACGCAAGCTGCGCCGACAGCCCCCAGAACACCTTGACGATGCGGAGCGTTGCCTGCGAGACCGGTTCCGAAAGGTCGCCGCCCGGAGGGGAAACCGCGCCGATGGCGGAAACCGAGCCGGTGACGTCTTCTTTTCCCAACACTTTGACAATACCCGCGCGCTCGTAAAACTCCGAAAGACGGGAGGACAGATAAGCGGGATAGCCTTCGTCGCCCGGCATTTCTTCCAGTCTGCCGCTCATTTCGCGGAGCGCTTCCGCCCAGCGGGAAGTGGAGTCCGCCATGATGGCGACGTTATAACCCATATCGCGGAAATATTCCGCAATGGTGATGCCGGTGTAAATAGACGCTTCTCTTGCCGCAACGGGCATATCGGACGTGTTTGCGATAAGCACCGTGCGCTTCATCAGAGGTTCGCCCGTTTTGGGATCTTTTAAGGCGGGGAATTCATTAAGAACGTCGGTCATTTCGTTGCCGCGTTCGCCGCAGCCGACGTAAACGATGATCTCCGCGTCCGCCCATTTTGCAAGTTGGTGCTGCACGACGGTTTTACCGCTGCCGAACGGTCCCGGCACCGCCGCAACGCCGCCTTTTGCAATGGGAAACAGCGTATCGATGACGCGCTGCCCCGTAACCATAGGCATGTCCGGCGTCATTTTTTCTTTATACGGGCGGGCTTTTCTGACCGGCCAGCGGGTCAGCATGGTGACGTCGGTGACCGAACCGTCGCGGTCGATCTTCGCCACCGTTTCGGTGATCGAAAAACTGCCGGACGAAATCTCTTTCACCACGCCTTTAACGCCGTAAGGAACCATAATTTTGTGCAGTACGACGGGCGTTTCGCTGACCGTACCAAGCACGTCGCCCGCTTCCACGTAGTCGCCCGCCTTTTTGGTAGCGACGAAGTCCCACTTTTTCTCGTGATCGATATTATCGATGTCCATACCGCGTTCGATACGATCGCCGTATTTCTGCACGATTTTTTCCAGCGGGCGCTGAATTCCGTCGAAAATGCCGCCGATAAGACCGGGCCCCAGTTCCACCGAAAGGGGGTGTCCTGCGGATTCGACGACGTCGCCCACGCCGAGACCGGACGTTTCTTCATATACCTGAACGGAAGCGCGGTCGCCGCGAAGTTCGATCACTTCGCCGATGAGTTTATGTTTCCCCACGCGGACGACGTCGTACATTTTGACGTCCGCCATACCTTCCGCTTCGATCAGCGGTCCGGAAACCTTTACGATTTTTCCTTGCATTATTTATCCTCTCTTTGAAACAGAACGTCCACGCCGAGCGCGCGGTCCATCTCTTCTTTCATTTTATTGCGGGCAAATTCGCTTCTCCCGCCCGAAACGGGAACGGGCACGACGACGGGATAGGGATTTTCCGCCATGCGGGCGATAAGCGCCGAAAGTTCCGCCGCAAGATCGTCGGTAATAAAAATGACGGGATAGGTCTGCGCGGCTTTGCGCAGCAGGGCTTTTGCGCTTTCGGCGTCCGCCGCAAAAAAGGCGTCCACGCCTGCCGCCGAAAAGGCAAGCACGCTTTCCCCTTTCCCGATGATGGCACATTTATCCGTCATAGCCTTCCCTCAACCGTTCTTTAATTTTTTCGGGCGAAGCGCCGTTTAAAAGTCCCGACAGCGCGATGCGCACGTTTTTGATCTCACTTTTTTTATAAGTCGTATACAGAGTCAGCGGAAAGGCGCCGTCGTTTTCAAACCGGCGTTTTTTCAGCGTTTTCAAACCGAAGCCTTCCCCGTCCCGCTCGAACGCGGTAAACGGAATCCCCGCCTGCCGTTCGGTAAGCCCTATCTTTACCAGCGGATAAATTTCCGTGAAACGGAAGAAATTTTCCGCTTTTTCGTCCTCTTTATCCGCGATGAGATTCAGCCCCTCTTTTCTGATCGTCCCGCCGGGAAGATACTCTTCTTCCGCCTTGGCGGCGTTTTCCGACCGGAAAGCGACCGACAGATTTTTCACGTCGGCTTCCGCCGAAAAAAGCAGAATCTGGTCGCGGTCTTTCGCGGTCTTTTGCCGGAACTCGTTCCGTGCCGATAAAAACAACGTGGCGAGTTTTCTGCCCGAAGCCTTGTTTTCGTCCAGCATAGAAAGCGCCTTCGTCATCGGCAGAAAGAAGCGGGCGTCCGCCGCGTTTTTGTCGCCCGCGGCGGCGGCTTCCAGCGCCTCGACGGACACCGTGCCTGCGGGCAGGTACCCGCCCGTTTTCAGGTATCCGCGCGCTTTTCTTACGGCGCATTCGGCATTGAAATAATCGTTTTCGGAAAGGGCGCAGGTCAAATACCGTTCGTCCGGCGAAGAGGACGAAAGAAGGGCGATCAGCGCTTCTTCTTCCTTCGTCAAAAGGCGTTCGTAATCGAAAATCGAGGAAATCTCCTCACCGCCGAAACCGCGCTCGGTCAGAAAGCGCAGAAACCCTTCCGCACTCCCCTCGTCGATCATGCGGCGGAGCGTATCCGACCGGATCAGGTCTTTTTCTTTCGACCGAACCACGCCCGTGACGAACGTCATATCAGTTTTGGTCATAATTTCGCTCCGTTTGGGTTAGTCGTTCGCGTTTTTTTCGCCGTTTTCCGCCGCGAAAAGCGCCGCGGAGATCTCCGCCTCGGTTTCTTCCCGGACGGAAGCGATCAGCGCGTCGAAACTTAAGTCTTTATCGCAGGACTTGCCCTCGATTTTCAGTCCGCCGCGGAATTTTCCGCCGAAAGCAGGCGTTAACCGCCGGTCTTTTAAGACGGGGAGATTTTCTAACGTTTCCCGTTTTACGGGGCAGTCTGCGGCAAATACGACGCGTTCCCCCTCTTCCGCATAGCGGACGATGAGGTTTTGCAAAAGGTCGAGATACTGGCTTTCGGAAAGCGAAGAAAGTTTGCCGAGCGCCCTTCTGTACACGCCGGTAAGGACGTCCTGCTTTGCGGAAAGCAGACGTTTTTTTACTTCCAGCCGGGCGAGCGTTTCGCGCTTTTCGATAAGACCTGCAGCTTCCTTTTCCGCGTCTTCCCGCGCTACTTTAAGGAGTTCTTCCCCGGCGGAAGAAGCGGAAGAAAGTTCTTTTTCCGCTTCTTCTTCCGCTTGGCGGAGGATCTTTGCAGCCTCCTCTTCCCCTTGCGAAAGAATGGCTTCCGTCAGGTCGTTTTTTTGCGGTTTATCCATGGCTTTTCGCCCTTACAGCATAATGCCGAGCACGAGTGCCAGAATCGCGTAGAATTCCACCATGGCGGGGAACAGAACGTATTTCCCGGAACCGGCGCTGTTTTTGCCGACGGCGTAGATACAGGAAGCGGCGGTCTTGCCTTGCAGAAGCGCGGACATAAAACCGGTTACGCCGAGCGCCACGGCTGCGCCGAACAAGCCCCAGCCTTCCGACGCCAACGCGCCCGCTGCGGGCAGCGCGCTGATCTTCATGACCGACAGAACGAAGCCGTAAATACCCTGCGTTGCGGGAAGCAGCGCAAGAATGATGATTTTGGAAAACTTTTTGCCGTCTTCCGCCAGTACGCCGGCAGCCGCCGACCCCGTTTTGTAAAGTCCCAGTGCCGAGCCCGATCCGCAAAGAATCATGCACAGCGCAAGTCCGATAATACCGATTGCTCTTCCGTCCATTGTTGTTTCCTCCGAAATTTGTTTTTTTTTGGGGCGATGCCCGTCGTTTTTCAGGCGATGCCCGTTTCGTTTTGGGCTGCCCGTTTTCAGGGGCGCCCGGTTTTGCGTTTCGGGTTTGCCTTTTTGAGGCGCGCCCGAGTTTTTTGGGTGTCACCGTAGTTTTGGCGCGCCCGAGTTTGTGTTTCGGGTTTTACCAAACAGATTGGCGCGCCCGATTTCGCGTTTCGGGCTTGCCCCGCCCGACGGGGATATATTTTATTTTCGCCGGGAAAGTTTTTCTTTGCTCTTCCCGCACGTTTTTGCCTTTCTGCCGGCACGTGCCGGCATTTCGTTTTCGTATAGCAGTTTCCGCAAAGGGGAAACTTGCCGTTTGCGGCGAATACTTTTTGACGACTGCAAAACAGGCTCAGTCGTCGATTCTGACGAACGACGTCTGCCTTCCGAACGGGCGGAAGGGTTCCCCTTCTCCCTCGTAAAACTTGCCGAAAAATTCGACGTACTGCAGGCGGGAATCGTGAATATACGCGCCGAGCAGGCTCATCGCAAGGTTGAAGAGGTTACCGATCACGATGACCAGGATACCGAACGCGACGCCGACGGGACCTTTCGGGAACAGCATGCCGATCGCCAGCGTATTGGTGAAAATGGAAGCGATCTGCGCGCCCGAAAGCATCAGTCCGTACAATCTTGCGTAACTCAAAATGTCGGAAACGTAGTTGATCAGTCCGTATGCCGAAGTAAAGGGTTTCAGGATTTTGCCCGCGCCTTTTTCGGTTACGCCCGCGGTCAGAATTCCGAACACCGCAAGCCCTGCCGTGGCGTATCCGCCGTAAGCGGAGAGCGGTTCGACCCCTTTTACCAGTCCGAAGACCCATAAAACGAGCGAAACGAGCGCCGCCGCCCAGACCAAGCCGCCGAAGATCCCTTCCGCATAGCGTTTTCTGGAAAAACTCTGCACGGTTTTCAGCACCAGTCCCGCGGCAAGGTGAATGGAGCCGAAGCCCAGACACCACAGCAACATGGACGGGATATTGATTCCCGCAAGGGAAACCTGCGCTTTGATAGCGTCGAGATGCGCGTCGTAAAAGGCGTTGTATCCCGCGCCCAGCGTATTCCGCAAGATCGGGAAGCCGAACCAGCTGTCGAACAGGGCGCCGAACGCCACGGCAAAAATCCCGCCGTAGCCGAACACCTTTGCCATGCGGGATAAGCCGTCGTCCCGCTTCCGCCGCGCGGCAAGCAAAAATCCGCCCAGCATCATCAACAGTCCGTAACCCGCGTCCCCCATAATAAAGCCCATGAAAAACGAGAAGAATACCGACATCGCGCCGTTGGGATCCAGCGCGCCGTAGGCGGGTACGGAATACATGTCCGTAATGACTTCAAAATTTTTGACCGCCTTTTTGTTTTTCATCAAGGTCGGCGCAAACTCTTCCCGCGGGACGGGCGCGCTTTCGATATACACGTTTTCCACCGAAGCGCGGACTTCCTTTTCCACCGCCGCCGTTTTTTCGGTGGGAATATACGTTTCCACAAACAGCGTGCGTTCGGTCGAAAGCGAAATGGCTTTGGATTCCGCGCGTTCCGCAAGGTACGAAAGATAGTCGGCATAGGTTTCCACCGAAGAAAGAGAGGGTGCAAACGCCGCGATCTCCTTTTCCGCCGTCTTTTCTTCCGCACGCTTTTGTCTTTTTAAAGCGAAAAGTTCTTTCAACTTTTCCTGCGCGGTCACGTTTTCCTTGGTCTGGCAAGCCGTAAACGAAAAGCTGCCGAGCAGTTTATCCATTTCCGCCGCGCGGTCTTTTTCGGTCACGGCGAGAAGAACGATCTGTTCCGCGCCGTCCGTAGCCTGCATATTTACCGCGTCCTGCGCTTTCCCGCCGGGGGCGGGTGACGATTCCGCCGCGATCTCTTCTGCCCCGCCGGGAAGGCCGGCATTTTCCCATTCCTTGAAAAAGGCGGCTTTTTTATCCTGCGGCAAGGTTCCCAGCCGCACTTCCGTATGCGCGGTACCGGTATAGAAAGAGAAGGGATTTTTTAAGACGCGATATGGCAGATACAGGTTGATTTCCGCCTGCAGTTTCGCTTCGTCCGCGGCAAGGTTCAGCCGTTTGCGGTTGAGTTCTTCCACCGCGCGGCAGACGCGCGCCGGATCTTCGGTTCTGGCGCCGGCGGCTAAAAATTCGGCGGCGGTAAGGTTTTTTTGCGCTTCTTTCGGCGCTTTTTTGTCCGCCTTTTCCGCTGCGTTTTGCACCGCCTCGCGGATGAGTTCCACCGTGCGGACGGCGCGCTCCTTTTCTTCCGCGTTTTTGCCGGGCGGGGATCCTTTCGCCTGAACCGTTGCGGTTCGTCCGGAGCCTTCCCTCACGGCGGTTTCGGCTTGTCCGGCGCTTTCCGGAACGGCTTCCGCCCCGGTTTCCTCCGGAAAAACCTCTGCCGCGGAACGGATCTCCACCGCGCCCACGCGCATAAAGGCGTCGAACAAAGCGTTTTCGTCCTTTTTCAAAAGGGCGAAAGAAGCTTTACTCATTTCAGCAATAGCCATCTTTCAGCCTCCGGAGGATTTCTTCGGTCAGTTTGTCCGAAACGTGCAGCAGCCGTTCGCGCAGGGCGTCGCATTCCCGATCCCCCGCAGATAAAATGGCAGCGCAGGAATCCTGCGCCTGCTTTTCTGCACGAAGAAGAATTTCTTCCCGAAGGGCTTTGGCTTTTGCGCGGTAGTCTTCGGTAAGCGCAGCCGACTTTCTTTCGGCTTCCGACCGCGCGTCCGCCGCCTGCCGTTCGGCAGATTTCAGGCGCGAAGACACCACGCTTTCCGCTTCCCTGACGTTTTTCAACATTTGTTCTATCATAGGCAGTACTCCTATTTTGTTTGCGGTATGCACCGATATTTCCGATTTATCAAAGGTTTCGTTCTCTTTTACGCGCCTTTCCTCAGGCGCGCAGGATACGCGAAGTTTTCTTTCCCGAAACGCGCGGGCGGCAAGCAGGCTTTCGTTTTTAAAACGCGCCGCCGGACAGGCAGGATAGCCTTATCTTCCCCGCGCAGGCGGTGAAGCGAATTTTCCGCAAGCGCCCGCCGCCCGGAGAAAGAAAAAAGCCTGCCAAACGCCCTGCCGCAAATATTGCCGCAGGAAAGATTGACAGACTCCTCCGATATTCATTTTACGCCGAAACCGGCATAGATATTCGGTTCATGAGCGTATTATAGCAACATTTCTTTTTTTTGTCAACTTTCTTCAAGGTTTTTCCGCCGTTTTCCGCAAGAACCGGCACGTTTGCCCCTTTTTGAAAATTTAATTTACGCGATAAGAAATCTCTCTGTTTCGCGCGAGCGGTTTTTCTCCGCGCGCTTTCAAAAAAACGCGCGCGGGATTGTCAATATTTCCGCCAAAACGCATAACCAGACGCCGATTACTCAACCCGGCGCTTCCGGACTGCTTTAGCCCGATTATCTCAGTTTGGCGCCGAACTTTTCTTCCAGCGCGGAAAGGACGGCGGCTTTCGCGTTTTCCACTTCGCTCTGTTCGAGCGTGCGCGTCAGCGTGCCGAATTTCAGCGTAAACGCCATACTCTTTTTGCCGCGGGTAACCTGTTCGCCCTCGTATACGTCGAACAGTTCCACCTCTTTCAGGTATTCGCCGGCGGCGGCTTTAATCTCCGAAATCAAATCGGCGCAAGGCACGTCTTTATCTACCGTCACGGCGACGTCCACGGCGCTTTCCGGATAACGGGAAATGGCGCGGAATACGATTTTTTCGTCGAACGCCTCGGAAAGCGCGTCGTAGTCGATCTCCGCAAGGTAGATCTTTTTATCCAGTCCGTAGCGGTCGTGATAGACCGGACCGAACTCGCCCATTTCGCCGACTTTATTTCCGTCTGCGAAAAACTCTGCCTTTCTCGTCGGGTGATAATACCCTTCCCCGCCCGGGGCAAAGGTCAGCGTTACGCCGAACGCCTTGCAGAGTTCTTCCACGGCGCCTTTCATTTTAAAGAAGTCCATATCGTCGCCGTAAGCGCCCAGCATGATCTTCTGCCGTTCTTCGGGCAGACCGTCCGGACCGTCTTTCTTTTCGTGATAGGTGCGCGCGCACTCGAAAAGGTAAGCGGAAGCGTTTCTTCTGTTCTGATTGAAAAGCAGGGTGTTTACCATGCTGGGAACCAGCGTCGTCCGCATGACGGCGTAGTCTTCGCCGAGCGGATTCATCAGGCGGATATAGCGGTATTTTTCGGAAGTTTTGTCTAGATCCAGTTTGTCGTATTCCTTTTCGGAAATAAAACTGTAGGTCACGATTTCACTATATCCGAAGCCCGCAAGCAGCGCTTTTGCTTTATCGTGCGCCTTTTGCGCGGCGTTCTTTCCGCCGTTGGTGACCGAAACTTTCTTCAGCATGGTGCCGGTAATATTGTCGTAACCGTACATACGGATGACTTCTTCCGCAAGGTCGGCGTAGTTTTCCACGTCCTCGCGATACGGAGGAACCTCTACCGTCAGTTTGCCGCCCTCAGCTTTCACGCCGAAGTGCAGGCGGGTAAGAATGTCTTTGATGCGTTCTTCCCCCACGGTTACGCCCAGAAGGTCGTCGATCTTTTTGACTTCGGTTTTAATAACGCGAGTTTCCGGTTTTTCCGCGCAGCGGTCGATCGTGCCGGTGCAGATCTCGCCGATTTTCAGTTCGTCCACTAAGGAAAGGGCGCGATCCATCGCGATTTTGGTGGTATAGGCATCCACGCCTTTTTCAAACCGGGCGGAGGAATCCGAACGCTGCCCGAGGCTGCGGGAAGTTCTCCGAATATTGTCGCGCTTGAATTTCGCCGCTTCGAAAGCGAGGTTGTGCGTTTCTTCGGTAATGCCGGAATTGAGCCCGCCCATAACGCCGGCAAGACATACGGGTTTGCCGTCGTCTGCAATGACGAGATTTTCTTCGGAAAGGGTAAAGGATTTTTTATCCAGCGTTTCGATGGTTTCGCCCGCTTTTGCGCGGCGAACGACCAGTTCTCTGCCCGAAAGGCGATCGAGATCGAACGCGTGCATGGGCTGCCCCATTTCGCTGAGGACGAAGTTGGTAACGTCTACCAGATTATAAATACCGCGGATACCCGACAAAAACAGGCGTTTGCGCATCCAGAGGGGCGAAGGTTCCACTTTGACGTTTTTAACCGCCGCCGCGATATAACGCGGGCAGAGGTCGGGCGCTTCCACCTTGACCGAAAGGGTGTCCGCCGTTTTTTCGGAAACGGTGTGATAGGTATAATTGGGTTCTTTTAACGGCTTGCCGAGGATCGCCGCCACTTCCCGCGCGATGCCGAGAACGCTTTGACAATCGGGACGGTTGGAAGTCACCGCCACGTCGAACACCAGATCGTCCATGCCGAGGGCGACTTTGACCTCTTCCCCCAGCGGATATTCTTCGTTAAAACGCAGAATACCGTCCACCGAAGCGCCGGGATAATAGTCGTCGGTAATGCCCAGTTCTTCGCCCGAGCAGAACATACCGAAAGATTCCACCCCGCGGATTTTGCCGTTGAAAATACGGTCGCCGCTATATAGCGTTGCGCCGTCCAGCGCGACGGGAACGAGGTCGCCCGCCTGAATATTTTTGGCGTTGGTGACGATCTGCAACTTTCCGTATTTGCCGGCGTCGATTCTCCATACGTTGAGTTTGTCCGCGTCCGGATGTTTTTCCACCGAAAGCAGCTTTGCCACGACGATCTTATTTACGTTTTTGAAAACGTCTTTGACCTCTTCCACTTCGAATCCGGAGGAGAACAGGCGTTTTTCCAACTCTTCGGGAGATACGTCGATCTCCACGTAATCTTTTAACCATCTTAAGGGAACTAACATCTTTTTCTTCTCCTTATTTGTCGAATTCTTTCAGAAAGCGGACGTCGTTTTCAAACAGCATTTTCATGTTGGGAATGCCGTATTTGAGCATGGCGATTCTTTCCACGCCCACGCCGAACGCAAATCCCGTATACTTATCGGGATCCAAGCCGCAATTTTTGATGACGTTTCTGTGCACCATGCCGGCGCCGAGCACTTCGATCCAGCCCGTGCCTTTACAAAGATTGCAGCCCTTTCCCCCGCAGTTAAAGCAGGAAACGTCCACTTCCACGCTGGGTTCGGTAAAGGGGAAATAGGAGGGGCGGAAGCGCGTTTTGGTGTCCCCGCCGAACGTTTTCACGGCGAATTCGTCCAAGGCGCCCTTTAAGTCGCACAAGGTGACGTGTTCGTCCACGACCAGCCCTTCCACCTGCTGGAACATGGGCGAATGGGTGGCGTCGTCGTCGCTGCGGTATACCTTACCGGGGCTTAGCACCTTGACGGGCGGCGCTTTTTTCTCCAGGCAGCGGATCTGCCCCGGAGAAGTATGCGGGCGCAGCAGGACGTTTTCGGTGATATAGAAGGTATCCTGCATGTCGCGCGCCGGGTGATCTTTGGGAATGTTGAGCGCCTGAAAGGTATAATAATCGGTATCGATTTCCGGACCCTCGAAAATTTCAAAACCCATGCCCTCGAATACGCCGATGATTTCGTTTCTGACTTTGGTCAGCGGGTGCAGGGTGCCGCGGGCAGGCGTTTTCGCAGGGAGCGTGACGTCGATTTTTTCCTCTTCGTATCTTCTGGCGAGTTCGGCTTTCGCAAGTTTTTCTTCCGCTGCGGAAAAAGCCGATTCCAGTTCGCTCCTAAGGTCGTTGACCAGTTTGCCGACTTCCGCACGCTGCTCCTTAGGGACGTCCTTCAGCCCTTTTAAAAGCCCGGTGACCTCCCCCGTTTTGCCGAGGAAGCGGACTTTCAGTTCGGTCAGCGTTTTTCTGCTTTCCGATTTTTCAAGACGGGCTTTTGCCGCCTCTTTCAGTTCTTTGATCTTTTCCAGCATAGTTATCAACCTCTCGATTTTTCTTTACGAAATTTTGTGTCTGGTTTTTGGGAATGAAGTTCGGCGCGGGCGGGTTGCCGCTAAGGAAGCCCTACGCTGTAGAAGCCCCGCGCCGGAGGCGACGCGAGCGCCTCCGTACTGGTTCGACTAACGATTTTCCGCCGTAAAAGCCCGACGGAACAGATTTTCCGCCTTCCATTTCCGGCAAAAGAAAAACGCCCCACGGGAAACCCATAGGGCGTAAAACATCTTTTACGCGGTACCACCTATTTTACCGCTCCTTATCCGAGCGCGCCTCATTTCCGGCAATTACGGTTGCCTGCCGTTGCGTATTACTCGGCTGCCGGGCAAGTATGTTGCCCCGCCTTTCCCCGCAAAGCTCCGAAGGGAATACCGGAACGCTTTTCGGAAAACGTTGCAGCCCGTGCGTTTTCTCTCTTTACGAAAAGACTTGTTCCGTCTGTCTTCATCACAGCTTTTTCTGTTGTAAGGGCAGTATACCCCAATCGCGGGCGGTTTGTCAACTTTTTGCGGCAATTTGTTTACGGCTTTTCTGTAAAAGGCTTTTAATTGCGGCTTTTGCGGACGCGCCGCCGGTACCGCATTCCTTTTGAAACCCAAAAATATTGATCGGTAAAACATACCGCCGCGGCCCTCTGCCGACGTAAAAGTTACAGGCGCTTCCCCGCTAAAACCGGAACCCGCCGGAAATCGCCGTACCCCAATAAGTGTTCGGCACCTTGCCGGGAAGGACGCTTTCGCACACGAAAATTTCGGTCGGCACACTGACCCGGAGCGAGTATCCCGGCAGCACGATATCCACGTCCGCCGTGACGGTTAAGTAAATTTTATGCAGAGTCTGGTTGATCCCGACCGCCGAAAAATCCGAAAAAAAGGCGCAGGAGGCGCTCCCTACCGGCAGAATTTTTATGGTGACGTCCGGACCGAACCCCGCAAAAATTTCCGACCCGGTAAAAGCGCCGACAGGGATTTTAATACTGTCGAAATCCGATTTTTCCAGATTTTTTTGGGAGAAAAAGGCGGCGTCCCGCGCGATGCGGTTGAGTTTTTCCGCGTTGGCGGAAAGCAGCACGATCTCCCCCGCGGCGTTTTTTTCCGCCGTAACAAGATCGGTATAGGAAACGCCGGCAAGCGTGTCGTAGACGGCTAAATTGACGCAAGTGGTCGTCATTGCCCTGACGCGGGATTCCGCGACCGCGGTAACCACGGTTTTTGCGTTTTTGCGAAAGCCGAGAAAGCCCGCCGTCAAAGCGAGCAGGCATAAAATCGCAGCCGTCCGAAGTTTTCTTTTCCGCCGTTTTTGGCGTTGTTTTTTCAGCAAAGAATTTTTATAGGCGTGCTGCCGTTTTGCTTCGTTTGTACCATTTGCGGGCGGGGCGTAACGCAGCGGTTTTTTTGCGCCGCTTTGCGCGGAATTGTCCCCACCCGTGCCGCGTATAAAATCGTCTCTGCCCGGAACGGAGGTATCGCCACGGCGCGAATCCCTTCCGCAAGGCGACGTGTGCGCTCCCGTTTGCGAAACGCTGTCGCCGCGCGAAGTTTGCGCACTTGTACACGAACCACCGCTGCCGCGCGAAGTTTGCGCACCCGTTTGCGAACCATTGCCGCACGGATCATTTACGAAAGAATTTTGCATAGTACAGTTTATGCCGACCACGCCGCTTTGTATGCGAAAACGGTCTTTTGCTTCTACCGTTTTCATTCCGAAATCGTCGGGACTCTTCGCGCCGCTTTTTTTATTTGCTTCATAGCAGGCAGACTTTTAACCGTTCCGAACGCAACCGGCTTTTCTTAAGTATCTCAACTACGCCGCTTTTCTTAAATCTCCTAAAAACAGCCGCCTTGTCTTACCCCTAGCGCAGCCCGGTTTTTCCGAATCACCCCAAACGCAGCCCGGTTTTTTTTATGCGCCAAACGCGACCTGTTTGTCCCTTCTTCCTCAGTTTTTCTTGGACTTTGCGGTAAAGATCATCGCAAACACGTAACCGAAAACGATGGCGGCGACAATACCGGCGGCGCCCGCCGTAAGCCCGCCCGTGATTGCGTAAAAAAGTCCTTTTTTGGCGCCTTCCTTGGCGCCTTTCGCTAAAAGATAGCCGAAACCGGAAATGGGAACGGTTGCCCCGGCGCCGGCAAATTCCACCAGATAGCCGTATAAGCCCACCGCCTCGAGAGCCGCGCCGGCAAGCAGAAAGGTAACCAGAATGCGGGCGCTGGTCATTTTGGTCAGATTGATGAGTATCTGCGCAATCGTGCAGATGGCGCCGCCCACAAAAAACGCTTTGACAAACATCCAGATAACGTCCATACCCTTTCCCCTTTGCCGAGCGGTTTTGTCCGCTTTGCCGATTTAAATTTTCCGTCTATTCCCTATACCGGGCAATTCTGTCCGCCCGGTTGAATCCGATTTCCCGATTATCCGACCATAATGATACCGCTATGCGGTAATACTGCTGTTATATGGCGCGAAAAATACTTTCATTGCAGTTGCTTCCGCCTCGCGGGCGAACTTCGGAACTTTAATCTGCCCGTTCTCCGCAAGACATATCTTCGTCCCGGCTGCTGATCACTACCAGATGCGACACGGCGGGAATGGATTCCCCCTGCTGCGTGGTGACGGTGGAAAGCAGCGCTCCCGTTGCAAGAAAGGCGATCTTCATCGGTTTTTTGCGCAGTTCCCTGAGCAGATAGGAACAGAGCACGACCGCGCTGCACCCCGCGCCGCTGCCGCCCTGATAGTCTTTTTCGTCCATGCGATAAATGATCTTTCCGCAATCCAGATGGCGGCTTTTGACCGGGAATCCCGCTTCTGCCGTCAGCTTTTCCAGCAATTTGGAACCATACGCGCCGAGATCGCCCGTCACGATATAGTCGTAATCTTCGGGCAGCGTTTCTGCGGCATTGAAATGCCGAACCAAGGTGTCGCAGGCGGCGGGCGCCATCGCCGCACCCATATTGTTTGCGTCGGTCACGCCGAAGTCGATCACCCTGCCGAACGTCGCCTGCGTGATAAAAACGCGCCGTTCGTTTGCTTTTTCGCTGTCCGAGCCGGCTGTTTTTTCGCCCACGTCGCGCGCTTCTTTCTTTTCTGCGCCGCGCGCTTCTTTGCTGGCGGAAGCGCAGTTTTTTCCCTTGTCCGAGCCGGCAACTCCACGCAGGTTTTTCTCGCCTGCGTCGTTTACCCTGCGCAGGTTTTTCTCGCCTGCGGCGACAGCATTTTCTTTATAATGACCGATATTTTTTTCCGCCGGTTTTGTCGAACGCAGCACCAGCGCTCCTGCCCCGGTCACCGTCCATTGCGCGACGGGCGGACGGGTACAGCCTAATTCCAACGGAAAACGGTATTGCCGTTCCGCGGACGCGAAATGACTGCCCGTTGCCGCAACTGCCGATTCGAGATAGCCCGCGGAAAGAAACGCCGAAGCCACAGCCAGGCTTTCGCTCATGGTCGAACAGGCGGAATAGAGCCCCACCATCGGCACGGGAAATTCTCGCGCGGCAAACGTGGCGGAAACAATCTGATTCAACAGATCGCCCGAAAAGATCGCGCCGATCCCCTCCGGAGGATACGGGGTACCGGCAATGGCGTGATCGATGGCGTACGTCAGCATTTTGCGTTCGGCTTTTTCAAAAGTCCCTTCGCCGAATTTGTCGCTCGCAAGGCGCGCGTGGATCAGGTCGCCGATGGGTCCGTCGCTTTCTTTCGGTCCTGCGACCGCAAAAGCGGAAATAATCTCCGGCGGATATTCAAAACGGATTAAATCCTGCAAATCAGCCTCCTTTCCGCCGTAAAATACGGAAATATCACGCCGCCGAAAAGTCGAACAAAACGTCCGCGCCGCATAGTCGGGGCGCAACGAATTGACCGTGAAGCGAATTCGCTTTCCGTGCGAACGATCCGCCTCGAACCGCGATTTCCGGCGGCATAATTCAGAATAAATACGCGATATAGTAGATCAGTCCGATCAGTACGGACGAAAGTACGCCGTAGACGATGATCGGTCCCGCGATGACGAACATTTTCGCCGCAACGCCGTAAATATACCCCTCGGACTTAAATTCCATTGCCGGCGAAACCACGGAATTTGCAAACCCGGTAATCGGCACGATAGAACCGCCGCCGGCAAGCTTCCCCAGTCTGTCGTATACCCCCAACCCCGTAAAAAGGCTGCCTGCAAAAATGAGAATAATCGACACGCTTGCCGCAAGTTCGTCGCCCGAAAGTCCGGCGCCGTATTCCAGCATATACCGGAAGAATTGACCGACGCAGCAAATGCCTCCGCCGACCAGAAAAGAATACGGCAGTGTTTTTTGTTCCCGGCTTTTGGGCGCCGTTTGCGAAACAAAATTGAGATATCTTTGATTCGGCTGTTGCCTCATATTTTACCCCCGACGGATATATGTTTTGCGTGAAACCGAAACGCCGCAAGGCGTCTCCCATCGCCCTTTCAGAACTCGGAAGAATGGACGTTCCCTTCCTCGCGACTCTTTTTCGGTGCGGGGTAGTACGGCGCTTTGGGCGGCGTTCCGACAAAGGTTTCCGGTTGTTTTTGAGAAGTGTGCATTTACTTTTCTCCTGTTTGGCGGCTGCCGGCGGTTTTACTCTCCGTCCGTCGATAAAACAGAAAGCGCAACACCCGGCGGCTCGACGGCTTGCTATTTCTGCGGCGAAGCGGGAGGCAGGCTTCGGCGCAATGACAAACGGCAACGACTGTTTGCCGCACAACCCGCAAAGCGGAAGGCTCCCAATCGTCACAAACGCCGCGCCTTTACCCATAGCGTGCGAAAAAAGAAATTTTTTATGTACCGGGTAAAAAATTTGCCGTCGACCCTTGCAAATTTTCCGCCCGCGCGGTATAATAGGAAAAAGCGTTGTATAAACAACCGATCTTACAACTGCCGCAAGCGTTACCTTTTTCGTGCGGCGAACGGCGGCGTTTCGTTTCACCGCAAAGTAAACGGCGGCTTCTGCCGCAAAACGAGGTTCTACCGATGAAAAACTGGGACGTATTACATAAAACCGCGCTGTTTTCCGACATAACGGAAGCGGGCGCGACTACGCTGCTCACTTGCCTTTCCGCAAAGGAAAAAAGCTTTGTCAAGGGCGCCTATGTGTACCTGATGGGCGACGAAAACTGCAAGCCCGGCGTGGTTCTGAGCGGAAAACTGTACCTTGTAAAAGAAGACTGTTTCGGCAACAGCACGCTGATGGCAACGCTGACGCCCGGCTCGCTGTTCGGCGAAGCGCTGGTTCACACCAAAGATAAGACCATGCCCGCCAACCTTTTTGCCGTGACCGATTGTCGGGTGCTGTTTTTCGATTATGAAAAAATCCCTTCCCCTTGCGAAAAGTTATGCCCCTGCCATACGCAGTTTTTGAAAAACCTGCTGGAGGTAATTTCGGAAAAAAATAAATTTTTAACCCAACGCATCGGGCATATCACCAAGCGTTCCCTGCGCGAAAAAATCTGCGCGTATCTGTCGGAAGAACGCACGCGGCAAAATTCGGACACCGTCGTCATCCCCTACAACCGGCGGGAACTTGCCGAATATCTGGCGGCGGATCGCAGCGCGCTGTCTGCCGAACTTTCGCGTATGCAAAAGGAAGGCATGCTGACTTACGACAAAAACCGGTTTGTTCTGAAAAGCAGGCAGGCTTTTCCCTCGGATAACTGAACGCCGTTACCACCGTCGCTATCGCTGTAAATTTTGGGGCGGCGCGGGGCGAATGCCCTTGTGCCGCGGGTGGGGAAATAGTAAAATAAATAAAGTAGGTATAGGAACAAAATAGGTATAGAACTGTGCGGGCGGCTCCCGTTGGGAGCCGCCTCGCCTGCTTTACCTATCTTTTTAAAACTAACACCGGTGATTTGCCTCTCTTTCCCACCCGCGGCGCGGGGCGCGCTGTGCCGCCGGGGGAAACTTTACGACACATTTGATTTCTTATGACAAGCCGGCGGGCGGCTCCCTTTTGGGAGCCGCCTCGCCGGCTTTACCTATCTTTTTAAAACTAACACCGGTGACTTGCCTCTCTTTCCCGCCCGCGACACAATGCGCTTTGCGCACGCGCCGCGGGCGGAGTGAATAAGAATTGCAGGTGTCGGAATAAGGAATAATGAATAAATACAAACGGAAAACACCTTTAAATTTAAAAATATGCCCCTTCGGGCGGCGCGGGCGAGTAAATAACCCACAGGCAGGAAAAATTGATCACGATACAAAGAAGTGTAAATTTAATAATTTTATAAAAGACAGCAACCCATCCCTGCCCGCGGCGCGGGGCGCGTAGCGCGCTGTGCCGCGGGGTGGGGAAATAGTAAAATAAATAAAATAGGTATAGGAACAAAATAGGTATAAAAATGTGCGGGGGCGGCTCCCAACGGGAGCCGCCCGCGCATTAGTATTGTGGTAGTACGAAGTCAAAAATCACCTTACATATCTCTCCCCTTCGGGCGGCGCGGGGCGAATGCCCTTGTGCCGCCCGAAGGGGGGGAATTGACGAATAAGCAAGCGGGGCGCGGAAAATCTTTCCGCGCCCCGCTTGACTTCTTTTTTTCTTACTGTCTATAACTTAATATTATTTAACAGTTCTAATCCCAAGCAACTCATCATTTGCATCATACGCATAGACCAGCAACGACACATTGCTATTAATGTATGTAGATTCCTCCACATCAAACACAAGATAAGTCACAGAATTTTTAACGACAATAGCAAATCCATCGATATAACCCTCTGCAACAATTCCATTTGCTTCTGCAGTCTTTTTATCATACGCTTTAATGGTCTTATTTAACACCCCTGTCGCTTTTGCATCCGCCGGCAATTCTACAGTGAATTTCCTTCCGTTAGAAATTTCCCACACTTTTTTATATAAATCACCGTTGCCGATTAATGCGACATCTTCCGCTGTCCACACATGACCATCTTTTGTCCAATAAGTTGCCGCAACGTTAAACACCAACTTATATTTAACACTTGTATCTGTTGTATTCAATGTAAACGAAGAACCATCTTGATTGATAGTAACAGTTTTATCCTTTAAATAATTGTTTGCCAGGAACGAACCACCTACCGCTTCTTGATATTTTTCATTCAATTCATCGCACTTCGGTGCAAATGCTACAATAGGATTTTCATAAGGAGTCTTGAAAATTGCATTATTTTTGCAATTAGTTACATTAATTACACTCTCAGTGTCATTTAATGTCTTAATATACGAACTGTTACCATATAAAAATCCAACAGAACTCGTTCCTGTAATCGTCCCATTATTTACGCAATTGATATAATTCACAGTAGTTTTCACACTAAAATCGGGACCAGACCCCACAATAAAACCAGTGCAAGTTCCCTCATTTTGCAAATTTACATTATTCGTAATATTTGAGAACGTATATACGGGAGATTCTTCTCCTTTTGTATACAGAGCATCAATAACGACAAAACCGAAGTTAGAGCAATTTACTTTTACAACAGGCTGCGTACTATTAAAAACAATGTTATCAAAAGTAGCACCATATGCCGTACCCCAGTCAGCACAACTCAACAAGTTGACGCCAACATTGCTCATAACAATATTGATGTTTTTGAAGCACACAAATCCAGTCGTTTGATATACGCTGAACAAACTAACAAATTTCCCATCCGGCAAATCTACTGTAATTTTATATCCATCTCCATCATAAGTACCGGCAAATCCTTTAGCAGAATATTTTCTTGTAACAACAATATCTTTAATTTGCTTGAAGAAATACGATTTTCCCGCAACCATTTCAGCAGCAAAATCATTCATGTTTGCAAACTGCTCACCATTTGCAATCAGATACGGGCTGGCTTCGGTACCGAGACCGCCGGCAAATTTGTCGGTATTCGTCACGATTTCTTCGTGCTTCACGTTATCGGCAACGCCGGTGGCGGCGGTTACGTCGGTTTTTGCCGCTTCGGTCGCGGGAGCTACGGCTTTAACGGTAGCGCCGGTCACGACCTCTACCTTAACGTCGCCTGCGGCAACGGATTTTACGATAATCGTCCCTACTTCCGCCTTAGCGGCAACTTCTACACGACCTTTTGCAATTTCGATATTGCCGACGACTTTTCCGTGTTCGTGATAAGAATTACCGGCAACGGCTGCGATGACGACCTTTTCCGCTTCGCCAAAGTGGCTGACGGTGGCTTTTTCCGCGTTTACGTTCAGCGTGCCGCCGTTCGTACGAATGATGACATCTCTTTCCGCAGCGCTTGCGAAATTCACCGCAACGTTTTCGTTTACGCCGGCATCGACACCGACTTCTACCGCACCCGCGGGAGCAACTGCGCCGTTTGCCAGGTACAGGCTGTAGCCTTTGTCTTCTTTCGTGGCGTCGCGCGTGATTTTCCACAACTTATAGGCGCCGTTTGTCAAATCGACGTCGCCGGTGGCGGATTCGTCTTTATACACAACTTCCTTCTTGGCGTTGACAAGCAGGAAACGGTTGCTTTCCTGATCCCACACGATATCGCCGGAGGAAGTCGGGGTCAGTTTATCGACCTTGTAGCCGCCTTCTTCCGCCTGATCGATGGCTTCCTGCATGGTTTCGGCGCGATTGCCGTTAACCTCTTCCGAATTCAGAATGGTGTTTAAATTCTTCACCATCATCGTGTCGGAACTTTCGTGCGCGTTGTTGATGACGTT